>NZ_JBJGYO010000017.1:0-94202 GCF_054050035.1 Geodermatophilus sp. SYSU D00815 | reverse complement strand
GGCTCAGAACGCGCCGCAGCCTTGCCCGGCTGGCTGCACGCCTACAACCATCACCGCAGCCACACCGCGATCGGCGGCCGGACCCCGATCAGCCGCATCACTGTCAACGACCTCGTGGGACAGAACACCTAGGCGAGCGGGGTGTCGTCCAGGGCGGCGCGGAGGTCGGCCGGGGTGTCGAAGACGGCGACCGCGCCCGCCTCGCGCAGCTCGTCCTCGCCGAAGCCACCGGAGCGGACGACCAGCGCCGGCATCCCGGCGTTCTTGGCCGCCTCGACGTCCCACACGGAGTCGCCGACCAGCACGCTGTCGGCGTCCTCGGGCTCGCCGAGCTTGCGCAGCGCCGTCCGCAGCAGGTCGGGCGCCGGCTTGGTCTGCTCGACGTCGTCGCTGCTGGTCCAGTCGTCGGCGAGGTCTCGCGCGTCGAGGAGGTCGAGGTAGCGGTCGACGTGGTGCGGCTTGCCCGAACTGGCCAGCACCACCCGGTGCCCGCGCTCCTTCAGCGCCACGATGAACTCCCGCGCCCCGGGCAGGACGGCGATCTCGTCCATGAGCGGGTCGGCCTCCTCGACCCACCGCTCGCGCGCCCGGTCGCCGATCCGCTCCTCCAGCTCGTCACCGCCGATCGCGGCCACCAGCTGGTCACCGCCCATGCCGATCAACCGGTGGATCCGCCAGATCGGGAACGTCTCGCCCAGCGACCGGAACGCCCGGTACCAGGCGAGGGCGTGCTGGTAGTTGGTGTCGACGAGGGTGCCGTCGACGTCGAGGACGGCGATGGTGCTGGACACCCGCCTGCTGTATCCCGGCGGGGCGCCGGTCACGCGTGGGCGAGCAGCCCCCGGATCGTCTCCCCCGCCGCCTGCGCCCGGAACCCCTCCTCCACCTCGGCGAGGGCGTACCGCTCGGTGATCAACCGGTCGAGCTCCAGCCGGCCCTCCTCGTGCAGCCGCTGGAGCGCGGGGATGTCGCGGAACGGGTTGCACGAGCCGAACAGCGAGCCCTGCACCCGGTGCTCGAACACGGTGGTCACCTGGCCGCGCAGCTGCACGTCGCCGTCGCGCGGCCGGTCGCCCAGCGCGGTGAGCACCAGGGTGCCGCCCTTGCCCAGGCACGCGGTGGCCCCGGCCATCACCTCCGGGCCCATCTTGCCGACGGACACGACGACCACGTCGGCGCCCGTGCCGCGGGAGAGCTCCCGGGCCAGGCCCGCGGCCTCGGCGGCGTCGGCCACCGCGTGCGTCGCGCCCACCGACACGGCGAAGTCGCGCTTCATGGCCACGGGGTCGACGCCCACGACGTGCAGCGCCCCGGCGTGCCGCGCTCCCTGGACGGCGTTGACGCCCACCCCGCCCAGCCCGACGACGACCACGGTGTCCCCGGGCCGCACGCCGCCGGAGTACACCGCCGACCCCCAGCCGGTGGGCACGCTGCAGGCCAGCAGCGCCGCGGTGTCCAGCGGCACGTGCGGCTCGAGCCGCACGCAGGAGAACTCGCTGAGCAGCGTGTGCCGGGCGAAGGCGCCCACCATGCAGAAGCCGCCGAGCGGCTCGCCGTCGAGGGTGAACGGCCACCGGCCGCTGGGCAGCTGCCCGGTGGCGATCGTGGCGCCCGCGTCGCACAGGTTGGACCGCCCGGCGGCGCAGTACCGGCAGTGACCGCAGGCGGGCAGGAAGCTGGTGACCACCCGGTCGCCGGACCGCACCCGCGTGACGCCGTCCCCGACGGCCAGGACGACGCCGGAGCCCTCGTGGCCGCCGACGATCGGGTACCGGCCACCGGGGTTGGAGTGCCGCAGGTGCTCGTCGGAGTGGCACAGGCCGGCGAAGGCCATCTCGACGAGCACCTCGCCCGGACCGGGCTCGGCCACCTCGAGGTCCACCATCTCGTACCCGGTCTCCGGCGCCCGCAGGACCGCGGCAGTCGTCCGCACCCCGCCATCCTTCCCCGGCCCGCATGCGGCACGATCGGCCGGGTGAGCGCCGCCTCCTCGCCGGCCGCAGCCCCGGCCCTCGCCTGCCCCGGCTGCGGCTCCGTCCTCGCGCCGCTGCCGGGCGAGGACGCGCCCGCCGCGTGCGCCCGGCTGTACGAGGAGACGCTGCGCGGCCTGCGCGAGGACGCCGCCGCCGACCCCGCGGCCGCTGCGGCGGTGCGGCTGGCCGACGACGCCTACGCCGCCCAGCACCCCGGCGCGGGGCAGCCCGAGCACCTGGCCGCGGCCCGCCAGCGGCTGGCCGAGCGGTTCGGCGCCGGTGATCTGCGCGACACCCCGCCGGCCGTCTGGCGCACGACCATCGCCGACGTCGCCGCCGATCTCGACGTCGTCGACCTGACCGTGCTGGTCGGGTCGTGGGCGCGGGCCGTGGCGGAGGACTGGGCGGCGCCGCGCCCCTGACGAGCGGACCCGCCGGTTCCGCTGGTGGACGGCGGCGGATACTTTGCGTCGCTAAACTGTGCACCGTGGGTGAGCTCCAGGACCGTCGTGCACGCAAGAAGGCACGGACCCGCGCCGAGATCCGCAGCGCAGCGCACCGCCTGTTCGCGGCGCGCGGGTTCGAGGGCGTGACCATCGCCGACATCGCCGCCGAGGCCGACGTCGCCGTCCAGACGGTCTTCAACCACTTCGCGACCAAGGAAGACCTGTTCTTCGACGGCCGGACGCCGTGGGTGGACGGCGCCGCGGCGTCCGTGCGCGACCGCGCGGACGGCGTGCCGCCGCTGCGGGCGCTGCGGGAGTACCTCGTCGCCGTGGTCGCCCAGCTCGCCGGCTCGCACGCCAGCGCCGAGCGGCGCGGCTACATCGCCACGATCGAGGCCTCGCCGGCGCTGCGCACCCGCGAGCTGCAGCTGGTGCACGAGGCCGAGCGCCGGCTGACCGATGCGCTCACCGAGGCGTGGGTGCAGGAGCCGGCCCCTGACGCCGTCCCGGTCCCCGGCGACCCGGCCACCGCGGCCGCGGTCACCGCGGCCACCTGGCTGTCGGTCGTGCGGGTCCTGCTGCTGAGCCAGCGTCCCGCGCTGGAGGACGCCGACGCGGCGGCGCGGGCGGCCGCCGAGATCGAGGCGCTGACCGAGCGGCTGCTGGGCGGGCTCGAGCTCGGCGCCGCGCCGGGGCACGTCGGCGTGGCTCCTACACCGGTCACCGGCTGGCCGGGCGACGTCCGCCGGGCCGGCTGAACCGGGTCAGACCGACGCGGTCTCCGTGGCCGGCGCGACGATCGGCAGGAGCACGTCGTCGATCACCCGGTCGACCCGGTCGGGGGTCATCGCCCCGTCGCCGGCCGCGGTGTAGCGCTGCCACCAGAAAGCCTCGAGCACCGACCCGAGCAGCGCCAGCCGCTTGTCGTCGACCGGCTCGCCGCGCGCGGCGGCGCGGGCGCCCAGCTCGCCGACCGCGGCGGCCAGCGGCTGCACGAGCGCGGCGTCGAGCCCGGCCCGCAGGTCCTCGTCGTGGCGGGCGGCGCCGACCAGGCTGGCCGCGGCCCGCTCCTCGCGGCTCAGCGGCTGCGACCAGCGGGCGACCAGCGCGGCGAGGTCGCCGCGCACCGAGCCGGCGTCCTCGGGGAGGTCGACCAGGGTGAACCGGCCCACCGCGTGGCGGGCGAGGGCGGCCATGGTGGGCCAGCGTCGGTAGATGCCGGCCTTCCCCGCCCGGGCACGAGCCGCGATGCGGTCACTGTTGAGCCGTCCCCAGCCCTCTTCGGCCAGGATGTCGACGGCCACCGCCACCAGTTGCTCTGACAGCTCCGCGCTCAGGGGACGTCCCGGGGTGCCGCTCACGGTCTGTTTCCGCGACAGCATGTTGTGCGCACCCGACCATCCTGGCGCGTGGGTGTAGTCACCACAACGTCCGACAGGCTCTCGTCGCCCGTCCGTGCGGGACCGGAACTGGGCCGTCCGGGCGTCTCAGCCGCTCGCCGCGCTCTCGATGTGCACCTGGACGGTGGCCCCGTCGGCGCTGAGCCAGCCCTTGTCGCGGGCCTGTCCGATCATGCCGTCCCACTGCTGCGCCCAGTCGGCGGCGGTGCTCTGCGGCTCGGCCGCGCCCCGCAGGGCCTGGACGTCGATGTGACCGACGTCACTCCCCTCCAGCCGGCCGAGGCCGGCGTCGCGCAGCACCCGGTCGGCCTCCTCGTCGGTGACCGCGCCCAGCGCCAGGTGCAGCCGGGTGAGGTCGTCGACGTCGACCACCTTCACCTCGGGCCGCTCGTCGGTGCCGCCCACCACCTCGACGATCACTGCCCAACCTCCTCGTCGCACACCCGCTGTGGGAGTCCCCTCAGACGTGCCAGGGGAAACGGCCGAAGTCGGGGTCGCGCTTCTCGAGGAAGGCGTCGCGGCCCTCGACCGCCTCCTCGGCCATGTAGGCCAGCCGCGTGGTCTCGCCGGCGAACAGCTGCTGGCCGACCAGCCCGTCGTCGATCAGGTTGAACGAGTACTTGAGCATCCGCTGGGCGGTGGGGCTCTTGGCCACGATCCGCCGGCCCCAGTCCAGGGCGGTGCGCTCGAGGTCGGCGTGCGGCACGACCCTGTTCACCATGCCCATGCGGTGCGCGTCCTCGGCGTCGTACTCCTCGCCCAGGAAGAAGATCTCGCGGGCGAACTTCTGCCCCACCTGGCGGGCGAGGTAGGCCGAGCCGAACCCGCCGTCGAAGCTGCCGACGTCGGCGTCGGTCTGCTTGAACCGCGCGTGCTCGGCGCTGGCGAGGGTCAGGTCGCTGACCACGTGCAGGCTGTGCCCGCCGCCGGCCGCCCAGCCCGGGACGACGCAGATCACCACCTTGGGCATGAACCGGATGAGCCGCTGCGCCTCCAGCACGTGCAGCCGGCCCGCGCTGCGGCCCTTGTCGTGCTCGTAGCCGTACCGCCCCCGGACCCGCTGGTCGCCGCCCGAGCAGAACGCCCATCCGCCGTCCTTGGTGCTGGGGCCGTTGCCGGTGAGGATCACGCAGCCGACGTCGGTGGACAGCCGGGCGTGGTCGAGCGCGGCGATCAGCTCGTCGACCGTCTGGGGTCGGAAGGCGTTGCGCACGTCGGGCCGGTCGAAGGCGATCCGGACGACGCCGGCGTCGACCGCCCGGTGGTAGGTGAGGTCGGCGAAGTCGAAGTCCTCCACGGGGCGCCACGCCGCGCTGTCGAAGATCTCGGAGACGTCGTCGCGGGCGGTCATGCCCCGAACCTAGTGCGGGCCGCGGCGGGCCTCCTCCGGGGACGGGCTCAGGGGACGAGGCCGCCGACGGTGCCCCCCAGCGCGCCGGTGGTCTGCTCGACCGGCCCGCCCAGCGCCCCCACCGGGCCGCCGACCCCGCCCAGGGCCCCGCCGACGGCGTCGCCCGCGCCCTCGGTCACGTCCCCGACCGCGCCGCCGACCCCGCCGACCACGCTCCCGACGTCCTCCACGACGTCCTCGACGGTGTCGCACAGGCAGCCGCCGGAGCCGCTCGCCGTGCCCCCGCCGCTCCCGCCGCCGGTCGGACCGCCGCCGGTCGGACCGCCGCCGGTGCCGCCACCAGTCGAGCCCCCGCCCGCGGACCCGCCGGACGGGCCGCCACCCGTGGCGCCGCCACCCGCGGGGCTACCGGCCGGCGCGCCACCGCCGGTCGAACCGGTTCCCGGCGGGGTGCCGCCGGACCCGGCCGGCTGCCCGCCGGCCACGGTGCCGGTCGCGCCGCTCCCCGGGCCGGCGCCGGAACCGCTGCCGGCACCGCTGTCGCCGCCGCCGGCCCCGGTGCCGCTCCCGACCGTCGCGGCCCCGCCGCCGCTGCCCATGTCCGCTGCTCCGCCGCGCCCGGCGGAGCCGCCCGGCGCCGGGGAGGTCGAGGACTCGGTGACGATGCCCGGCGCCTCCGCGGGACCGGTCGTGCCGCCGGCACCGCCGCCGCGCCCGCTCGGACCCGGCCCGTCCGAACCGCCGCCCCCCACCATGCCGCCGGCGCCCGGCACCGGCGTACCGGAGAACAGCAGCGCCAGAGGCGCGGCGACCAGCAGGAAGCCGCAGGCGAAGGAGACGAGCAGGAAGGCGCGGGCCCTGGCTCGGCCCGGAGCACGGTGACGCGGGCGGGACACGGGCCGCTCATCCCCTGTCGCAGCACGTGACAAACGCGAGCTCAGCGCCCCGGCTCAGGCCGCGCCGGACTCCCGCAGCAGGTCCCGCAGCCGGGGCAGCGACGCGGCCAGCCCCGGGTGCAGGGGCACCTCGGCCAGCCGGCTCAGCGCGATCCACGCGACCCCGTCGCTCTCGCCGTCCAGCCGCAGGTCGGCCGGCTCGAGCGACCGGGCCGGGCGGGCCAGCACGGTGGTGTAGGCCCAGCCGCCGTGGTCGTCCACCGAGGACCGGCCGAGCACGACGTCGTCGGGGAGCAGGCCCAGCTCCTCCCGCGCCTCGCGCAGCGCGCCGGCCTCCGGGGCCTCGCCGGCGTGCAGCGCGCCGCCGGGGGTCCCCCATGTGTCGCCGTGGTGCGACCACGTGGCCCGCAGCTGCAGCAGCACCTCCCCGCCGTCGGCGCCCTCCCGGTGCAGGAACAGGCCCGCGGCACCGGCCCGGCCCCAGTGCCGGTGCCCGCGCGCGCAGGTCGTCCAGCCGTCGGTGGAGGTGAACACGTCGCCAGTGAACCCGTCGGCCGCGACGGTGTTCCCCGCGCGCTGGTGCTCTGCCCATCACGGTGGGCAGAGCACCAGCGTCCCGCCAGGAGCGCCGCCCGCCCGGCTGGCAGGATCGCGGCATGACCACGACGACGACGATGGCGGAGCTGCCCGGCCTCGTGGGCCAGGAGCTGGGCACGAGCGACTGGTACGAGATCACGCAGGAGGCGGTGGACAAGTTCGCCGACGCGACCGGCGACCACCAGTGGATCCACGTCGACGTCGAGCGGGCCAGGAAGGAGAGCCCGTACGGCGGCCCCATCGCCCACGGGTTCATGACCCTCTCGCTGCTGGTCCCGCTGGCGTCGGGGACCTACCGGATCACCGACGCGACGATGGGCGTCAACTACGGCCTCAACAAGGTCCGGTTCCCGGCGCCGGTGCCGGTGGGCTCCAAGGTGCGGGCCACGGTCGTGCTCAAGGAGTCGAAGGAGATCGCCGGCGGCCTGCAGAACACCTTCGCCGTCACGGTGGAGCGCGAGGGCGGCGACAAGCCGGTGTGCATCGCCGAGTGGGTCACCCTGGCCTACGGGGGCTGAGCGGGGCGTGCGCGTCGCCGTCTTCACCGGTTCGCAGTCCGGGCCCGAGTCCCACCGCGCGGCCGCCGCGGCCTTCGCCGCCGACCTGGCGCGCGCCGGCGTCGGCGTCGTCTACGGCGGCGGGCACGTCGGCCTGATGGGCGTCGTCGCCGACGCCGCGCTCGCGGCCGGCGGCGAGGTCGTCGGCGTCATCCCGCAGCACCTGGTCGACGACGAGCTGGCCCACCCCGGCCTGCCCCGGCTCGAGGTCGTCTCCTCGATGCACGAGCGCAAGGCGCGGATGGCCGAGCTCGCCGACGCCTTCGTCGCGCTGCCCGGCGCCGCCGGCACGCTGGAGGAGCTGTTCGAGGCCTGGACCTGGGGGATGCTCGGGCTGCACGCCAAGCCCACCGTCCTGCTGGACGTCGACGGGTTCTGGCAGCCGCTGCTCGCCCAGCTGCGCCGCATGGTCGACGACGGCTACCTCGACGGCCGCCGGCTCGACGCGCTCGGCGTCGTGGGCAGCGCGGGCCAGCTGCTGGAGTTCGTGGCGGGCTACGAGCACCCCGCCCGCAAGTGGACCTCGCCGCCCCCGCCCGCGGCCTGAGCACGTGGAGCGCTGGGACGTCGTCGTGGCCGGCGGCGGTCCGGCGGGCGCGGCGGCCGCCCTGGCCGCCGTCCGCACCGGCGCGAGCGTGCTCGTGCTCGACCGCGCCGAGTTCCCCCGCGACAAGGTCTGCGGCGACGCCGTCGCGCCGGAGGCCCTCGACGTGCTGGCCGCCCTCGGCGTCGACCCCCGCGGGCTGACCGCCGGGTACCCGCCCGTGCCGCGGCTGTCGCTGCGCTCCCCCGGCGGCGCCGTCGTCGAGCGGGCGACGCAGCGGCCGGCGCACGTGGTCCCGCGCGCGGTGCTCGACGCCCGGCTGCTGGACGCGGCCCTCGCCGCCGGGGCGCGGTTCCGCAGGCACCGGGTGCGCCGGGTGGAGGGCACCGTCGTCGACGGCCGCCTGGAGGCGGGCGTGCTGATCGGCGCGGACGGCGCCGAGTCCGTCGTCCGCCGGTCGCTGGGCATCCCGACGCAGGCGCCGTCGCGGCTGGCCGTCGCCCTCCGCGGCTACGCGCCGGCGACCGCCGACGGCGCGCTCACCCTGGTGACCACCGAGCAGCGGTGGCCGGCCTACGCGTGGTCGTTCCCGGTCGGCGACGGGCGGGCCAACGTCGGCTACGGCGAGCTGGTCTCCGGCGGCGCCACGCGCGAGGCCCTCGTCGACGGGCTGCACCGGCTGCTGCCCGGCGCCGCGCCGGAGCGGCTGCGCGCCCACCGGCTGCCGCTGTCCACCGGCCGGCCGCGCCAGCCCGACGGCCGGGTGCTGCTGGCCGGCGACGCCGCCGGGCTGGTCAACCCCCTCACCGGGGAGGGCATCTTCTACGCCGTCCTCTCCGGCGCCCTGGCCGGGCAGGCGGCCGCGCACGGCGCCGACGCCGGCCGCCGGCTGCGCACGGCGGTGCGGACCCGCCTGGGCGCCCACTTCCGCTCCTCGACCACCGCCTCGCAGCTGTCCCGCTGGCCGCGCCTCATGGACGCCGCGTTCCGCGCCGCCGCGGCCGACCAGCGGGTGTTCGACGACGTCGTCGCCCTGGGGCTGGGCGACGGCCGGCTGACCGCCCGCACCCTGGCCGCCGCCGCCCGCCGCCTGCGCTGACTCTTCGGCCACCGGACGTGGCGGTTCCCGATCGCGGTCACCGTCCGGACACCTCGCGTCACCACCCTGGCCGCCGTGACCACGGTCCTCCCGGCCCGCGCCGGAACCCGCTACCGCACCCGGCTCGCCACCTGCGCGGCCGACGTCGCCGCCGCCCAGCGGCTGCGGCGCCGCGTCTTCGCCGAGGAGTGCGGGGCGCTGCTCGCGCCCTCGGCCGACGGGCGCGACGTCGACGAGTGGGACGGCGTCTGCGACCACCTGCTCGTGGTGGTCGCGGACACCGACGAGGTGGTGGGCACCTACCGGCTGCTCCCGCCCGAGCGCGCCCGCGCCCTGGGCCGCACCTACGGCGACGCCGAGTTCGACCTCTCGCGGCACGCCGCCCTGCGCCCCACCACCGCCGAGGCGGGCCGCAGCTGCGTCGCACCCGGGCACCGCAGCGGCGCCGTGATCGACCAGCTCTGGGCGGGGATCGCCCGCTACGTCCTGGAGCGCGACCTCACCCACCTGGCCGGCTGCACCTCGGTGCCGCTGGCCGACGGCGGCGCGACCGCCGCGGCCGTCTGGGACCTCGTCCGCCTGCGGTACCTCGCGCCGGCCCCGCTGCGGGTGGTGCCGCACGTGCCCTTCGACGTGGAGGTGCCGCCGCGGCCGGACCGCGCGGTGCTGCCGCCGCTGGTGCGCGGCTACCTCGCGCTGGGCGCCCGGGTGTGCGGGCGGCCGGCGCACGACCCGCTGTTCGGCACCGCCGACTTCTACACGCTGCTGTCCGTCGCCGACGTCCCCGCCCGGGTGCTGCGCCGGCTGACCGAGGCCGCGCGGTGAGCGTCTGGCTCCCGGTCAACGACTGCCGGGCGGCCTGCGCCGAGGACCCCGTGCCGCAGGTCGACGCCGTCACCCGGACCCGGCGCCGGCGGCGGGTGGCCGCCGCGGTGCTCGGCGCCGCCGTCCGCACCGGCGTGCGGCCGAGCCGGCGCGCGCTGGTGTGCGGCTCGGCCGACGTGCTCACCGCGCTGGGCGTGCGCGTCGAGGTGCACTCCCCCGCCGCCGCCTGGCCGCGGCCGGGCACCGGGCGGCTGGTGGTGAGCAACCACGTGAGCTGGCTCGACGACCTGGCGCTGCAGACCGTCGTCCCCGGCGCGCCGGTGTCCAAGTCGGAGGTCGCGTCCTGGCCGGTGGTCGGCCGCGCGCTGCGGCGCTCCGGCGGCGTCTTCCTCGACCGGGCCCGGATCCGGTCGCTGCCCGGCACCGTGGCCGAGGTCGCCGCCGGCTGCGCGCCGGGGCCACCGTGCTCGTCCACCCCGAGGGGACGACGGGCTGCGGCGTGCAGCTGGGCCGGTTCCGGCCGGCGCTGTTCCAGGCCGCCGTCGACAGCGGGGCCGCGGTCTGCCCGGTGGCGATCCGCTACCGCACCGAGCCCGGCGGCGCCCCCACCGCCGTCGCCGGCTACCTGGCCGACGACCCGCTGCGGCGCAGCGTCCGGCGGGTCGCGGCGACCCGCGGGCTGGTGGTCGAGGTGCACCTGCTGCCGGCGCTGGCCCCCGCCGGCGCCGACCGGCGGACCCTCGCCGCCCTGGCCGAGTACGCCGTCGCCGCGGTCACCGAGGCCCGGCCGCCGGCGGTGTCCGCCCACCCGCACCCGCAGCGCGTACCGGGTGTTCGGCCGGCGGTTCCGTCCCGTTCACCTCGACGTCCTAGGGTCCGGCGGCGCTCTGTCGGAGAAGGAGACCCTGCCGGACGATGACCAGGTGACCCCGCAGCCACGCTTCCACGCCGTCGAGGGCGAACCTGGCGAGCTGATCGACCTGCGCCAGTGGCGGCTCAACGAGCTCCCGGACGAGAACTCCGACGAGGACTGGGACGACGACCGCGAGCTCTACGGCCCCGACGGCCGGCTGGTCGAGACCTGGCGCGAGGGCTACCCCTACCCCGAGCGGATGCAGCGCCGGGAGTACGAGATCGCCAAGCGCCGGCTGCAGATCGAGCTGCTCAAGCTGCAGTACTGGGTCAAGGACACCGGGCAGCGGCTGGTCGTCGTCTTCGAGGGCCGCGACGCCGCGGGCAAGGGCGGCACGATCAAGCGCTTCACCGAGCACCTCAACCCGCGCGGCGCCCGGGTGGTGGCGCTGGACAAGCCCAGCGAGCGCGAGCAGACCCAGTGGTACTTCCAGCGCTACGTGCAGCACCTGCCCGCGGCCGGGGAGATCGTGCTGTTCGACCGCTCCTGGTACAACCGCGCCGGCGTCGAGCGGGTCATGGGCTACGCCACCGAGGAGCAGTACCGGGTGTTCATGGGCCAGGCCCCGGACTTCGAGCGGATGCTCGTCGAGAGCGGCATCGCGCTGGTCAAGTTCTGGTTCTCGGTGACCCGCGGCGAGCAGCGCAGCCGCTTCATCGTGCGGCAGATCGACCCGGTGCGGCAGTGGAAGCTCTCCCCCACCGACCTGGCCTCGCTGGACAAGTGGGACGACTACACCGAGGCCAAGGAGGCGATGTTCCTCCACACCGACACCGAGCACGCCCCGTGGACGGTGATCAAGAGCAACGACAAGAAGCGCGCCCGCCTGGAGGCCATGCGGCACGTGCTGTCGCTGTTCGACTACCCCCGCAAGGACCCGTCGGCCGTCGGCACCCCCGACCGCAACATCGTCGGCTCCGCCGCGGACGTGCTGGACGACGACGCCGTCACCGCCCTCACCTGACCTCGCAGGAGGAACACCGTGCTCACGGCGACGGACCCCCGTGGTGCCCTCGTGACCGCCGCCGGACCCGGCATGCGGGCGGCCCTGCACGAGCTGGCCCTGCCCACCTTCCACCGCTGGGCCGACCGGTGGGGCTGGGCGGTGCGCGCCACCGACCTGGCAGCCGACGGGGTGGCCGCCGACCCCGGGGCGCAGCGGGCCAAGTGGGCCAAGACCGGCCTGCTGCGCGCGGCGCTGCGGGAGTTCCCGATGGCCCTGTGGCTCGACGCCGACGTCCTGCTGGTGCGCGACGACGAGGACGTCGCGGTGCACCTGCGCCCCGGCGCGTTCCAGGCGCTGGCGCTGGAGCAGGTGCCCGCCGAGCACCGGGTGAACCCGAACACCGGGGTGTGGCTGCTGCGCTCGTGCCCGGAGGCGTTCGCGTTCCTCGACGCCGTCGAGGCGGCCGGTCCGCAGCCCGGCCCGTGGGCCGACCAGGGCGCCGTCCTCGCCGCGCTGGGCTGGGACCGCGGCGACGAGCGCTACCACTGGGCCGGGCCGGGGCCGGGCACCCCCTTCCTGGCCCGGACCAGCTGGCTGCCGACCGGCTGGAACCAGCCGTGGACCGGGGAGCGGGCCGAGGACGAGTGCTTCAACAGCGCGGCGGCCTCCTACGCCGAGCGCCCGCGGGTGCCCCGGCCGCACGCGCTGCACTTCATGGGCATGACCCCGGCGGCGCGCTACCGGGCGATGGCCGCCGTCGCCGGCGCCGCGGCGGACCCGGGACCCCGGCTCGCCGTCCCCGCCTGACCCGTCCGCCCCGCCGGCCGCACGCGCGGCCGAACCCCTGGCGGGTCGCGCCGCCGGTGGTCATCCTGTGCCGTCGGTCGGGCGAGGGTCGCCCGCCGCAGGAAGGTGTGGATCCATGGTGGACGCGAGCTGGCAGCCGGACCCGAGCGGAGCGCACGAGCTCCGGTACTGGAACGGCACGGCCTGGACGGAGCACGTCTCCGACCAGGGGACGACGGGGCAGGACCCGCTGACCGCGGAGTTCCCGCCGCCCGGTCCCGCGGCACCCCCGCCGCCGCCCGCGCCGCCGGCGTACGGCGCCCCCGCCTACCCCGACCCGGCCGCCGCGGCGCCGGCGCCCGCCCCGACCGGCGGCAGGCCGAGCTGGAAGGACCGCCTCAAGCAGGCCGCCGACCAGGGCAAGGCCATGGCCGAGCAGGGCAAGGCGAAGCTGGCCGAGCAGTCGGCCAAGCGCACCGAGCAGTGGGCCAACGACCCGAACACGCTGTGGTTCGGCGAGAGCAAGGGCGGCGCCACCGGCGCGGCCGGCGTCTCCAAGGCCCGCTACCGGATCACCAGGGACCGCATCTGGATCGAGAGCGGCCTGCTCGGCACCCGCACCGAGAGCGTGCCGCTGTGGGCGGTGCGCGACATGGACGTGCGGCAGGCCGTCTGGCAGCGCGGCAAGGACGTCGGCGACGTCGTCCTCAACCTCGACGACCCCGCGTACGGGGTGCAGCAGGACACCTTCAGCTTCACCGGGGTCCCCGAGCACGGGACGACCAGCGGCCAGGTGGTGCTCGACAACATCGAGAACCCGCACCAGGTCTACGACCTGCTGGCGCCGCTGGTGAGCGAGGCGCGGCACAAGAAGACGGTGGAGCGGCAGTCGCAGTACCTGCACGTGCAGAACCCCGTCGCCGGCGCGGTGTTCGGCGGGGCCCCGACGCCGCCGCCCGCGCCCGCCCCGGCCCCGGCCGCGCCGCAGGTCGACATGGTCGAGCAGCTGCGCAAGCTCGGCGAGCTGCGCGACGCCGGCATCCTCACCGAGGAGGAGTTCGCCGCCCAGAAGGCCAGGATCCTCGGCTCCTGACCCACCTCGGCGCCCCGTCGCGGGCGGGCCCGCGCGCCCGCCCGCGACGGGGGCTCACCGGAGGGCCAGCACCATCGAGCAGCCGCTGTCGCCGAACGGCTCCACGACGAACCCGAGCTGCAGCAGCAGGCCCGCGAGCGCGCCGTTCATGATCCGCTGGACGGCGTCGTCGGCGGCGGCGCCGCGGCTGCGGTGCACGCTCATCCGGTCGTGCGGCCGCCAGCTGACCAGGACGCCGCGCAGGTCGAGGTCGGGCACCAGGCAGACCCCGCCGGCCGCGCTGGCCCGCTCCCCCCGCTGGGCGCAGTCGTGCAGCGGCACGCCCGCCTCCACCAGCGCGGCCGCGACCTCGACCACCAGCGTGGTCAGCGGGTCGGTGTCGGTCAGCAGCTCGTCCCAGTCCTCGGGCAGCCCGTCCAGGTGGTCGCCGAGCTCGGCCAGCCACGCCCGCTCCTCCGGCGAGGGCTTGCGGGCCACCCGGCCGTCCGCGCGCAGGGTGCCGTGCACCGCGCCGGCCGCGACGCCGGTGGACAGCGCCGCCCAGTCGGCGTCCATCCGGTCGGCGAAGGGCCCGGCGACGACCTCCTCGCCGGCGTCGTCGACCAGCCACCAACCGGTGCGCGGCGCGGGGGCGGTCACCGGGGCCGGGGCGGGCGCGACGGCGACCGCGCCCTCCGCGCCGGCCGGCCGCGCCGCGCGGCTGCCGGCCGGGTGCGCGGCCCGGCTCGCCGCCTCCGCGGGCTCCGCCTGCTTCTGCGGCACGCGGTTGCGCTCGAACTCGTAGCGGGCGGTCGACGCCGCCCCCAGGAGGACGACCACGCCCGTCAGCACCAGGAAGCCCAGCACGGCCACCGTCGGCCACATCAGCACCACGCCACCTCACGGACTCGCAGCCGCGGCATGGGAAGGCTGCCGCGAACGGGGCAGAAACTACGGACGCGCCGCCCCCCGACGGCCCGGTCCGACCCGCCCGCGGCGGCGCCGTCACCGATTCGTTGTCGCAGGTCGGCGCGGTGGTCGGTCACCGGCTCCCCCGGGCGCCGTCATGTCGACACGGCGACCGGACGCGAGCGTGGAGCGGCTCCACCGGGCGTCGGTCACGCCGGCGGGAGGGGTGCGGACGGCGTGTCGCCGGGCCCCGCCGACCGGGTCGCACCGCCGGGGTGCGTCGTCGGGCGCACGGGGCGTGGAGCAGAGTGGAGGGGTGCGTGCCCCGCTCCGCCCCTCGACCGCTCCGTGACCACCACCCGGACCGAGAGCGCGCTGCGGCTGTTCCTCCCCGCCGCCGCCATGGTCGGCGCCGCACTGTGCCTGCGCGGGCCGTTCGCCGCCGTCGGGCCCCTGCTCGGGCCGCTGCGGGACGAGTACGGGCTGTCCACCGCGGCGCTCGCCGTGGTCACCGCCCTGCCGCTGGTCTGCTTCGGCCTCGTCTCCCCGTTCGCGCCCGCCCTGGCCGGCCGGCTGGGGCTGCACCGGGCGCTGGCGATGGGCATGGCGGCGCTGGCCGCCGGCGTGGTCGCCCGCCTGGCCGGGCCGGTCGGGCTGTTCGCCGGCACCGTGCTGCTCACCGGCGGGATCGCCGTGGTCAACGTGCTGCTGCCCGCCGCCGCCCGCGAGGAGTACGGGCCGCGCAGCGCCGCCGTGGTGGGCGCCGTGGTGGCGTCGATGGCCGCCTCGGCCACCGCGGGCGCCGGCCTGGCCACCCCGCTGGCCGACCTCGCCGGCAGCGCCCGGATCGGCCTGCTCCTCTGGCTGGTGCCGGTGGTGGCGGCGCTGGCCGGTCTCGTCGTCCTCGCGCGGGCCCGGGGCGACGTCGCGCCGCCCGCCGCCGCGCCCGGCGGCTCGCGCACCGCGCTCCTGCGGGACCGCGTCGCGGTCGCGGTCACCGTGTTCTTCGGGTTCCAGTCGCTGACGTTCTACGCGATGCTCACCTGGCTCCCCGAGGTGCTGCAGGACGAGGCGTCGGTCTCGGCCGTCACCGGTGGGGTGCTCACCGCGGTGGCCGCGGCGCTGGGCATCCCGGCCTCGCTCGTGGTGCCGCAGCTGTCGACCCGCCGGCCGGGGCAGACCGCGTGGGTGGTCGGCGTGACCGCGCCGACCGCGGTCGCCGTCGTGGGCCTGCTGGTCGCCCCCTCGGCCGCGCCGCTGGCGTGGGCGGTGCTGTACGGGCTCGGCACCGGGGCGGCGTTCCCGCTGGCCATGACGCTGGTGCTGGAGCGGACGCGCGACTCCGGCCAGACCGGCCGGCTGTCGGCGGGCGCGCAGAGCCTGGGCTACCTGCTCGCCGCCGCCGGCCCCCTCGCCGTCGGCGTGCTGCACGAGCTGAGCGGCGGGTGGACCGCCGGGCTGGTGCTGCTGCTCGCGGTGCTCGTCGCGCAGACGCTGGTCGGGCTCGCGGCCGGACGCCCCCGGCTGGTCGGGCCGGAGGTCTAGGCGCCGGACCGCGGGCGCCGGGCCGCGGGGCCGGATCTGCGGGCCGGATCTGCGGGCCGGATTTGCGGGGGCCGACGCCCCGGGCTGGACTGGTCGGTGGTCCAGACCGAGGAGGCACCGTGACCGACCGCGAGCACCTCAGCCAGGACGTCGCCGCGCCGGCCGACGCACCGCCGCGGACCACCCGCCGCTGGCGGCTGGTGGGGCCGGGGATCGTCGTCGCCGCCACCGGCGTGGGCGCCGGCGACCTGGTGGCGACCCTGATCGCCGGTTCCGAGTACGGCTACGCGCTGCTGTGGGCCGTGGTGCTCGGCGTCGTCGTCAAGATCGCGCTCGCCGAGGCGACCGGGCGCTGGCACCTCGCCACCGGGTCGACGATCTTCGCCGGGTGGCGGTCGCTGGGCGCCTGGACGTCGGTCTACTTCGTCCTCTACGTCGTCATCTGGGGGTTCGTCTACGGGGCGACGGCGATGACGTCGTCGGCGCTGCCGCTGGCCGCGATGTTCCCCGCGCTGTCCATCCCCGCCTGGGGGATCGTCTGCGGCCTGGTCGGGCTGGCCTTCGTCTGGTTCGGCAACTACGCGCTGTTCGAGAAGGCCATGACGCTGCTCATCGGCGTCATGTTCGTCGTGGTCGTGGGCCTGGCCGTGCTCGTCGTCCCCGACATCGGCGCCACGCTGGGCGGGCTCGTCCCCCGCCTGCCGGAGGGCTCGGCCGTCTACACCCTGGGCCTGGTCGGCGGCGTCGGCGGGACGATCACCATGGCCGCCTACGGCTACTGGGTCAACGCCAAGGGCTGGCGCGACGCGTCGTGGATGAAGGTCATGCGGCTGGACAACCGCGTCGCCTACATCACCACCGGCGTCTTCGTCGTCGCGATGCTGATCGTCGGCGCGGAGCTGCTGCACGCCAGCGGCATCGCGCTCACCGAGGGCGACCGCGGCCTGCTCGACCTCGACGAGGTGCTGCGCGACCGGTTCGGCCCGGTCGTGGCCACGCTGTTCCTCGTCGGGTTCTTCGCCACCTCGTTCTCGTCGCTGCTCGGCGTCTGGCAGGGCGTCAGCCTCCTGTTCACCGACTTCGTGCGGACGTCGAAGCGCGCGTCGGGGCAGCTGGCGGAGGGCCCGGCGGAGAAGAGCTGGCCCTACCGCGGCTACCTGCTCTGGCTGACCTTCCCGCCGATGCTGCTGCTGTTCCTCGGCCAGCCGTTCGCCCTCGTGGTCGCCTACGGCGCGCTCGGGGCGTTCTTCATGCCGTTCCTGGCCGGCACGCTGCTGTGGCTGCTCAACAGCCGGCGCGCGCCCGAGCGCTGGCGCAACGGCTGGCTGTCGAACGTGCTGCTCGCCTCGGCCGCCGTCCTCTTCGTCGTCCTGTGCGTGAACGAGCTGCTCACCCTCGGCAGCTGAGGCGGCCACCGGGCCGGGCGGAGGGCGTGGGATTCGAACCCACGATGGGTGTTACCCCATAGCGGTTTTCAAGACCGCCGCCATCGGCCGCTAGGCGAGCCCTCCTGAGGGCTCCGAGGCTAACCGGTGGCCCACGGGGTGCGCCGGGGAGCCGCACGCGCGGTGGACCCCAGGCGACGTCGCCTGCGGCACCATGGCCCGGTGTCCCCGCGAACCCACGTCGTGCTCGGCGGCGGAGCCGCGATGGGCGCCTTCCAGGCCGGCGCGCTGCTCGCCCTGCTCGAGGCGGGGATCCGGGTCGACCTCCTGCACGGCACCTCCGCCGGCGCCCTGAACGCCCTCTTCCTCGCCGTCCGGCCCGACACCGACCGCGCCGCCGAGCTGACCCGGCAGTGGACCGATCCGTCGATGGCCCCGCTGCTGCGGCCGGGGTGGCCGTCCCGGCTGCGCGGCCTGGCGCGGTCGGTGCGCCGCGAGGGCGGCCTGCTCGACCCCCGGCCGCTGCGCCGGCTGGTCGCCGAGCACGTGCCCGCCGACGACATCGGCGGCCTGGCCGTGCCGGTGACCGTGACGACCACCTGCCTGGACTGCGGCGGCGTGCACCGCCACGACGAGGGCCCGCTCACCGACACGCTGCTCGCCAGCTGCGCGCTGCCCGGGCTGTTCCCGCCGGTCCGGCTGCCCGACGGCCACCTGCACGTCGACGGCGGGATCCTCGACGGCGTCCCGGTCGGCGCGGCGCTCGAGCGGGCGGCCCCCGACGACCTCGTGCTCGTCCTCGACTGCGGGCTCGCGCCGGTGACCGGGCGGGTGGACGTCTGCGCCGCCGCGTCCGACGTCCTGGCCGCGCACGCCTGCGGCGTCCCGGTCAGCCCCGACGCCGTCGCGTACGTGCCGCCCTTCGAGCGGGGCCCCGGCGCCCTGGACCCGGTGCTGCGCGCCTTCACCGTCGCGCGCGCCGTCGCCAACCGCGGCGCGGTGCGCGACGCGCTCGACGACCCGCGGGTGCACGTGGTCCCGCACGTGGCCGACGCGTGGGTGGCGGGCGTGCTCGACGTGCTGCCGGCCGGCCCGCGGGACGCCAGCCGCTCCGGTGACCTGGTGCGGGCCGGCCGCGAGGTCACCCGGCAGTGGCTCGCCGCGCAGACCTGGCCGGCGTCAGCCCCGGCGCAGCGCGGCTGAGAGCAGCGGGGCGCCGACGTCGCGCAGGTGCCCCGCCGCGTAGGGCAGCCCGTGCCGGACGGCCCACCGGGCGCGCGCGCGGCGCGACGGCCCGCGGGGCACCGGCCCCGGGTCCACGGACGCGGCCGGCCACCCGGACCGGCGCAGCGCCGCGCACGCCGCGGCGGCCATGCCGCGGTGCCCGGCCGCGGCGGGGTGGATCCGGTCGACCGCCCACCCACCGCGGTGCGCGAGCGCCGGGACGCGGCCCAGGTCGAGCACGCACACCCCCGTCCGGGCGCCCAGCTCGTCGACCGCGGCGTTGAGCAGCGCCAGCCGCGCGCGGGTGGTCCGCGCCACGCCGGCCGGCAGCGGCAGCTGCGCGGCGGGATCGTGCAGCCGGCCCAGCAGGACGACGTCGGCCCGGCCGCGCAGCCCGGCCACCAGCGCGCGCAGCTCCCCGACGACGTCGGGGGTCCAGCCCGAGCGGCCGACGTCGTTGAGGCCGACCAGCAACGTGGCCACGTCGACGCGCCCGGGCACCCGCGGCAGCTGCCGGGTGCGGACGTCGGTCACCCGCGCCCCGGGCTCGGCCAGCCGCAGCAGCCGCCCGCCCGGCAGCGCGCCGGCGACCAGGGCGACCCAGGTGGCCGCCGGGTCCACCCGGACCCCCACGCCCTCGCCGCACGTGAAGCTGTCGCCGAGGGCCGCGACGAGGGTCACCGCCGGCCCGCCGGGACGGCGGCGTGCGCGGCGAGGAAGCCGTGCACGGTCTCCTCCCAGGGGAAGTCCTCGGCCCGGGCGCGGGCGGCCGCGCGGCGGAGGTCCTCGGGCACGGCCAGCAGCTGCTCCACGGCGTCGGCGAACCCGCCGGCCCCGCCCGCGGCCGACCGGCCGGCGTCCGGGCCGACCACCGCGGGCAGCGCGGAGCGGGCGTCGGACACGACCGGCGTGCCGCAGGCCAGCGCCTCCAGCGCGGCCAGCCCGAACGTCTCGACCGGTCCCGGCGCGAGGGCGACGTCGGCGTCGGCGAGCACGCCGGCCAGGCGCTCGCGTCCGGGCACGAAGCCGAGCCACTCCACCGGCAGGTCACCCGCCGCGGCGCGCAGGCGCTCCCGCAGCGGGCCGTCGCCGGCGACCACGAGCCGCGCCGGCACCCCGCGGCGGCGCAGCTCGCGGAGGGTCTCCACCGCGACCCCGGGGCGCTTCTCGCGGGACAGCCGGCTGGCCATCGCCAGCACCACGCCGTCCACCGGCCGCGCGCGGGGGCCCACGCGGCAGCGGAAGTCGGCGGGGTCGACGCCGAGCGGGACGATCACCGGCCGCCCCACCGGCAGGCGGAGGAACTCCTCCGCGGCCCAGACGGTGGTGCACACGACGGTGTCGAAGCCGCGGGCGAGGGCGGTGTTGAGCCGGTCGGCCAGCCGTTCGGCGGGCACCCCGGGAGGCAGCCACTGGCCGAACCAGCGGTCCAGCCGCTCGTGGCTGACCACCAGCGACGGCACGCCGCGGGCCCGCGCCCACCGGCCGAGCCCGCGCAGCGTCGTGCGGTCGTGGACCTCCAGGACGTCCGGCGCGACTCCCTCCAGCACCCGCCGGACGGCGCCCCGGTCCACCACCAGGCGGTAGCCGGTGCGCGCCAGGGCCGGCGACCGCAGCGCCACCAGCCGGCCCCACGCCGTCTCGACGACGGCGTCCGCCGCCGCCGGCACGACCTGCACCACCTCGTGGCCGTGCCGGGCGTAGCCCTCGGCCAGGTGGCGCAGCGCGGTGCGCAGGCCCCCCGACGTGGGCGTCACGAAGTTGGCGACCTGGGCGATCCTCACGCCACCTCCCGCCGGCGCTCGGTCGGGGCCCCGGCGAGGACGTCGCGGTAGTGCCGGACCAGCTCGCCGACCAGCGCCTCCCAGGTGCGGCCCTCGACCGACCGCCGGGCCTGCACCCCCGCCCACCGGCGGAACCCGGGCTGCTCGGCCAGCTCGCGCACCCGCGCGGCGAGGTCGGCGGCCGAGCCGGGCTCGAACAGCAGGCCGTTCCCACCCGGCCGCACCAGGTCCAGCAGCCCGCCGGCCGCCGGGGCCACCACGGGCACGCCGCTGGCCAGGGCCTCCTGCGCGGCCTGGCAGAAGGTCTCGTGCGAGCCGGTGTGTACGAAGACGTCGAGGGAGGCGAAGGCCGTGGCGAGGGCGTCGCCGCCGAGCTGGCCGGTGAAGTGGGCGCGGTCGAGCTGGCGGGCCAGCTGCCGGCGCTGCGGACCGTCGCCGACCACGACCAGCCGGACCCCCGGCAGCTCCTGCACCGCGCCCAGCAGGCCGAGCTCCTTCTCGTGCGCCAGCCGGCCGACGTAGCCGACGACGAGCCGCCCGTCCGGCGCCCACTCCCGGCGCAGCGCCTCGTCCCGCCGCTGCGGGGAGAAGCGGTCGAGGTCGACCCCGCGGCCCCAGCGGGCCACCCGCGGCACGCCGTGGTCCTCCAACTGCCGGACCGCCGCCCGGCTGGGGGCCAGGGTCCGCGCCGCGGCGGCGTGCACGCGGACGGTGCGCCGCCACAGCGCCGGCTCGGCCACGCCGAGCCCGTAGCGCGCGGCGAAGGCGGCGAGGTCGGTCTGGTAGACGGCCACGCAGGGGACCCCGAGGCGCGCCGCCGCGGTGGCGCCCTGCACGCCGAGCACGGCCGGGGACGCCAGGTGCACGACGTCGGGCGCGAACGCGCGCAGCGTCGCGGCCATGGCGGCGTAGGGCAGGGCCACGCGGAAGTCCCGGTACCCCGGCAGCGGCCAGGACGGCGTCCGCACCACCGGAACGCCGGACCACTCCGTCGGCCCGGGGCCGGGGGCCACGACCAGCGCCTCGTGCCCGGCCCGGGAGAGCTGCTCGCAGATCCGGAGGACCGAGTTGGTGACGCCGTTGACCTGCGGGAGGAAGGACTCGCTGACGATCGCCACGCGCACGGGGGCAGCGTGCCGGTCACGGCGGGCCCGCCCGTCGTCGCGCGGGGAGAGGTCGGTTGAACCTGTCGCGAACAGTCACCCGCCGTGCGGGGAACCCACCACCACGCCGTCCCGCGGTGCGTGCGGGACCTCGGCGAACAGGTCGACCAGGGCGTCCCAGCGGGTGCGTCGTCCGGCCGGGAACCGCGCCTCGGACCGCGCGCGCCGCCGCGAGCCCTCGGGGTACCGGCGGCGCGCCCACGGCGAGCGCGGCCGGGCCAGCCGCACCGCCCCCACGACCGCGACCAGCGGGACGAAGACGCCGACGACGCCCAGCACGACCCGGCCCTTGAGGATCGCGACCAGGGCGAACGCGAGGTTGGCGACCACCGTCGCGACGACCGGGAGCTCCCCGCGCACCTGGTCGGCGTCGAACGGGTTGGCCCCGACGAGCAGCAGCCCGCCGACGACGAGGGCCACCAGCACGGCGTCGACCGAGCTGCGGCCCTCGCGGCTCCAGTACACGTCCTCGAGGTGCAGCCACAGCGCGAACTCGTCGAGGGTCAGGGCCGCCCCGACGCCGAAGAGGACGGCGAGCACGTACAGCCAGGGCGGGTCGGGCCGGTACGTCAGCTCCACGGTGCCGGTGCCGAGCAGCAGGAAGATCCCGTAGACCTCGTGGTGGACGTGCACCCCGCCGACGCTGGCGTCGCGGAAGGGGCCGCGGCCGGTGCGGATCGCCCGCGTCACCAGCCGCGTGACGAGGAAGGTCAGCAGGAAGGCGCCGAGCATCCAGGCGACGACCGCGCGGCGCCCGGCCAGCACGGGGAACAGCTCGGGTTCGATGCCCACCCGGCACACCTTGTCCTGCGGCGACGTCAGCGGGAAGGTCTCCGGGCGGGGGAGGACCGGAAGGCGGCCATGGACGACACGCTGGCGATCGACGCGCTGGTGCCCGTCACCGCCGTCGCGCTGCTGGCCCCGGTCCTGCTGGGCCTGGTGCCGAGGCTGCCGGTCCCCCAGGTGGTGCTGCTGCTCGCCGGGGGCGTCGCCATCGGCCCGCACGCGCTCGACCTGGCCGCACCGGGGGCGGTGCAGGTGCTCGCCGACGTGGGGCTGGGCTTCGTGTTCCTGCTCGCCGGCTACGAGGTGGACCTGCGGCTGTTCGCCCAGGACGCCGGCCGGCGGGCGATCGCCGCCTGGTCGATCTCGCTGGGCCTGGCGCTCGGCGTGGTCGCGCTGCTCGCCGCGGCCGGGCTCGTCCGCGCGTACGTGCCGGTGGCGCTCGGGCTGACCACCACCGCGCTGGGCACCCTGCTGCCGATCCTGCGCGAGCGCGGCCTCCTGCGCGGTGCGCTGGGCCGCTACCTGCTGGCGGCCGGCGGGGTGGGCGAGCTGTTCCCGGTGCTGGCCATCGCGGTCTTCCTCGGCACGCAGAGCCGGTTCGTCGCGCTGGCCTCGCTCGGCGCGGTCGCAGTCCTCGGCCTCGTCCTGGCGCTCGCCCGGCGCGCGGTGCGCGACGGCGGCCGGCTGGCCACCGTGATCGCGCTCGGCCAGCACGAGACGGCGCAGATCACCCTGCGCGGCACGATCCTGCTGCTGGTGGCGCTGATCGCGCTCACCGACGAGTTCCACCTGGACGCGGTGCTGGGCGCCTTCCTCGCGGGCGTGGTGCTGCGGTCCTGGGCCGGACCGAGCGCCCCGGCGCTGGAGTCGAAGCTGGACGCGGTGGGCTACGGGTTCTTCATCCCCCTGTTCTTCGTCTACTCCGGGATGTCGCTCGACCTGCCGGCGATCGCGGACGCCCCGCTGCGGCTGCTGCTCCTCTTCGGCCTGCTGCTCGCCGTCCGCGGCGCCCCGGCGCTGGCGGTCTACCGCGGCGTCCTCCCGCTGCGCGAGCGGGTGCAGGCGGCGCTGGTGACGACGACGGCCCTGCCGGTGCTCGTGGCGCTCACCGAGATCGGCCTGCGCAACGGCACGATGCTGCGCGAGAACGCCGCCGCGCTGGTCGGCGCCGGCGTCCTCACCGTGCTGCTCCTGCCCGCGCTGGCCGTCGCCATCGACCGGCCGGACCGGTCCGTCCCGCGCCCGGCCCCGGCTCCGGCCGAGGGGTGAGCAGGCGTCCGCCGGGGTCAGCCGCGCCGGCGGCCGCTGCCCATGGAGCCGCCGAGGAAGTTCCCGGCGAGGTTGGGCACGCTCCCCAGGCGGGCGAGGGCGATGCCGAGCCGGTGGCGCCCCTGGCGGCGGGCGGCCCAGGAGGCCGCGAACACCAGCGCCGAGAGCCCCTGCAGGGAGGCGTGGGTCATGCCGAGCCGCCGGGTCGCGCGGTCGGCCCCGGCCCACTCCGCCCAGCCCGCGACCGCCGTCGGCACCGCGGCGGCGACGCCGAGGCCGACGAGCCGGGTCGCCACGAGCCGTGACGCGTCGTCGCGGTACAGGTCGAGGTACATGGCGAGGAACCAGGCGCCGAGCGGCGCGTCGGTGAGGATGCCGTGCAGCGGCACGCCGGTCGCGTCGCCGTGGAACAGGCGGCGCACCGGCGGCTGGGCGACCAGGCGGTCCGCGAGGGGTGCCACGGCCGCGATGGCGCCGTCCCAGGCCGGGCTGCTCCCCAGCCGGCGGAGCAGCCGCGAGTAGGCGCCGTCGGCGGGGGCGGGGAGGCGCTCGGTGGAGCGCAGGGTGTCGCTCACGACCGCGCACGCTACTACGGATGTAGTGCCGAGTCACTACACCTATAGTGACCCGGTGGCGACCACCCGGAGCCGCGTGCTGGACGCGGCGGTCGACGTGCTGGGCGACGAGGGCCTGCGTGCCCTGACGCACGCCCGCGTCGACGCACGGGCCGGGCTGCCGCGGGGGTCGACCTCCAACCACTTCCGCACCCGGCGCGCGCTGCTGTCGGGGGTCGTGGAACACCTCGCGGCCGTCCAGCTCCAGCAGGCGAGCGGAGCCCTCGAGGTGACGACCGCCGACGACCTGGTCGACGGGCTGTGCGCCCTGGTGGAGCGCGCGACCGGTCCCGACCGGGCGCTGACCACCGCGCGGTACGCGCTGTTCGTCGAGGCCGGGCACGACCCGGACCTGCGGGAGCAGCTCGCGCGGGGGCGCGCCGCCGTGGAGGCGCCCCTCGTCGTCGCCCTGGCCGGCCTCGGTGCCCCCGACCCGCGGGCGGCGGCCGCCGTCGTGGTGCCGTGCCTGCAGGGCCTCCTGCTGCGCCGGATCGCGCGGCTCGACGAGTCCGACCCGCGCCCGGTCGTGCGCCGGGTGGTGCGGGCGGTCCTGCCCTGACGCGCGGGCCCACCGGGGCTCAGCCGAGGGCGGCCTCGGCGAGCAGGTCGACCTGGCGGACGTCGGGCACGGTCGGGTCGAGGACCAGCTCGTCGACGCCGGCCTCGGCGAACCCGGCGATGACGTCGCGGACCGCCTCGGGCGAGCGGTGCGCGCCGCCGGCGATGCCCTCGGCGGCCTCGCGGCCCATCGGCGCGTAGTAGTCGAGCAGGTAGGCCCGCGACTGCTCCTCGGTGTCCCCGAGCCCGAAGTAGTTGAGCGCCACGATGCGCGGCGCACCCTCCCGGCCGGCGTCCCGCCAGGCGGCGCGGACCTTCGCCACCAGCGGCGCGACCATCTCGGGCGGCAGCCCGCCGGCCGTCCAGCCGATGCCGAACTCGACCGTCCGGCGGATCGCCGCGTCGGTGTGGCCGCCGACGAGGACCGGCACCGCGGGCGCCGCGTCGGGCACGACCGGCGCGGTGCCCTCGAGCAGCGGCTCGCCGGCCCACGCCCGCCGCAGGTCGGCCAGCTGCTGGTCGAACACCCGGCCGCGGGCGGCGAAGTCGCGGCCGGTCAGGGCGTAGTCGGAGGGCCGCCAGCCGACGCCCAGACCGAGGGTGAGCCGCCCGCCGGTGATCGCCTGCACCGTGGCCGCCTGCTTGGCCAGCTCCGCGGTGCTCCTGGTCGGCGCCAGCAGCACGTTGGGCAGGAACCGGATGCGCTCGGTGACCGCGCCGGCTGCGGCGAAGACGGTGAGCTCCTCGTAGCTGGGGTACGAGACCGCGCCGATCGAGGCCAGACTCGAGAAGCCGGCGGACTCCGCCCGCCGCGCCCACTCGAGCAGCTGCGCGCCCGTGGTGCCGCGGACGCTGTTCGGGATGCCGATGCCGATCTCCACCGCGTTCTCCTCCTCGTCGGGACAGGGGTCAGGACGTGGCCGACCAACCGCTCCACCGCTGGACGGTCACCACGAGGAGCGGCCCCGACGGTGGCGCCTCGCGGTACTGCGGGAACCGCTCGACGAGCGCGGTGATTCCGGGGTGGTCGGGAGCCGGCGTGTCGACGACGCGGGCCACGCCGTCGGCCCGGACCCACCACAGCCGCGACCAGTCCTCGTCGTAGCCGTCGACGAGCAGCGAGCAGCGGGGCTCGACCCGGAGGTTGGCCAGCCGCTGCAGGCGGCGGGTGCGCTTGGGCTTGGCGTCGACGGCGGTGTGCACGGTGTCGCCGACGAGGGCGAAGACGCAGGGGACGACGTGCGGGGCGCCGTCCGGCCGCACGGTGGCCAGCCGCGCGACGCGGGCGGACGCGAACCGTTCCCGCAGCTCCGCGGCCTCCACACCGGCCGTTCTACCGCACCGGGCCCCCGGGTGCGTCGCGGGGCGGGGCGGTGCCGGCGGCGGCGGCCGCGTCGTCGTCGCGCTCGACGGGTGCGCCCACCACGCCGTGCAGGTGGCAGGCGGCCACGTGCCCCGGCGCGGTCCCCACGGGCTGCAGCGCGGGGTCGACGTCGGGGCAGGGCTCGAAGACGTACGGGCAGCGGGTGCGGAAGCGGCAGCCGCTGGGCACGGCGGCGGGCGAGGGGACGTCGCCCTGGAGCACGATCCGCCGCCGGGTGCGCTCGACCGAGGGGTGCGCGGAGGGCACCGCCGACAGCAGGGCCTGCGTGTAGGGCATCTGCGGGTCGCCGCCCACCGCGGCGGCGGGTCCCACCTCCACGATGCGCCCGAGGTACATCACCGCGATCCGGTCGGAGAGGTGCCGGACGGCGGACAGGTCGTGGGAGATGAACAGCAGCGTGAGGCCGAGCTGCCGCTGCAGCCGGCGCAGCAGGTTGAGCACCTGCGCCTGCACGCTCACGTCGAGGGAGGCGATGGCCTCGTCGCAGACGAGGAACTCCGGCTCCCCGGCCAGCGCGCGGGCGATGCCCACCCGCTGCCGCTGACCGCCCGAGAACTCGTGCGGGTAGCGGCCGCCGACCGCCGGGTCGAGGCCGACGAGCTCGAGCAGCTCGGCGACCCGGGCGGCCCGCTCCCGCCGCCCGGTGCGCAGCCCGTGCACCTCCAGCGGCTCGGCCACCGTCTGCGCGACCGTGCGGCGCGGGTCGAGCGAGGCGAACGGGTCCTGGAAGACCATGCCCGCCCGCCGGCGCAGCGCGCGCAGCTCGCGCCGCCCGAGCGCGGTCACGTCGGTGCCGTCGAAGAGCACCTGGCCGCCGGTGGGCTCGACCAGCCGCAGCAGCGCGTTGCCCAGCGTCGACTTGCCGCAGCCGGACTCGCCGACGAGGCCGAGGGTCTCGCCGCGGTGGATGTCCAGGTCGACGCCGTCCACCGCGCGGACCGCACCCGTCCTGCGCCGCAGCGCCCCCGACCCGCGGATCGGGAAGTGCACCTGCAGCCCGCGGGCCGAGACCAGCACGTCGCTCACCGCTCCCCCTCCCGGCACCAGGTGGCGGCGCGGTGCTCGAGCCCGCCACCGGGAGGGCCGTGCCGGTGGGCACCGACGGGGGCGAGCGGCGGCTGCTCGGTCTCGCAGCGCGGGTCGGACCGCACCGGGCACCGCGGCCAGAACACGCAGCCGGCCGGCAGGTCGGTCGGGGGCGGCGGGACGCCGGGCACGGTCGCGAGGTCGGGGACCTCGCCGTCGGCCCGGCGCTCCAGCGCCAGGTCGGGCAGCGCGCCGAGCAGGCCCCGGGTGTACGGGTGGGCCGGCCGCTCGAGGACGTCGTCGACCGTGCCGTCCTCCACGCAGCGGCCCCCGTACATGACCAGCACGCGGTCGGCGATGCCGGCCACCACCCCGAGGTCGTGGGTGATCCAGACGACGCCGGTGCCGTGCTCCTCCTGCAGCCGGGCCACCAGGTCGAGGATCTGGGCCTGCACCGTCACGTCCAGCGCGGTCGTGGCCTCGTCGGCGATGAGCAGGGCCGGGGAGTTCGCCAGGGCGATCGCGATCACCACCCGCTGGCGCATGCCACCGGAGAGCTCGTGCGGGTACCGGTCGAGGGCCCGCCCGGGGTCGGGCAGCCCCACCTCGCCGAGCAGCTCCGCCGCGCGGCGACGGGCGGCGTCCGCGGAGAGGTCGGTGTGCGCGCGGATGCCCTCCACCACCTGCCGGCCGACGGTGAGCACCGGGTTGAGCGAGGTCATCGGGTCCTGGAACACCATGCCGACGCCGGGGCCGCGCACCTGGCGCAGCCGCTCCGGCGGCATGGTCAGCAGGTCCTCCCCCTGCAGCAGGGCGGAGCCGGTGACGGTCGCCACCCGCGCGGGCAGGAGCCCCAGCAGCGCCAGCACCGAGACGCTCTTGCCGCTGCCGGACTCGCCCACGACCGCGACGGTCTCGCCCCGGCCGACGCGGTAGCTCAGCCCGTTGACCACCTGGGCCGGCCCGCGCGGCGTGCGCAGCCGCACCCGCAGGTCCTCGACCTCCAGCACCGGCGTGCTCACCGGCCGCCCCCGGCCATGAGGGTGCGCTGCCGCGGGTCGAGGACGTCGCGCAACCCGTCGCCGAGGAGGTTGAAGCAGAGCACCGTGACGAAGATGGCCAACCCGGGGAAGAGCGTCATCCACCACGCGCCGGGCATGAAGTCGCGGCTCTCGGAGAGGTCGAGGCCCCACGACGGGTTGGGCACCTGCGGCCCCAGCCCGAGGAAGGACAGCGCCGCCTCGGCCAGGACGGCGAACGCGAGGCTGATCGAGGTCTGCACGATGATCGGCGGGGCAGCGTTGGGCAGCACGTGCCGGAACAGCAGCCGCAGGTCGGAGGCGCCGATCGACCGCGAGGCGCGGATGTAGACCTCCTCCCGCACGCCGAGCACGCTGGCCCGGGTGACCCGGGCGAAGATCGGCACGTAGACGATCGCGATGGCGTAGACGGCGTTGGTCGGGCCGGGACCGCGCACCGCCAGGATCGCGATGGCCAGCAGCACCGCCGGGAAGGCGAAGAGCACGTCCATGACCCGCATCAGGACGTCGTCGACCCAGCGGCCGTAGAAGCCCGCGAGCAGGCCGATCAGCGTCCCGACGACCAGCGCGAGCGCCACCGACAGGAAGCCGACGCGCAACGTCGTCGGCGCGCCCAGGATGACGCGGCTGAGGACGTCGCGGCCGAAATCGTCGGTGCCGAACGGGTGCTCCCAGCTCGGCGGCTGCAACCGGTTGGCGATGTCCTGCTCGTTCGGGCCGTCCGGCGCGAGCCAGTCGCCGAGCACCGCGACCAGCACGACGGCCAGCAGGACCACCGCCGAGACGGCGGCCGTGGGGTTGCGGGCGAGCAGGCCGAGGGTCTCCCGCCAGCGCGGCCGGGCGGGCCGGAGCGGGACGGGCTGCGTCGGGACGGGCTGGCCGGTCATCGGCGGATCCGGGGGTCGATGCGGCTGTAGAGGAGGTCGACGACCAGGTTGATGAGCAGGAAGACGAAGGCGAACAGCAGGACCGTGCCCTGCAGCAGCGGGTAGTCGCGGTCGCGGACGGCCTGCAGCGCCAGCTGGCCCAGCCCGGGCCACGAGAAGACGATCTCCACCACGACCACGCCCGAGAGCAGGTAGGCCAGCTGCACCCCGGTGACCGTGACCAGCGGCAGCAGGGCGTTGCGCAGCACGTGCCAGGTGAACACCTGCCGGCGGGGCAGGCCCTTCGACTCCGCCGTCCGCACGTGGTCCTGCCCGAGGGCCTCCAGCACGCTGGAGCGGACGAACCGGGTGATCACCGACCCGGAGACGATGCCGGTCGCGACCGCGGGCAGGACCAGCCGGGCCAGCCACCCCCCGAAGTCCTCGAACGGCGAGACGTAGCCGCCCGAGGGCAGCCAGCGCAGCGTGCCGGCGAAGACCAGGATGAGCATGATCGCCATCCAGAAGTCCGGCACGGAGATGCCGAACTGGCTGAAGACGGTGGCCGTCCGGTCGACGAACGAACGGGGCCGCAGCGCCGAGAGGGTGCCCAGCGGCACCGCGATCAGCAGGGCGAGCAGGATGGCGGCGAAGGCCAGGGTCAGCGTGGCCGGCAGGCGCTCGGCGATGATGGCCGTGACCGGCTGGCCGCTGCGGAAGCTGACCCCGAGGTCGCCGGTGACCGCGCGGCCGATCCAGCGGAAGAACTGCTCCACCAGCGGCAGGTCCAGGCCGTTGCGCTCGCGCAGGGCCTCGTAGGCCTCCGGGGTGTAGCGCGTGCCCAGGGCCCGGCGCACCGGGTCGCCGTCGACCAGGTGGATCAGCGAGAAGGCGAGGACGCTGACCCCGACCAGCACGACGACGGACTGGCCGAGGCGCCGGAGCAGGTACCCGGTCAGGGCAGCTCCACGTCCTCGAAGTTGATCGCGCGGTCGGCCCGGATCCGGTAGCCCTCCAGGCCGGGCACCCAGGCCTGCACGACGTCGGGGTTGTACAGGTACAGGTAGGAGACGTCGTCGACGATGATCGTCGCGGCCTGGTCGTAGAGCTCCTTGCGGCGGTCCCGGTCCACCTCGGTGGAGGCCTGGGTGAGCAGCTGGTCGACCTGCGGGTTGCTGTAGCCCTGGTAGTTGCTCGACCCGTCGGTGATGTGCTGCTGCTCGTAGAAGTCCGCCGGGTCGATGTTGCCCAGCCAGCTGAGCATGAAGGCGTCGAAGTCGCCCTGGCTCTGGCGGTCGAGCCAGGTGGTGAAGTCCAGCGTCTCCACCTGCACGTCGATCCCCACGGGCTCGAGCTGGCTGGCGATCACCTGGGCGGCGGTGACCGACTCGGGGAACTCGTCGGTGACCATCAGGCCCATGGTGATCGGCGTCTGGACGCCCGCCTCCTGGAGCAGCTGCCGGGCCCGGTCGGCGTCCGGCTCGAACGGCGCGTAGTCGAAGTGGAAGAAGCTGTCCTCGGGGATCGCGGTCTGGTTGGCCCGGGCCGCGCCGAACCGGGCCGCCTCGGTGACCTCCTCGCGGTCGACGGCGGTGGCGATCGCCTGGCGCACCTGCGGGTTGTCGAACGGCGGGCGCGCGTAGTTCATCGACATGTACCAGTAGTCCACGCTGGCGGTGGTGGCGAGCTCGACCTCGTCGTCGCCCTGCAGCGACTCGATCTGCTGCGGCGGCACGTTGTCGGTCCACTGCACCTCGCCGTTGCGCAGCGCGGTGAGTGCGGCGGCCGGCTCGGTGATGTAGCGGAACTCGACGCCGGCGATGCCCGGCGCCTCGCCCCAGTAGTCCTCGTAGGCCTCGAGGACCGTGGCGTTGGCGTCGGAGCTGACCAGGCGGAACGGTCCGGTGCCCACGGCCTCGGTGGTGAGGTCGACCTGCTCCGCGGCCCCCTCCGGGAGGATCGACATGCCCTTGAACGCGCCGATGAGCGCCAGCAGGTTCGGGGTGGGCTGGGTCAGCGTCATGACGACGGTCTGCGGGTCGGGGGCCTGGATGTCGGCGACGGTGGCGAACCGGTAGGAGTTGGCCAGGTCCTCGTCGATGATCCGCCGGTAGCTGTAGACGACGTCGGCGGAGTCGAACTCGCTGCCGTCGTGGAACGTGACGCCCTCGCGCAGGGTGAACGTCCAGGTCAGGTTGTCCTCGCTGGTCTCCCACTCGGTCGCCAGGCTCGGCTCCATCGTGAGGTCCTCGGGGTTGGGGACCACGAGGGTGTCGTAGACGTTCTCGAGCACCTGGAAGCTCGGGTAGGCGTTCGTCACGTGCGGGTCGAACTGGTCGGGCTGCGCGCTCACCGCGGCGACCAGCGTGTCCTCCCCTCCCCCGCCACCGCCGCCCCCGCCGGTGTCGACGCTCTCCCCGCCGGAGCAGGCGGTCAGGACCAGGGCGGCCGCCGCGGCGACGACCAGGGACGGGGACTGACGGCGCACGGCAGGACCTCCGGGAATGGGCGTTCCTGTGCCCGACCCTGTCCGCGGCGCGGGGCGCCGGCCACTCGAGATCCGGATTTCCCGGGATCCGTTGCCCGAACGAGACCTTGCCCCGGCGCCGTCCCGGGCCCCGCGCCGCGCCGGGTCAGGCCCGCCCCTCGGTGGCCCGGCGGAGGTCGGCGAGGTCGGCCTTGGGCACGCGGTCCGCGGTCAGCAGGCCGTTGACCTCCTGGTAGGTGTCGGTGAGCTGGGTCCAGCAGGCGCCGGCCAGCGCGGTGGAGGCGTGCACCGCCGCCCACTGGCCGCGGTAGCGCTCCAGCAGGTCCTCCGCCGACCGGGCCTCGGCGTACCCCCAGGCGCGGTCGTCGTCGCCGGAGCGCAGCGCGACGCCGCCGAACTCCGACAGGACGACGGCGCGCCCGCTCGGGCCGGCCCGGTCGAGGTCGGCCAGGCGGCCGTCGGCGCGGCGGGCGGCGACGGTCCGCGCCACGTCGTCGGCGGTGCCGTAGCGCCGGGCGAGGACCTCCGGGTCCTGGGTGTAGTCGTGGACGCCCAGGATGGCGCCGTCCCGGGTCTCCCAGCCGTCGTCGGCCGAGACCGGGCGGGTGCCGTCCAGCGCGTCGGCGGTGGCGGTCAGCGCCCGCACCAGCGCCCGCTGCCGGGGATCGACCTCGGCCTCCTGCACGCCCCAGCCCTCGTTGACCGGCACCCACGCCACCACGCTGGGGTGGCCGCGGTGCGCGGCCACGACGTCGGGCCACTCCCGGAGCAGCCGGGCCGTGGCCAGCGGTCCGGGCCGGTGCGCCGACGGCATCTCCGCCCACACCAGCAGGCCCATGCGGTCGGCGAGGGCGAGGTAGCGCGGGTCCTCGGTCTTCTGGTGCTTGCGGGCGCCGGTGAAGCCGAGCGCGCGGGTGAGCTCCAGGTCGCGGCGGAGGGCGGCGACGTCGGGCGGGGTGGCGCCCGTGTCGGGCCAGTAGCCCTGGTCGAGGACCAGCCGCAGCGGCACGGGCCGGCCGTTGAGCAGGAACCGCCCGTCCTCCACGCCCACCGAGCGCAGCGCGGTGTAGCTCGCCACCTCGTCGAGCACCGTGCCGTCGGCGTCGACCAGGGCCAGCTCCGCGTCGATCAGCGTCGGCGCGTCCGGCTCCCACACCAGGCGCTCGCGGTCGTCGAACCCGCCGTCGCCCACCTGCAGCGTGCGCTCGGCGACGAGCCCGTCGACCCGCAGGTCGTCGTCGGCCAGCAGCCGGTCGCCCGCGCGCAGCCGCAGGTGCAGCCGGGCGCCCGGCACCGGGGCCGAGAGCTCCACGCGGACGTCGATGCGCAGGGTGCGGGGATCGCCGCGCCACTGCACGTCGGCGATCCGCCGCGGGCCGACGTGCTCGAGCCACGGCGTGCGCCAGATGCCCGTGGTGCGGGGATACCAGATCCCGTGCGGCTCGTCGCGCCACTCCTGCTTGCCGCGGGGGGCCTCGAGGTCCAGCGGGTCGTCGTCGGCGCGGACGACGACGTCGGCGCCGTCGCCGAGGTGGTCGGTGACGTCGACGGCGAACGGCGTGTAGCCGCCCTCGTGCCGGGCGACGTGCGCGCCGCCGACCCAGACGTCGCACACCCGGTCGACCGCGCCGAAGTGCAGGACGGTCCGCCGGTCGCCGCCCGGCGCCGGCAGCGGCCGCCCGTACCAGACGCGGTGCAGCGGGCCGCTCCGGTCGACGCCGCTCGCCGGCGTCTCCGGGGCGTAGGGGACGCGGATCCGCGCGTCGAAGGCGACGGCGCCGGGCGTCGCCTTGAGGTCGGGGTCGGCGGCGAAGTCCCACTCGCCGTCGAGGGAGGTCCAGGGCCGGCGCAGCAGCGGGCGGGGGTGCTCGGTCGGGTCGGGGGAAGACACCCCGACAGTCCTACCGCAGGCTCATCCGACGGTCACATCGGTGGACGGCGGCCAACCGGGGTCGCTCAGCGGGGCCGGACGACGGCCACGAGGTGCCCGGCGCCGCTCGCCGCGTTGCGGACGGCGGCGTCCCAGCCACCGCCGGCCTCCGCCGTCGACAGCGTGACCGTCGAGGGCAGGTACAGCGGCTTCTGGAAGCCGACGTCCACGGTGAGCGCGTCGGGCAGCCGGCCGGCCAGCGCGCCGAGCACCCGGGCGTGCACCCACATGCCGTGCGCGATCGCCCGCTTGAAGCCGAACGCCTTGGCGGTCAGGCCGGACAGGTGGACGGGGTTCACGTCGCCGGAGACCTTGGCGTAGCGGCGCCCGGCGTCGTCGGGCACCCGCCAGGTGGCCACCGGCCGGGTGTCGCCGATCGCCACGGTCGCCTCCGACGCCGGCGCGCCCTCCGGCGCCGTCGCGCCGCGCGCCAGGTACGTGGAGCGGCCGCGCCACACCTCCGCGCCCTCCACGGACGCGCTCGCGCAGAGGTCCACGGTGGCGCCCTTGGCGTGCCGGGCGTACCGCTCGGCCCACACCTCGAGGTCGAGCGCCTCGTCGGCCCCGATCGCCCGCAGCACCTCGATCCGGTTGCGCACGTGCACCAGCCCGGGCAGGGCCAGCGGGAACGACCGGTCGCTCATCAGCGCGACCTGCAGCGGGAACGCCAGCACGTGCGGGTAGGTGGCCGGCAGGACGTCGGCGAGCGGGAGGCCGCACACCCGGTCGTAGGCGGCGAGCCCGGCCGGGTCGACGCGGACGCCGGTGCGGGCCACCCGCGTCCCCGGCAGCGCGCCGCCCCGGCCGCGCGCGGTCAGCGCGGCGCGGGCGAACAGCTTCGGCAGCGCGGGCGGCGAGTTCAGCACGGTGCGGGCGTCCACGCTCAGGCCCCCAGCACCGACTGGCCGCAGACCCGCACGACCTGGCCGTTGACCCCGGCGCTGGCCGGCTGCGCCAGCCAGGCGATCGTCTCGGCGACGTCGACCGGCAGGCCGCCCTGCTGCATCGAGTTCAGCCGCGCGCCGACCTCGCGGGTGCCGAAGGGCATCCTCGCCGTCATCTCGGTGACGATGAAGCCCGGCGCCACGGCGTTGATCGTGGCCCCGCGCTCGGCGAACGCCGGCGCCCACGCGCGCACCATGCCGATGACGCCGGCCTTGGAGGCGGCGTAGTTGGTCTGGCCGCGGTTGCCGGCGATGCCGGACTGCGAGCTGACGCAGACCACCCGGGCGCCGGGGTTGAGGACCTCGGCGTCGAGCAGCGCCTGGGTCATGTCCAGCTGCGCCTGCAGGTTCACCGCCATGACCGCGTTCCAGCGGTCGGCGTCCATGTTGACCAGCAGCTTGTCGCGGGTGATGCCGGCGTTGTGCACCACGACGTCCACCCCGCCGTGCCGCTCGCGCAGGTGCGCGATCAGCCGCTGGGCCGCGTCGGGCGCGGTGATGTCGAGCTGGACCGCCGTCCCGCCGATCTCGTTGGCGACCTCGGCCAGCGACTGGCCGGCCGCCGGGACGTCGACGGCGACGACGTGCGCGCCGTCGCGGGCCATGACCGCCGCGATCGCGGCGCCGATGCCCCGGGCCGCGCCGGTGACGACGGCGACCATGCCGGCCAGCGGCCGCTGCTCGTCCTGGTCGGGGATCTCGGCGGCCGCCACCGTGACCGGCTGGCCGTCGACGTAGGCCGACCGGCCGGAGAGGAAGAACCGCAGCGGGGCGGCCAGCGATGCCTCGGCGCCGGCCGGCACGTGCACCAGGTTGGCCGTGGACCCGTCGCGCAGCTCCTTGCCGATCGAGCGGACCAGCCCGTCGAGGGCCTGCCGGGCCGCGGCCTCGGGCACGCTCGCCGCCTCGGCCGGCGGGTCCCCCAGCACGACCACGCGCCCGCTCGGCCGCAGCCGCTTGACCGCCGGGGCGAGGAAGGCGTGCGCGGCGGCGAGGTCGGCCGGCCCGGTGAGCCCGGTGGCGTCGAGGACGACCGCGGCGAGCTCCCCGCCGTCGTCGTCCGTGCTCACCCCGGCCTTCTCGAGCAGGGTGGTCACGGTGTCGCGCAGCCGGCCCTCCCCCGCCGAGCCGACGACCGCGGGGCCGGGCAGCAGCGGCTGGCCGGGCTCGTAGCGGCGCAGCACCGCCGGGCGGGGCAGCCCCAGCCGCTTGGTGATCGCCGTCCCGGCGCCGGAGTTGGCGAAGTCGCGGTACCAGTCACTCACTGCAGTTCCTTCCGCAGGTGCTTCCTGCACCGAAAGCCCGGCCGCGCCTCGGGCTTCCGGTACGGAGAGCTCGGGGGGTCAGGACTCGAGGATCGCGACGACGCCCTGGCCGCCGGCCGCGCAGATGGAGATCAGCCCGCGCTTGCCGGGGCCCGCCTCGTGCAGCGTCTTCGCCAGGCCGGCCACGATGCGGCCGCCGGTCGCGGCGAACGGGTGCCCCGCGGCCAGCGAGGAGCCGTTGACGTTGAGCTTCGACCGGTCGATCGCGCCGAGCGGGGCGTCGAGGCCCAGCCTGCCCTTGCAGAACTCCGGGTCCTCCCACGCCTTGAGCGTGGCCAGGACGGTCGAGGCGAACGCCTCGTGGATCTCGTAGTAGTCGAAGTCCTGCAGGGTGAGCCCGTTGCGGGCGAGCAGCACCGGCAGCGCGTAGACCGGCGCCATGAGCAGGCCCTCGCCGCCGTGCACGTGGTCGACGGCGGCGGTCTGGGCGTCGACCAGGTGGGCCAGCACGGGCAGCCCGTGCGCCCCGGCCCACTCGTCGGAGGCCAGCAGGACGACGGAGGCGCCGTCGGACAGCGGGGTCGAGTTGCCCGCGGTCATCGTGGCCTCGGCGCCCTCGGGCAGCGCCTTGCCGAAGACCGGCCGGAGCGTCGCCAGCTTCTCGACCGAGGAGTCGGGCCGCAGGTTCTGGTCGCGGGTCAGCCCCAGGTACGGGGTGACCAGGTCGTCGAAGAAGCCGCGGTCGTAGGCGGCCGCGAGGTTCTGGTGGGAGCGCACGGCGAGCTCGTCCTGCTCCTCGCGGCCGATCTCCCACTCGTGCGCGGTGAGCTGCGCGTGCTCCCCCATCGCCAGACCGGTGCGCGGCTCGGCGTTGCGCGGGACCTCGGGCGCGAGCATGCCCGGGCGCAGGCCGGCCAGCGCCTTCAGCCGCTGCTGCACGGTCTTCGCGCCGTTGAGCGAGAGGAGCACCCGCCGCAGGTCGTCGTTGACGGCGAGCGGGGCGTCGGAGGTGGTGTCGACGCCGCCGGCGATGCCGGACTCGATCTGCCCCAGGGCGATCTTGTTGGCCACGAGGACCGCGGCCTCCAGGCCGGTGCCGCAGGCCTGCTGGACGTCGTAGGCGGGGGTGCTCGCCGCGAGGCGGGAGCCGAGGACGCTCTCGCGGGTCAGGTTGAAGTCCCGCGCGTGCTTGAGGACGGCGCCGGCGACGACCTCGCCCACCGGCTGCCCCTGCAGGCCGAAGCGCGCGACCAGCCCGTCGAGCGTCGCGGTCAGCATGTCCTGGTTCGAGGCCTGCGCGTACGCGGAGTTCGAGCGGGCGAACGGGATGCGGTTCCCGCCGACGATCGCTGCCTTGCGGGTGGGGCCTGCCATCGGGACCTCCGGGATGTCCGCCACCGAAATGGCCATTGTGGTGGATCCTTTGTTCGGTACCAACGGTATCAGGTACCGTTCTTCACATGAAACCGGAGGCGGTGGGACCTGCGTCGCAGGACGAGGCCGCCCGTTCTCGCGACCGCCGCGACTCGAGGTGGGACGAGCACCGCGCCGAACGACGCCGGCAGCTGGTCGACGCCACCCTCGCGGCGGTCGGCAGGCACGGCGCCGGCGTGGGCATGGAGGAGATCGCGGCCGAGGCCGGCACGAGCAAGACGGTCGTCTACCGGCACTTCGCCGACCGGGCCGAGCTGCACGTCGCCGTCTGCAACCGGGTGGCCTCCCAGCTGCTGCCCAGGCTGCGCGAGGCCTTCGAGAGCAGCACCGAGCCCCGGCAGATGCTGGCCGCGGCGATCGAGACGTACCTGGCGTTCCTCGAGGCCGATCCCGAGGTGTACCGCTTCGTCGTCCACCCGCCCCACCTCGACCGGCCCACCGGCCCGGACCCGGTCGCGACGCTGTCCGACCTCGTCGGCGACCAGGCCGCCGCGGCGGTGACCGTCGCCCTCCAGCATGCCGGGCGCGACCCGGCGGCCGCCGCGCCCTGGGGCCACGGCGTCGTCGGGCTGGTCCGCTCGGCCGCCGACTGGTGGCTCCGGGCCGAGCGCCCGATGCCCCGCGGCGCCCTCGCCGCCCACCTCACCGATCTCGCGTGGTCGGGCCTCTCGGCCATCGGCGCCGACCCCCAGGAGGAATCGTGACGACGTCCCTTCCCACGACCGTGGACCCCGAGGCGATCCGGGAGGTCCTCGACGGGCGCTGGGGGCACGTGCGCCGCGACGCCCGCGAGCACCTGGGCGACCCCGAGTTCGCGCCGGTCCACGGCGAGACGATGCAGGAGGCCCGCGCGCGGGTCACCCGGCTGGCGAGGAAGCTGGCCGCCACCGGCCGCGTCGGGCTCGGCTTCCCCGAGGAGTACGGGGGCCAGGACGACGCCGGCGGCTCGGTGGCCGCCATCGAGATGCTGGCGTTCGGCGACCTGTCGCTGATGGTCAAGGCCGGGGTCCAGTGGGGCCTGTTCGGCGGTGCCGTCCAGCTGCTGGGCACGCAGCGGCACCACGAGGCCTACCTGGCCGACATCATGAGCTTCGACCTGCCCGGCTGCTTCGCGATGACCGAGACCGGGCACGGCTCCGACGTCCAGCAGCTGCGCACCACCTGCACCTACGACCCCGAGACGCAGACCTTCGACCTGCACACCCCGCACGAGGCCGCGCGCAAGGACTACATCGGCAACGCGGCCCGGGACGGCCGGTTGGCCGTCGTCTTCGCCCAGCTGATCACCGGTGGGCGCAACCACGGCGTGCACGCCTGGCTGGTGCCCATCCGCGACGCCGACGGCAATCCGTGCGACGGCGTCACGATCGGCGACGACGGCCCGAAGGCCGGCCTGCTCGGCGTCGACAACGGCCGGCTGACCTTCGACCACGTGCGCGTCCCCCGCGACATGCTGCTCGACCGGTACGGGCAGGTGGCCGAGGACGGCACCTACACCTCGAGCATCGAGAACGAGACCCGCCGCTTCTTCACCATGCTGGGCACGCTGGTGCGCGGCCGGGTGAGCGTCGGCGGCTCGGCCGGCTCGGCGACGAAGCTGGCGCTCGACATCGCCGTCCGCTACGGCGACGTGCGCCGGCAGTTCGCCGCCCCCGGCCGGGACCGCGAGATCGTGGTCAACGACTACCTCGTGCACCAGCGCAAGCTGCTGCCGGCGCTGGCCACCTCCTACGCGCTGCACTTCGCGCAGGAGGAGCTGGTCAGCACGATGCACGACGTGCAGGCCGCGGACGTGGTCGACGAGAAGGCGCAGCGCGAGCTGGAGTCGCGGGCGGCCGGGCTCAAGGTGGCCAACACCTGGCACGCCACCCGCACCATCCAGACGTGCCGCGAGGCCTGCGGCGGCGCCGGCTACCTCGCCGAGAACCGGCTGCCCGCGCTCAAGGCCGACACCGACGTCTTCACCACCTTCGAGGGCGACAACACCGTCCTGCTGCAGCTGGTGGCCAAGGGCCTGCTCACCGGGTACCGCGACGCGTTCGGCTCCCTCGACGGCTGGGGCCGGGTCGGCTTCGTCGCCGACGTGGTGCGCGAGACCGTCCTCGAGCGGACGGCGGCCCGCAACCTCGTCGCGCGGCTGGTCGACGCGGTGCCGGGCCGGGACGACGACGTCCCGCTGCTCGACCGCGGCTGGCAGCTGAAAATGTTCGAGTTCCGCGAGAAGCACACCCTCGAGGGCGCGATCAAGCGGCTGCGGAAGAACGCGGCCACCGAGGGCATGGAACCGTTCGACGTGTTCAACGACGTCCAGGACCACGTCCTGCGGACGGCGCAGACCCACATCGACCGGATCGTGCTCGAGGCGTTCGTCGCCGGCGTCGACCGCACCGCCGACCCCGACGCCCGGCGGCTGCTCGACTCGCTCTGCGACCTGTACGCGCTGTGGACCATCGAGCAGGACAAGGGCTGGTTCCTCGAGCACGGCCGGCTGACCCCCACCCGCGCCAAGGCGCTCACCGCGACGGTGAACGCCCTGCTCAAGGAGCTGCGCCCGCACATGGTGACGCTGGTCGACGCGTTCGCCATCCCGGCCGCGTGGAAGGCCGCGCGCATCCTCGAGGAGGAGGGCGACCGGCAGGAGGCGATGGCCCGCGAGGACGCCACCGTCCGCGGCACCGCCACCGCCCTCGAGGTGCCGCCGGCCCGGTAGCCGCGGTGCTCACGGCCCGGAGGAGGCCGCACCCGGCCCCCTGACGGCCCCGGTACGGGCGCCCTCGACAATGTGCGGACGTGGAGCTCATCGCCGCCGTCGACGCGCTGCGGGTGCCGCTCGCCGTCGACCTCGTCGCGATCGTGATCGGCGCGCTCACCGGAGGACTGCTCGCCGCCCGCGAGGGTTTCGCGGTCTCCGGCGTGCTGCTGCTCGCGATCAGCGGGGGGCTCGGCGGCGGGCTGATCCGCGACGTGCTGCTGGCCGAGGGGCCGCCGATCGCGCTGACCAACGAGGCCTACCTGCCCACGGTGGCGATCACCGCGATGGTGACGTTCTTCTTCTCCGGCTGGCTGTCGCGGCTCACCGGCCTGCTCGTCGTCCTCGACGCGGTCACGCTCGGCTTCTTCACCGTGGTCGGCGCCCAGCGGGCGGAGCTGGCCGGGCTGCCGGTGGCCTCCGTGGTCTTCATCGGCACGATCACCGCGGTCGGCGGCGCGGTCATCCGCGACATGCTGCTGGCCCAGCGGGCCGACATCGTGCAGCCGGGCCCGTACAACGCCGTCGCCGCGCTGATCGGGGCGGCGCTGCTCAGCGTGCTCTCGGGGCCGCTCGACCTCGACCCGCTGCCGGTCGCCGCGACGGTGATCGCGGTCGTCGCCCTGCTGCGGGTGCTGTCGGTGTGGCGCGGCTGGGAGGCGCCGGTGGCGGTCGACCTGCCCGCGCGGGCCCGCACCCGGATGGCCGTCCGCAAGCGCCGGCGGGGGTGAGGGTCAGTCGTCCTCGGGGTGCAGGCGGACGGCGAGCAGGGCGACGTCGTCCTCGGTGTCGGGGAGGAACAGCCGGGTGAGCACCCGGTCGCACAGCTCGGCCAGCGGCAGCCCCGCGCACTCGCGCAGCACCTCGACCAGCTCCGCCGTCCCGGCGTCGATGTCGCGGTCGCGCCGCTCCACCAGGCCGTCGGTGTAGAGCAGGACGGTCGCGCCGCGCTCGATCTCGGCGACGTGGTCGCAGCGCTCGGTGTCGGGGGCGACGCCCAGCAGCAGGTCGAACGTCCCCCCGTCGAGCACGGTGACGGCGCCGTCGGCGTCCAGCACGATCGGCGGCAGGTGCCCGGCGTTGGACCAGCGCAGCCGGGTCCGCCCGCCGTCGTCCTTCTCCAGCCGGGCGACCAGGCAGGTCGCCATCGTGTCCAGCGCCAGGCCGTGGACGGCGCGGTCGAGCTCGGTGAGCACCCGCGCCGGCGCCGCGCCGCTGGAGTAGCTGATGCCGCGCAGCAGGCCCCGGACCTGCCCCATCGACGCGGCCGCGCGGCTGTCGTGCCCGACGACGTCGCCGATCGCCAGCACGGTGGCGCCGTCGGTCTGCAGGAAGGCGTCGTACCAGTCGCCGCCGATCTCGGCCCCGGTGGCCGCCGCGGCCGGCACGTAGCGGACGACGATCTCGCTGTGGTCGGGCTCCGGCGGCGCCGTGAGCATGCTGCGCTGCAGGGTCTCGGCCAGGGCGCGCTGCTGCACGAACAGGCGGGCGTGCTGCAGGGCCAGCCCGGCCCGGCGGCCCACCTCGACGGCGGTGTCCACCTCCGCCTGGGTGTGCGGGCCCCGGTCGGCGCCGTTGAGCAGACCGAGCGCGCCGAGGACCTGCCCGCGCGCGGCGAGCGGCACGACGGCGGTGGAGACCGCGCCCAGCCGGGCGAACAGCTCGCGCAGCGCCGGGTCGGGGAGGACCCGCTCCAGGTGGTCGCGCCCGATCTCGGGGATCACGACCGGGCGGCCGGTCCGCGACACGCGGTGCGGGGTGGCCTCCTCGGTCGCGCCCCCGAGCATCGCGCGCACGTACTCGTCCACCTCGCCGCGCCGGGCGGGGTCGCGGTGGCCGGTGGACATCTCGGTCAGCCGCCCCTGCTCGTCGGTGACCACCAGCCAGCACCAGTCGCCCAGGGCAGGGACGACGAGCGAGGTCAGCTGGTCGATCTGGGCGGAGATGTCGAGGGTGTCGGACAGCACCTCGCCGACGTCGGCCAGCAGCTGCAGGTGGCGGTTGGCCTCGGACATCGCCGCCACCGCGGCGTCGCGCTGGATGGCGGCCTGCAGCCGCGAGACCGACAGGGCGATCTGCGCGGTGAGCGCCTCGAGCACGTCCCAGTCATCACCGGCGAACGGGTGCTCGGTCTCCCACACCACGAGGAAGCTGCCGAGGACCCGCCCCTCCACCCGCAGCGGCAGCCCGGCCACCGCCTGCACCCCGAGCAGGCTGGTGATCTCGGCCATCTTGGGGAAGCGGGCGCGCGCCTCCTCGCCGGTGGCCAGGAAGATGCGGCGGCCGTGGCGGGCGACGTACTGCGTGGGCAGCGAGTCGTCCAGGTCGATCTCGACGCCCTCGGGCGGCAGCTCGATGTCGGCGCCGCTGCGCACGGCGTCGACCAGCCAGTTCGTCACGTGCAGCCGCAGCGGCCCACCGCCGGGGTCGAACACGGCCAGCGCGCTGGACTGGGCGCCGAGCACCTTCGCGCCGCGCTGGGCGATGCCCGCCAGGTCCTCCACGCGGGTGGCGTGCGCCAGCTCCGCGGCGACCTCGGCGATCGCGGCCGCGCGCTGCACCGCCGACAGCCGCCGCTCGGACTCCTCGCGGGCGTCGGTGACGTCGACGACCGTGCCGAGGACGCGCACCGCCTCGCCGCTGGGGTCGACGACGACGCGGGCCCGCGAGACGGTCCAGCGGATCGCGCCGTCCGCCCGCAGCACCCGGCACTCCGCGACGAACTCGCCGCGCTCGGCCAGGGCCGTCGCCATGGCCTCGTGCACGGTGGCGTGGTCGTCGGGGTGGATGTGCGCCATCAGCCGGTCCAGCGAGTCCAGCTGCACCGACCCCTCGAGGCCGAAGATGGCGGCGGCACGCTCGTCCCAGAACACCGTGTCGGAGCGCAGGTCGCGCTCCCAGATGCCGACCGAGCCCGCCTCCAGGGCGACGTCGAGCCGGGCCGAGGACGCGCCCACGGCCGACCGCGCGGCCGAGAGCTCGAGCTCGGCGACGACGGAGGCGGACAGCTGCTCGAGCAGGCGGGCGGCGTCCTCGCTCCACGAGCGCGGCGTGGAGTCGTAGACGGCCAGGACTCCGACGACGTGCCCGGACGCGGCGACCAGCGGCGCGCCGAGGTAGGCCTGGACCTGCCCGGAGGTGACCGCGGGGAGGCCGGCCACGCGCTCGTCCTCCTGCGCCGCGGGGACGTTCAGCGGCTCGCCGCGGCGGACGACGATGGCCGAGAGGGCACCGGTCAGCAGCGCCGGGCCGCCGATGACGCCGGCCGGCAGGCCGTGGCCGCCGATGACGGTGTCCTGGTCGGTGAACAGGGTCACCTTGGCGTGGCCGGCACCGACCAGGCGGGCGGCGAGGGCGGAGAGCCGGTCGAAGGCGGCCGGGCCGGGCACCTCGACGAGCAGGCGGCGCGCGCTGGCGATGCGGTGGGGGTCGCGGAGGACGTCGACCGACGCGGGGGACGGCAGTGCCGGCACGCACCTCTCCCCTCGGGCTCCGACGTCCGGCGGGCGCACTGCTGGACCCGGGGACCGCACCATGCTGTCACGTCGGCGGTGCGGAGCGGGATCGTCCCTCGTCGTGAGGGCGCGCCGCGCTCACCCGGAGGGGTGAACCGCGGCGCCGGGGACGTACACGTCCGGGGCGCCGGGGCCGATGCCCGAGCCATGCCCGGGACCCTCGCCCTGCCGGACTGCCGGCCGCTGCTGGCCTCCCCGGACGACCTGACGCTGGCCTTCCAGCCGATCGTCGACCTGGCCGCCGCCACCGTCGCCGGCTACGAGGCGCTGGCCCGCTTCCCGGGCACCGCCGGCCCCGACGTGTGGTTCGCCGCCGCCGCGGAGGCCGGGCTGGCCGCCGAGCTCGAGGCGCTGTCGGTCCACAAGGCGCTGGCCGCCGTCCCCGGGCTGCCCGACAACGCGTTCCTGACCGTCAACGTGAGCCCGCACCTGCTGGGCACCGCGCCGGTGCAGGAGGCCCTCGCCACCCGCCCCGACCTGGCCCGCGTGGTCGTCGAGCTCACCGAGCACACGCCGGTCGCCGACCGGGAGGCGCTGCTGCGGCAGACCGCCGAGCTGCGCGACCGCGGCGCGCTCATCGCCCTGGACGACGCCGGGTCCGGCTACTCCGGCCTGCAGCAGATGGCCGCGCTGCGCCCGCAGCTGGTCAAGCTCGACCGGGCCCTGGTCACCGACGCCGACACCGACCCGGTGCGCGCCGCGCTGGCCGAGATGGTCGGCGAGTTCGCCGGCCGGATCGACGCCTGGCTGCTCGCCGAGGGCATCGAGACCGCCGGCGAGCTGGCCGCGTTCGTGCGCCTGGGCGTCCCGCTGGGCCAGGGCTGGGTGCTCGGCCGCCCCAGCAGCCGGTTCGAGCCGCTGGCGCCCGAGGTGGTCCGGCTGCTCAAGGCGCAGGCGGCCCGCGTCCGGCTCACCGAGAGCGTGGCCAGCCTGATGCGACCCGTGCGCCAGGCGGCGGTCGCCGACGGCGCGGACGCCCCGCCGCCCGCCGTCCTCGTGGGTTCCTACGGCGAGCCGCTGCACCTGGTGCTGCGCGACCCGCGCACGGCGGAGACCTACGTGGCGCCGGTGTCGCTGCGGGTGCACCCGTCGGCCGACGTCGCCGAGACCCTGCAGCGCGCGCTCACCCGGGCGCCGGCGCAGCGCTTCGACCCCGTGCTCGTCACCGATCCGACCGGCGCCGTCCTGGGCCTGGTCCGGCTCGAGGACCTCGCCTCCGCCCGGCACGCGAGGTAGCACCCGGCCCCCGGGTGCCGGACCGGGCGCCCGGCCGTGCACCACCCCCGACAAGGAGTCCCCGTGAAGACCTTCGCCTGCGGCGACGTCATCCCCGGCTGCAGCGCCCGGTTCTCGGCCGCCGACGAGGCGGGCATCCTCAGCCAGGTGGCCGGCCACGCGGCGCACGACCACGGCGTCACCGACGTGACCCCGGAGCTGGTGCAGGCCGTCCGGGACCGCATCACCGGCTTCTGAAGCGCCGTTGCGGAGGATCCGTGCGGGTCAGCCGCACGGACCCACCCCGCGTCAGGCGGAGGCGTCGGTGAGGAGCTGCCGCTCGTCGTCGGCGAGCCGCAGGTCCTGCATCGGCAGCAGGTCGGCCAGCTGGTCGACGCTGCGCGCGCTGGCCAGCGGCGCGACCACGGTCGGCTGGTCGGCCAGCCACCGCAGCGCCACCGCCGCCACCGGCACGCCGTAGGAGTCGGCGACCCGGGCCAGGGCGGCCAGCACGCGGTCGCCCCTCTCCCCGACGTACTCGGCGGCCTTCGCCGCCCGCGGCGAGTCCACCCGCTCGCCGGCGCGGTACTTGCCGGTCAGGAACCCGCGCGCCAGGCCGAAGTACGGGAACGTGCCCAGCCCGTGCGCCTCGACGACGTCGCGCAGCTCCCCCTCGAACCGGTCGCGCTCCACCAGGTTGTAGTGCGTCTGCAGGCCCACGTACCGGGTGAGCCCGGCCTTCTCCGAGATCTCCAGCGCCTCGCCCAGCCGCGCCGCCGAGTAGTTCGACGCCGCCACGTGGCGCACCTTCCCGCTGGTCACCAGCTCGTCGAAGGCGGTCAGCGTCTCCTCGAGCGGCGTCGTCTCGTCGTCGTAGTGCGCGTAGTAGAGGTCGATCCGGTCGGTCCGCAGGTTGCGCAGCGACTGCTCGGCCGCCGTCCGGATCTCGACCGCCGACAGCGGGTGCTCCTTCTCCATCGGCGAGGCCTTGGTGGCGACGACGAAGCGGTCGCGGACGCCGCGCTCGGCCAGCCACGCCCCCAGCAGCTGCTCGGAGCGGCCGGAGCCGTACATCTCGGCGGTGTCGACGAACGGGCTCGCCGTGGACGGCGTCGCGTCGAGGTAGCGGTCGAGGACGGCGAACGTGCTGGGCTCGTCGGCCGTCCAGCCGAAGACGTTGCCGCCCAGGCACAGGTCGCTGACGGTCAGATCGGTCCCGGGGATCCGTGGCACGCCTCCACGCTAGACGAAGGACCCTCCTGCCCCCCGTCGCTCGCAGGCTCGCGACGGGCCCCTGCAGGAGGGCCGGCGGCTGTGGCGGCAGGGACCGCGTGCCGCCCGCACTGGCGGGACCCCGGCCTGTTCTGGCAGCGTGCCCCCCGGTTCCGGGCTCCTGCCGAGGTCCGGGCCGCCTCCGGGCGGTCCACGGGTCCGCGCAGACCCCCCGGGAACCCCCCCCGTGGCGCGCAAGCGTCGAGGGGCTGGAGCCGGCCGCGAGCGCCGAGCCCAGGCACGTGCCACCACACCGAGAGGAAACCTGTGAACAAGAGCGAACTGGTGTCCGCCATCGCCAAGCGCGCCGACGTCCCCGCCGCGACCGTGACCTCGGTCATCGACGGCCTCCAGGAGGAGCTGGTCGAGGCCATCACGCGCGGCGAGAAGGTCGCGGTCTCCGGCCTGCTGACCGTCGAGCGCACCCAGCGGTCCGCCCGGACCGGCCGCAACCCGCAGACCGGCGAGACCATCGACATCCCGGCCGCGAACACGGTCAAGGTCACCGCGGGCTCGAACCTGAAGAAGGCCGCCAGCAACGTCCCGGTCTGATCCCGGACGGCACGGCGCCTGCTCCCTGCGCCAGGATGCGGGGGCAGGCGCCGGTGCCCGACCGCATTCCCCCGGAGGAGACGTGACGGAACTCGAGGTGGACGCCGACCCCGCCGAGGTGGGTTTCGACCCGGCCCGGCTCGGCCGGCTCGACCGCCGGCTGGCCCGCTGGGTCGACGAGGGCCGCATGCCCGGCTACCTGGTCACCGTCTCCCGCCACGGCCGGCTGGTGCACGTCGGCACGGGCGGGCGGCGGGACGTCGAGGCGGGGCTGCCGGTGGAGACCGGCACCCGCTGGCGGATCTTCTCCATGACCAAGCCGGTCACCTCGGTCGCGGCGATGATGCTGTACGAGGAGGGCGCGTTCGAGCTGAACGACCCGATCGCGAGGTGGCTGCCCGAGTTCGCCCAGCCGCGCGTCTACGTGGCCGGCTCCGCGCAGAAGCCGGTGACCCAGCCGGCGCTGGAGCCGATCCGGGTGCGGCACCTGCTCACGCACACCTCCGGGCTCACCTACGGCTTCCACCACGCCCACCCGTGCGACGCGATGTACCGCGCGGCCGGGCACGAGTGGGGCACCCCGCCGGGCGCCGACTCCGCCGAGGTCTGCCGGCAGTGGGCGGCGATCCCGCTGGTCTTCCAGCCCGGCAGCGAGTGGAACTACGGCGTCTCCACCGACGTCCTCGGCCGGCTGGTCGAGGTGGTCTCCGGGCAGCCGCTCGACGAGTTCTTCGAGGAGCGGATCTTCGCGCCGCTGGGCATGCGGGACACCTCGTTCGGGCTGCGCGACGGCGACGACCCGGACTCGCTGGCCCGCCTCTACGCCGCCGTCCCCCGGGACGGCACGACGGGCTTCGCACCGCTGGACGCCATGGGGGCCGCCGCGCACTCGAAGCCGGCGTTCCTCTCCGGCGGCGGGGGCCTGGTCTCCACCGCCGGTGACTACCTGCGCTTCCTGGAGCTGCTGCGCCGCGGCGGCGACCACGACGGCGGGCGGCTGCTGGGCCCGCGCACGATCGCGCACATGGTGCGCAACCACCTGCCCGGCGGCCAGGACCTGGAGACCTTCGGCCGGCCGCTGTTCGCCGAGACGCCGCTGCGCGGGGTGGGCTTCGGGCTGGGCTTCTCGATGGTGATCGACCCGGTCCGCTACGGCGTGGTGGCCAGCGTCGGCGACTACAGCTGGGGCGGGGCGGCGTCCACCGCGTTCTACGTCGACCCGGTCGAGGACGTCGTCGTCAGCTTCTACACGCAGCTGCTGCCCTCGAGCACCCTGCCGATCCGCAACCACCTGCGCCAGCTGGTCAACCAGGCCCTCGTGGACTGAGAGGACCCGTCCTCCCCGCGCCCCGGACGGGGCCGGGAGTACAGCAGCGGAAGAGGGATCCACTTGCTGCGCATCGGCCCGCTCGACGTGCCCGACGGCGCGTTCGTCGTCATGGCGATCGTCAACCGCACGCCCGACTCGTTCTACGACCGCGGCGCCACCTACGAGCTGCGGGCCGCCGTCGAGCGGGTGCACCGGGTGGTCGCCGAGGGCGCCGACATGGTGGACGTCGGCGGCGTGAAGGCCGCGCCCGGCGAGGAGGTGGACGCGGCCGAGGAGATCCGCCGCACCGTCGACCTCGTCGCCGCGATCCGCGACGCCCACCCGGCGCTGCCGATCTCGATCGACACGTGGCGGGCCGAGGTCGCCCGGGAGGCGCTGGCCGCCGGCGCCGACGTCGTCAACGACGCCTGGGGCGGGGTGGACCCGGAGCTGGCCGGGGTGGCCGCCGAGGCCGGGGCCGGGCTGGTGTGCACGCACGCCGGCGGCCTGCCCCCGCGCACCCGGCCGCACCGGATCGCCTACGACGACGTCGTCGCCGACATCGTGGCCCGGACGACGGCGCTGGCCGAGGCGGCCGTGGCCGCCGGCGTCGACCGCGAGCGGGTCCTGGTCGACCCCGGCCACGACTTCGGCAAGAACACCCGCCACTCGCTGGAGGCCACCCGCCGGCTGGGCGAGCTGGTGGCCACCGGCTGGCCGGTGCTCGTGGCGCTGTCGAACAAGGACTTCGTCGGCGAGACGCTCGACGTCCCGCTGGAGGAGCGGCTCACCGGCACGCTGGCCACCACCGCGGTCAGCGCCTGGCTCGGGGCGCGGGTCTTCCGGGCGCACGACGTGGCGCCGACCCGGCAGACCCTCGACATGGTCGCCTCCGTCCAGGGCACCCGCCCGCCCGCGCGCACCACCCGCGGCCTCGCCTGAGACCCCGCCTGCGCAGGATGGGGGCATGGCGGAGACCCCCACGCTCGAGCCCGGCGCCCGCACCCTGCACGGCTGGTTCGACCGCGACCTGCCGCCCGTGCTCACCGTCGACCCGGGGACGACGGTCCGCTTCGGCACCCTCGACTCCGGCTGGTTCCTCGAGCCGCACACCGGCGACGTCGCCACCCGCCGCCGCGCGCCCGAGCACACCGCGGACGCCGGCCACGCGCTGACCGGCCCGGTCGAGGTCCGCGGCGCCCGCCCGGGCAGCGTGCTCGCCGTCCGCATCGACGAGGTGGTCCCCGGCGCGTGGGGGACGACGTACGCGGGCCTCCGGCCGACGGCGTGGAACGTGCGGCTCGGCATCGACCAGCCCGCCGTCGTCCCGTGGGAGCTCGACGCGGCCGCCGGCACCGCGAGCAGCGCGCTGGGCACCGTGGCGCTGCGGCCGTTCCTCGGGGTCATGGGCATGCCGCCGGCCGAGCCGGGCAGGCACTCGACGATCCCGCCGTACTGGCACGGCGGGAACCTCGACTGCCGCGAGCTGGTCGCCGGCGCCACGCTCTACCTGCCCGTCCCGGTCGACGGCGCGCTGCTCAGCGTCGGCGACGGGCACGCCGCCCAGGGCGACGGCGAGGTGAGCGGGACGGCGATCGAGTGCCCGATCGAGCGCGCCGACCTCACCCTCGACGTCCTGCCCGACCTGTTCGGCCGGCCGCTGACCACCCCGGTCGCCGACACCCCCGCCGGCTGGGTCGCCATGGGCCTGGGCGACGACCTCGACGAGGCCGCGGCCGACGCGCTGGACGCGATGCTGGGCCTGCTCGGCGCCCTGCACGGGATCGGCCGGTCGGAGGCGATGGCGCTGGCCAGCGTCGCGGTCGACCTGCGGGTCACGCAGGTGGCCAACCAGGTCTTCGGCGTGCACGCCCTCCTCCCGCACGGGGCGGTGCGGGTCTAGCGTTCCGCCGTCCGTCGAGACCACGAGGAGGTGGCGGGATGTCCGGTCGGGTCGTGCACTTCGAGATCCCCTTCGACGACGGGGACCGTGCGCGCAGCTTCTACAAGGAGGCGTTCGGCTGGCAGGTGGTGGAGATGCCCGAGATGAACTACACGATCGTCTCGACCGGTCCCAGCGGTGAGCAGGGACCGACCGAGGCCGGGTTCGTCAACGGCGGGATGCTCTCCCGGCAGACGGCCGCGGCGAACGGGCCGGTGATCGTCGTCGACGTGGAGAGCATCGAGGTCGCGCTGGAGCGCATCGGTGAGCTGGGTGGGTCGACCGTCGTGGGGAAGACGCCGGTCGGCGACATGGGCTTCGCCGCCTACGTGACCGATCCCGAGGGCAACGTCGTCGGCCTCTGGGAGACCGCCGCCTGAGTAAGGGGCTTCCTGCACCGAGAGCCCCCGGGGCTTTCGGTGCAGGAAGCCCGGCTCAGTAGGTTGCCCCGCATGGCCGCCACCGGGTTCCACACCGTCGACGAGCTCAACGACCTGCTCCCCGGCACGCTGCCCGGGCTGCTGGGCCTGCGGATCACCGCCCACGAATCCGGGCGGCTGGAGGCGCGCCTCGACGTCCGCCCCGAGGTGCTCGCGCCCAACGGCTACCTGCACGCGGCCACCGTCGTCGGCCTGGCCGACACCGCCTGCGGCCTGGCCACCCGCGCGCTGCTGCCCGAGGGCGCCAGCGGCTTCACCACGATCGAGCTCAAGTGCAACTACCTCGGGACGGCGCGCGACGGCGGCATCGCCGTCGTGGCCACCAACGCGCACGCCGGGCGGACGACGCAGGTGTGGGATGCCGTCGTCCGCGCCGAGGAAAGCGGCCGGACCATCGCGCTGTTCCGCTGCACCCAGTCGGTGCTCTGGCCGAAGTGACCCCCGGGTAACCCCGGTCACGCGGGATGTGAGACTGGCGCCACAACTCTCGAGGAGGAGGAGACCCCGTGGCGCTGGCCAGCCCCTATCCCGACGTCGAGATCCCCGACGTGTCGGTACCCGAGTTCGTCCTGGCCGCGGGGCGCGAGCGTCCGGACGCCCCGGCGCTGATCGACGGCCTCAAGGGCGACACGATCACCCACGGCCAGCTCGCCGCCTACGTCGACCGGGTCGCCGCCGCGCTGCACGAGCGGGGCCTGCGCAAGGGCGACGTCGTGGCCGTCTTCTGCCCGAACACGCCCTGGTACCCGGTGGTCTTCCACGGCATCGCCGCCGCCGGCTGCGTGATGACGCCGATCAACTCGCTCTACACGCCCGAGGAGATCGCCTTCCAGCTGCGCGACTCCGGCGCCAGGATCGTCATCACCATCTCGCTGTTCATGGACCGCGTCGCCGCCGCGATCGAGAAGACGCCGGTCGACGAGGTCGTCGTCATGGACGGCATGGAGGGGCACGCCTCGCTGCTCGACCTGCTGGGCAGCCAGGCCCCGTCGGTGCAGGTCGACATCGACCCGGCGGACGACCTGGTCACCCTGCCCTACTCCAGCGGCACCACCGGCCTGCCCAAGGGCGTGATGCTCACCCACCGCAACCTGGTGGCCAACGTCGCGCAGTGCCGGCCGCTGATCCAGCTCGGCGAGGACGAGCGGATCATCGCCGTCCTGCCGTTCTTCCACATCTACGGGCTGACCGTGCTGATGAACCAGGGCCTGGCCTGGGGCGGCGCGGTGGTCACCCTGCCGCGGTTCGACCTCGAGGACTTCCTGCGCACCATCCAGGACCACAAGATCACCCGCGCGTTCGTGGCGCCGCCCATCCTGCTGGCGCTGGCCAAGCACCCGGTGGTCGACCAGTACGACCTGTCCTCGCTGCGCTCCATCACCTCGGGCGCCGCCCCGCTCGACGCCGAGCTGGCCCTGGCCGCCCAGAGCCGGCTGCGCAAGGGCGCCGACGACGGCGTCACCGTCGCGCAGGGGTACGGGATGACCGAGCTCTCGCCGGTCTCGCACACCACGCCCGACCCGGACGCCATGCCGGCGGGCATCGCCGAGGTGCCCAAGGGCTCGGTCGGCTTCGCCGTCCCGAACACCGAGTGCCGGCTGGTCGACGCCGCCACCGGCGAGGACGCCGCCCCCGGCGAGCGCGGCGAGCTGTGGGTCCGCGGCCCGCAGGTGATGAAGGGCTACCTGAACAACCCGTCGGCCACCGCCGAGACCGTCGACGCCGAGGGCTGGCTGCACACCGGCGACGTCGCCGTCGTCGACGACAACGGCTGCTACACGGTCGTCGACCGGGTCAAGGAGCTGATCAAGTACAAGGGCTACCAGGTGGCCCCGGCCGAGCTCGAGGCGGTGCTGCTCACCAGCCCCGACATCGCCGACGCCGCCGTGATCGGGGTCAAGGACGACGACACCGGCGAGGAGCTGCCCAAGGCGTTCATCGTGCGGGCGCCGGGGTCGCAGATCTCCGAGCAGGAGGTCATGGACTACGCCGGCGCGCGGCTGGCCCCGCACAAGAAGATCCGCGCGGTGGAGTTCATCGAGCAGGTCCCGAAGTCGGCGGCCGGCAAGATCCTGCGCAAGGACCTCAAGGCCCGCGCCTGAGCCACCCGAGCGGAGTGGGAGGGCGCGGAGAGCGCGTCCCTCCCACTCCGCTCAGCCGAGGACGGCATCGCGGCGGCGGGCGTAGCGCTGCTGCCCCAGCCGCAGCACCAGCCGGGTGCGCGGGTCGGCGTCGGCGAGCACCTGCGCCAGCTCCGCCGGGTGGCACTGGTCGACCACCCACGGGACGACGAACAGCAGCCGGCCCAGCGAGGTGTCGGCGCGCAGCCGGTCGGTGGTGCGCGCCAGCGCGGCCCCCGACACCTGCGTGCGCAGCAGCGGGAAGACGAGGGCCTCCTCCGCGGCGAGGTGCTCCTCGACCAGGTCGGCGAGCTCGTGCAGCACGGGGGCCAGCAGCGGGGCGCCCGAGCTGGGGCAGCGGGCGAAGACCGGCAGCGCCGACCACGCCCGCGCCAGCAGCCGCTCGAGGGCGACGTGGTGGGCGGTCAGCGGCGCCAGGTCGGCCCAGTCGTCGGCGGAGACGACGGTGAGCGGCCACAGCGCGGCGTCCTCGTGCACGAGGTGCGCGCCGACCTCGCCGAGCACGGCCTGCGCGAACTCGGTGATGCCGCGCTGCCGCTGCCGGTCGCAGGCCTCGTCGCGGGCGATGCCGTCGACCGCCTCGGCCAGCATCCGGGTGCCGGAGCGCAGCGCCCGGTGGACCAGCGTGAAGCCGGTCAGGTCGGGGGTGGCGGGCTCGGTCCGGCTGGTCGCGGCCCGGTCGGAGGAGGTCGGCACGGTCGTCGTCATGGCGAGCACACTGGCCGGACCCGCTGGGAGCGCGCTTGCGTCCCGCTTGCGGCGCGGCTTGCACGTAGGCTGCCCGGCGCTATGACGGTCGAGTTCGGGGTGCTGGGCGGCGTGTGGGCCACCCACGACGGCGCGCCGGTCGACCTCGGCGGGCACCGGCAGCGCTCCGTCGTCGCCCGCCTGCTCGTGGCGCGCGGCGCCGTCGTCCCGGCCGACCTGCTGGTCGCCGACCTCTGGCACGCCGAGACCCCGCCGCGGGCGCAGGCCGCGCTGCAGGCGCACATCAGCCACCTGCGCCGGTCGCTCGAGCCCGACCGGCCGCCGCGCGCGCCGGCCCGGCTGCTGGTCACCGTGCCGCCGGGCTACGCCCTGCGCCCCGACGACGACGCCGTCGACGCCCTGCGGGCCGCGCGCCTGCTCGCGGAGGGCGACCGGCTGGCCGACGCCGACCCGGCCGCCGCCCGCGACCGCTACGCCGCCGCGCTGGACCTGTGGCGCGGGCCGGCCTACGCCGAGTACGCGGACGAGCCGTGGGCCGCGCCGGAGGCCGCCCGGCTCGACGAGCTGCGGCTCACCGCGGTCGAGCGCTGGGCCGCGGCGTCGCTGGACGTCCCGGGGGGTCCCGACCCGCTGGCCCGGCTGCGGGCGCACGTCGCCGAGCACCCGCTGCGCGAGGAGGGCTGGCGGCTGCTCGCGCTGGGCCTGTACCGGGCCGGCCGGCAGGCCGACGCGCTGGCCGCGCTGCGCGAGGTGCGCGCCCGGCTCGCCGACGAGCTCGGCGTCGACCCCGGCCCGGCGCTGCGCGCGCTGGAGGACGACGTCCTCGCCCAGGCGCCGCACCTCATGCACGCGCCCCGGGAGTCCGCGCCCGCCGGTGCTCTGCCCACCACGGTGGGCAGAGCACCAGCACCGCCGGAGGACGTGTCCCGCCCGGTCCTCGTCGGCCGGGACGACGAGCTGGCCGCCCTCCGCGCCGCGGCCGCCGACGCCGCCGCGGGCCGGCTGCGGGTCGCCGTGGTCACCGGTGAGGCCGGCGGCGGCAAGTCCGCGCTGGTCGAGCGGCTCGCCGCGGACCTCGCCGCGGCGGGGTGGACGACGTGCGTCGCCCGCTGCCCGGAGACCGACGGCGCGCCCAGCGGCTGGCCCTGGACCGAGGCGCTCGGCCGGCTGGCGCGCACCCACCCCCCGGCCGAGCCCGACCGGCTCGCCCCGCTCCTGCGGGACGCCCCTCCCGACCCGGCGGGCGACAGCGCCACCTCCCGGTTCCGGCTGCACCGCGCGGTCGCCGGCTGGCTGGCCGCGGTGGCCCGCGGCGCCCCGCTGCTCGTCGTCCTCGACGACCTGCACCGCGCCGACCAGGAGACCGCGGCCCTGCTGCTCGACGTCGTCGCCGGCCTCGAGGACGCGCCGGTCCTCGTCGTCGTCGCCACCCGGCCCGAGCCGCTGCCCGAGCTCGACGCCGTGCTCGCCGCCCTGGCCCGCCGCTCGCCGGTGCGGCTCGCGCTGGGCGGGCTCGACGACGACGCGGTCGGCCGCCTGGTGGACGACGTCTCGGCCACCCCGGTGGACGACGCCGTCCGCGCCGCCATCGCCGAGCGCACGGGCGGCAACCCCTTCCTGGTGCGCGAGCTGGCCCGGCTGGTCTCCGGCGGTGCCGACGTCGGCGCGGTGCCCGGCGGGGTGCGCGACGTCGTCCGGTCGCGGCTGGCGGCCCTGCCGGCGCAGACCGGGAGCCTGCTGCGGCTGGCCGCCGTCTGCGGCCGGGACGTCGACGTCGACGTCCTGCTGGCCGCCGCGCAGGTCGACCGGGACGACGACGAGCTCGTGGTCGACGCGCTGGAGTCGGCGCTGGTCAGCGGCCTGCTGGTGGAGCCGGGCCCGGGCCGGTTGCGGTTCGTGCACGCGCTGGTGCGCGACACCCTCTACGAGGACCTCTCGTCGCTGCGGGCGACCCGCCTGCACGACCGGGTGGCGCGGGCCCTGGAGCAGCTGCGGCCGGCCGACGTCACCGCGCTGGCGCACCACTCCGAGGCCGCCGGACCCGCGCGCGCCGCGGCGACCGCCCGCTGGGCCGCGGCCGCCGCGGAGCTCGCGGAGCGGCGGTTCTCCCACCGCGACGCGGCGCAGTGGTGGCAGCGGGCCGCGCGCGCCCTGGCCACCGCGCACCCGGAGGACGAGGCCGGCCGGCTGCGGCTGGTGGCGCGGGCGGCGCGCGCGGCCACGCTGGCCGGAGACATGCCCACCGGCCGCGAGCTGCGCAACACCGCGCTGCCGCGGGCGCGGGCGCTGGGCGATCCGCTGCTGACCGCCGAGGTGCTGCTCTCCTGCGACGTCCCGACCCTGTGGATCCCGCGCCACACGCCGATCGACGACCTGGTGGTCGCCGCGGCCGAGGAGGTGCTCGCGGCCCTGCCCGACCGCCCCGCGCTGCGGTCGCGGCTGCTGGGCGTCGTCGCGGTGGCGCTGGCCGGCGACCCGGACCCGCGCGGGTACGAGGCGAGCGTCGAGGCGGTCGAGCTGGCCCGGGCCACGGGCGATCCCGTCGTCCTCGCCTCGGCCCTCAACGCCCGCTACATCAACACCTACCGCTACGGCGGGCTGGAGGAGCGCGGGCGGCTGGGGCACGAGCTGCTGGAGCTGGCGCAGCGGGAGGGGCTGGGCCTGTTCGAGGCCAGCGCCCGCCTGGTGCTGGTGCAGCACGCCTGCGGGCTGCTCGACCTCGCGTCCGCCGACGCGCACGCGGCCGAGGCCGAGCGGCTGGCCGAGGCCTACGGGCTGCCGCTGCTGCGCGCGATCGCCACCTGGTACCGCGGCCTGCGGGGCGCGCTGGCCGGCCGGTACGACGAGGCGGAGGCCGCCTACGGCACCGCGGTCGCGCAGGTGGGCGAGACCGGGTTCTGGGCCGAGCAGGCGCACGGCCTGTGGTGGATCTCGGTGCTGTGCCTGCGCGTGGCCGCCGGCCGGTACGAGGGCCTGGCCGAGGCCACCCGGGCGATCTACGACGTCTCCCCCGAGGACGCGCACGAGGTGCTGGCGGCCACCCTGCTGCTGGAGGGCCGCGTCGACGAGGCGCGGGAGCTGGCCGCCACCCGCCACCCCGTCGGCCAGGACTTCTTCACGCCCGTGTGGCTGGGGTTCCGGGGGATCCTCGGGATGGGCCTGGGCGACGAGGAGCGGGTGGCGGAGGCCTACACCGGGCTGCTGGCGCACGAGGACGCCGTGTGCGGCGCCTGGACGGCGACGGTGGCCCTCGGCCCCACCGCCACCCTGCTGGCGCGGCTGGCCGCCTGCCGCGGGGACACCGCGGCGGCGGCCCGCCACCAGCGGACGGCGCTCGAGGTGGCCGGGCGGACGGGCAACCCCGACTGGATCGCCGCCGCCCAGCACGCCCTGGACTAACCGATCACCAGCGCCCGGCGGCGGTGCCAGCGGCGCTCGCTGACCGCCAGCAGCAGCCGCAGCGGCGCGCCGGCGATCCGGAGCATCTCCGCCCGCTCCTCGGGGGCGCACTGGGCGATCACCCAGGGCAGCACGAACAGCAGGTGCCCGACGCTCGAGCCCTTGCGGAACATGGCCTCGCAGGCGGCGTAGTCCTTCGCCGACACGTGCGTGCGGATCACCGGGAAGACCTCGGCCTCCTCCTCGGCGATGTGCTCGTCGAGCAGGTCGGCCATCCCGGTGAGCACCGCGCCCAGCGGCGCGGCGGTGGCCCGCGGATCGGCGCCGGGCGCGGCGAAGGCGGCCAGGGCCTGCTCGGCGCGCTCGAGGACGGCGTGCAGCTCGGTGTGGTCGTCGGTGAGCGGCTCGAGGTCGACCGCCGCGCCGGCGGAGGCGGCGATCACCGGCCACAGGACGTCGTCCTCGCGCTGGTGGTGGGTGTGGATCTCGGCCAGCACCTCGGTGGCGAAGCGGATCAGCGCCCTGCGGCGCTCCGGCGGGCACGGCGCCCCGGCGCCGATGGCGGTGGCGGCGTCGGCGAGCTCACGGGTGCCGGCGCGCAGCGCGCGGTGGATGAGGGCGAACCCGGACAGGTCGGCCTCGGGCTCGCCCGGGCGGCGGGGGGTCACGGGGAAGGGCAGGGGCGGGGTCTTCGTCGTCATGCCGGCACCGTCGCCCGCGGTTCTAGCGAGCGACTTGCCGGTGACTCAGCGCGGGGACGACGCCGACGCGGCGGCGCACCACAGGTAGGCCGCCGCCGTCGCCGAGCGGGTGGCCGCGGCCCGGCGGGCCCGGGTCCGGGCGCGCGCGATCACCCGCGCCCGCTCCGCCTCCCGCACCTGGGTCACGGGGAACGGGAGGTCAGGGGCCTGCAGCGTCATGGGAGCACCCTCGCGCCGGGCGCTTGCACGGAACTTGCGGCCCGCTAGAGCCGCTACAGGCGGCCCGCCAGCGCGGTGAGGACGCCGGCCGCGGGGCCGGTGCGGGCCAGCCGGTGACCGGTCCCGGCCCACAGGTGCAGCCGGTCGGCGTCGCCCGCCGCGGCCGCGGCCGCCCGCAGCTGCCGGGTCAGGTGGTGGACCTCGGGGTAGCCGAGCGGGGCGGTGGCGGAGTGCCGCTCGAGGAAGCCGTTGCGCAGGCCGCGGGCCGGGCGCCCGGTGAAGGCGCGGGTGAGCGCCGTGCCGGGGAACCTCGGGTCGAGCAGCGCATCCCGGTGGGTGCGGCCGGCGCCGCTCTCGTCGGTGCGCAGCAGGGCGGTGCCCACCACGGCCGCCGCGGCGCCGGCGGCGACGGCGTCGCGGACCTGCCCGGCGGTGGCCAGGCCGCCGGCGGCGAGCAGCGGCAGCGGCGTGACGGCGCGGACCCGGGGCAGCAGCTCCGCCAGCGGCGCCGGGGGCAGCGGCCGCGCCGGGTCGTGCACGCCGCTGTGCCCCCCGGCGTCGGTGCTCTGGACGACGAGCCCGTCGGCGCCGGCCTCCTCGGCGGCGCGGGCCTCGTCGGGGGCGGTGACGGTGACCAGCACGGCGCTGCCCGCCCGCCGCAGCGCCGTCACGACGTCGGCCGGCGGCACCGCGAAGGTGAAGCTGACGACGGGCACCGGGTCGGCGAGCAGCAGGTCGAGCTTGGCCCGCCAGCGGTCGTCCTCCCAGCGGGGCTCCGCGGCGGCGAGGTCCAGGCCGTAGGGCGCCCCTTCCGCGGCGATCTCCACCGCGTAGCGGCGGAAGTCCGCCTCCGGCATCGGGGCGGACGAGGGCAGGAAGAGGTTCACCCCGAACGCGACGCCGGCCGCCCGCACCTCCGCGATCTCGGCCGCGACCGCGTCGGGCGCCTCGTAGCCGGCGGCGAGGAAGCCGAGCCCGCCCGCCGACGCCGCGGCGAGCACCAGCGCCGGCGTGCCGGCGCCACCGGCCATCGGCGCGGCCACCACCGGCAGGTCGGTCCCGAGCAGGTCAGTGGCCACGCTGCAGGGTCCCACCGCGAGCGGGCGAGGGGTGGGGGGCGGCGTGGTCCTTCTAGGGTCGGCCCATGCGCGCGGTGACGATTCGCGAACCCGGCGGCCCGGAGGTGCTCGAGTGGGCCGAGGTCCCCGACCCGGTGTGCGGGCCCGGCGAGGTGGTGGTCGACGTCGCCGCGACCGCGGTGAACCGCGCCGACCTGCTGCAGCGGCAGGGCTTCTACCCGCCGCCCCCCGGCGCGAGCGACGTCCTCGGCCTGGAGTGCAGCGGGATCGTGAGCGAGGTCGGCGAGGGCGTGACCGGTTGGCGGGTCGGCGACGAGGTGTGCGCCCTGCTCGCCGGCGGCGGCTACGCCGAGCGGGTCGCCGTCCCGGCCGGGCAGCTGCTGCCCCGCCCGGCCGGCGTGGAGCTGGCCACGGCCGCGGCCCTGCCGGAGGTGACCTGCACGGTCTGGTCCAACGTGTTCCTGCTGGCCCGTCTGAAGCGCGGCGACAGCTTCCTCGTGCACGGCGGCTCCAGCGGCATCGGCACCATGGCCATCCAGCTCGCCGCCCGCGCCGGCGCCCGCGTGTTCACCACCGCCGGCACGCCGGAGAAGCTCGACGTCTGCCGCGAGCTCGGCGCGGAGGTGCTCGTCAACTACCGCGAGGAGGACTTCGTCGAGCGGGTGCGCGAGGAGACCGACGGCGCCGGCGTCGACGTCGTCCTGGACAACATGGGCGCGAAGTACCTGGCGCGCAACGTCGAGGTGCTGGCGATCGGCGGGCGGCTGGTGTGCATCGGCATGCAGGGCGGCACCAAGGCCGAGCTCGACCTCGGGAAGCTGATGCGCAAGCGGGCCGCGGTGCACGCCACCACGCTGCGCTCGCGACCGCCCGCCGGTCCGGGCGGCAAGGCCGAGATCGTCGCCGCGGTGCGCCACGACGTGTGGCCGGACGTCGAGCGCGGCGTGGTCCGCCCGATCGTCGACCGGCGGCTGCCGATGTCGCGGGCGGCCGAGGCGCACCGGGTGGTCGAGGCCAGCGAGCACGTCGGCAAGGTGCTGCTGCTCACCGACGCCTAGAGCGCAGCTCCGCGACGGAGTCGATCACGTAGCCGACCTCGTCGGCGGTGTTGTAGTGCAGCAGGCCGAGGCGCACCGCGCCGCCGGCCTCGTTGACCCCGAGCGCGTCGAACAGCTCGCGGGCGTAGTAGTCGCCGTCCCACGCGCAGATGCCGCGGCGGGACAGCTCCGCGGTGACCTGCCGCGGGGACATGCCGGCGACCCGGAACGACAGCGTCGGGGTGGGGGCGGCGGGCGAGCCGAGCACCTGCACGTGCCGCATCGCGCGCAGCGCGTCGTCCAGCCAGCCGAACAGCTGGCCCTCGTAGGCGGCCACCGCGGCCATCGAGGTGCGCAGCCGCTCCCGCCGCGGGCCGGTCGCCTCCCCGCACAGGTTCGCCAGGTGGTCGACGGCGGCCGGCACCCCGGCCAGCAGCTCGAACGGTGGGGTTCCGGTCTCGAACCGGTCGGGCACGCGGTCGGAGGCGGGCAGCACCTTGTCGGGCCACATCTGCTCGAGCAGCGCCGGGTCGGCGACGACGGCGCCGACGTGCGGCCCGCACCACTTGTACGCCGACAGCGCCAGGAAGTCCGCGCCGAGCTCCCGCCGGTCGAGCACCCCGTGCGGCGCGGCGTGCACGGCGTCGACGTAGACCAGGGCCCCGACGCCGTGCGCCCGCGCCGCGATCGCCGCGACGTCGGGCCGGGTGCCGATGGCGTTGCTGGCCGCGGTGACGGCGACCAGCCGGGTCCGCTGGTTGACCAGCCGGTCGTACTGCCACACCGGCAGCTCACCGGTCTCGATGTCGACCTCGGCCCAGCGCACCAGCACGCCGGCCTCCTCCGCGGCCTGGATCCACGGCCGGATGTTCGCGTCGTGGTCGAGCCGGCTGACCACGACCTCGTCGCCCGGCCGCCACGTGCGGGCCAGCGTGCGGGCGATGCGGTAGGTCAGCGTGGTCATGTTGGCGCCGAGGACGACGCCCCCGGCCACCCCGCCGACCAGCTCCGCGAGGGCGGAGCGCGCCGCCGACACGATGGCCTCGGCCCGTCCCGACGCCGGGAAGACACCGCCGCGGTTGGCGACCGGCATGCGCATCGCGTGGGCCACCGCGCGGGCCACGCTCTCGGGCACCAGCGAGCCGGCGGGGCCGTCGGTGTGCACGAAGCCGTCGGCGAGCGCGGGGAACAGGCCGCGGACCCGCGCGACGTCGAGCCGTGCCTCCCCCACGCTGGGCACCCTAGTGCGCGCCGGGGTTGCGGCGACCGCCCGTTCCGGTGCCGGCCCGACCCGCGGACCACCCGCGTGCCGGTTGCCGGCACGGGGCAGGATGGGGGCATGACCGCACCGGGGAACGGCAGCGAGCACCCGCAGCAGATCGTCGTGGTGGGGCCCGACGGGCGCCCGGTCGGCGCGATGCCGATGCCGGCGGCGCCGGACGCGGCCGGCGGCACGGCCGGGGACGACGCCCCGCAGGGCGTGGCCGCCATGGTCGAGGAGCCGGCCAAGGTCATGCGGATCGGCACGATGATCAAGCAGCTGCTCGAGGAGGTGCGCGCCGCTCCGCTGGACGAGGCCAGCCGCAGCCGGCTCCGCGACATCCACGCCGCGTCCATCCGCGAGCTCGAGGAGGGTCTCTCCCCCGACCTGCGCGAGGAGCTGGAGCGGATCACCCTGCCGTTCAGCGAGGACGCCACGCCGTCCGACGCCGAGCTGCGGATCGCGCAGGCGCAGCTGGTCGGCTGGCTGGAGGGCGTGTTCCACGGCATCCAGACGGCGCTGTTCGCGCAGCAGATGGCCGCCCGCGCCCAGCTGGAGGAGATGCGCCGGCGCGCCCTGCCCGGTGCCGCGCCGCAGGCCCCCCAGCCCGACTTCCGCCCCGGCGGGGGCCAGTACCTGTAGCGCCCGCCCGCGGCCACGATCAGCCTCCCTGGTCGTCACGGGTCCTCCCCCACGCTGCAGCGCGGGGAGGACCCCTCCGGATCAGGTGGGCTGATCCCGGCCGGTCACACGGTGAAGCGGGCGACCGCCGTCTGCAGCTCGCCGCTCATCCGCGCCAGCTCGGCGGCGGCCCGCTGGGCGTCCGCCACCCGCTGGTTGGTCTCCGCGGTGCCGGCGGCCAGGCCGCTGATGGCGTCGGCGATGTGCTGCGAACCGGTGGCCGCCTCGGCGACGTTGCGGTTCATCTCGTTCGTCGTCGCCGTCTGCTCCTCCACCGCCGCGGCGATGGTCGCCTGGAAGTCGTTGATCTCGGCGATCACCGTGCTGATCCGGCCGATCGCCTCGACCGCGCCGGCCGTGTCGGCCTGGATGGCCGCCACGCGCGTGGAGATGTCCTCGGTCGCCCGGGCGGTCTCCTGCGCCAGCTCCTTGACCTCCGAGGCGACGACGGCGAAGCCCTTGCCCGCCTCGCCGGCGCGCGCGGCCTCGATGGTGGCGTTGAGCGCCAGCAGGTTGGTCTGCTCGGCGATGCCGTTGATCAGCTTGACCACCGTGGCGATCTCCTGCGAGGAGTCGCCCAGCTTGCCCACGGTGCGCGTGGTGGTCTCGGCGACGGTCACGGCCTGGCCCGCGACGCGGGCCGCCTCGGTGGCGTTGTGCGCGATCTCGCGGATCGCCGACTCCATCTGCGACGAGCCGGTCGCCACGGTGTCGACGCTGGAGGCCACCTCGCCGGCGGAGGCCACGACGACGTCGGCCTGGCCGGCCGCCGTCCGCGCGTTGTCGGCGATCGCCTGGGAGGCGGTGTCGAGCTGGTGCGAGGCGTCGGCGAGCCGGGCGGCCGAGCCGCGCACCAGCCGCATGACGTCGCCCAGCGCGTCGAGCGTGTGGTCCAGCGAGCGGGCGACCTCGCCCAGCTCGGCGCCGCCGGTCTCCCCGGCCCGCACCGACAGGTCGCCGTCGGCCACCCGGCCGAGGACCTCGCGGATCCGCTGCACCGGCCGCATCACGCCCTGCGCGACGAACAGCGCGAGGACGACGGAGACGATCAGGCCGACGGCGATGATGACCAGGGTGAGGGTCCGCGCGGAGACGTAGGCCTCGTGGGCCTGCTCGGCGAGCTCGACGGCGTCGGCCGCGGCGGTGGCGGTCGCGGCCGCGAGGGACTCCTCGATGACCGTCTCCTGCTGGTCCATCGTCCGCAGCAGCCCCTGGATCTGCGCGGGGTCGCCGGTCAGCCCGAGGCCCTGCAGCTGCGTCAGCGCCTGCAGGTAGGTCTGCACCGCGGTGGCGAACTGCTCGAACGACTCCCGGGCCTCGGCCGACAGCGGCATCCCCGCCACCGCCTCGGTGTCGCCCGCCAGCTCCTCGCCGGCGGCGGCCGCGTTCTGCTGCGCCTGCTGGACCTGCGCCGGCGGCAGGCCGGCGATGTTGGCGCGGGCGGTGTGCGCGGAGAGCGCCCACCAGCCGGACTCCAGCTGCCGCAGCCCGTCCAGCGGCCGGGCGCCCTCGTCGTACACCCGCGCCGCCTCGTCGCTCAGCGTCGACATCCGGTCGATGCCGACGACGCCGACGGCGAGCGTCGTCAGCGCGACGACGAGGATCGCGCCGAGCAGGCGGGCCCGCAGACCGAGGCCGCCCCCGGCGGCCGCGGCCGGGCCGGCCTGGTCACCCCCCTCGGTGCGAGGTGCGGGCTCGTACGCGACGTCCATGTGCGGCCTCCGAGGGCTGGTGCGGTGGGAGTGGTCACAGCACCTATCGGCAGCACGGGCCCGGGGTCGTCCCGGGGCGGGGAACGTGGTGCGCGCGTGACGAGGGGCCGGGCACCCGTGACCGCACGGGCGACCGACCCCTCGTCGACGGCGTCAGAACCGGAAGCCGGCGACCAGGCCGTCGAGACGGGTGGAGACCTCGGCGAGCTCGTCGGCCGCCTGCTGCGACGCCGAGACGTGCTCGGTGGTGGCCCGGGCGACGGCGGCCACGGCGTCGATGTTCTCGGCGATCTGGGTGGTGCCGGTGGCGGCCTCCCCGACGCTGCGGTTCATCTCGTTGGTGGTCGCCGTCTGCTCCTCGACCGCCGAGGCGATGGTGGTCTGGTAGTCGTTGATCTGCGCGATCACCTCGGCGACCTCGGCGATGGCGCCGACCGCGCTGGTGGTGTCGACCTGGATGGCCTCGACCCGGCGGGCGATGTCCTCGGTGGCGCGGGCGGTCTCCTGGGACAGCTCCTTGACCTCGTTGGCCACGACCGCGAACCCCTTGCCGGCGTCGCCGGCGCGCGCGGCCTCGATCGTGGCGTTGAGGGCCAGCAGGTTGGTCTGCTCGGCGATCGAGGAGATGACCTTCACGACGTCGCCGATGGTCCGGCTGGACTCGCCGAGGCGCGACACCGTCTCGGTGGTCGCCCCGACGGCGACCACGGCCTTGCCGGCCACGCTCGCCGCCTCCTGCGCGTTGTGCGCGATCTCGCGGATGGAGGCCCCCATCTGCTGCGACCCGGCGGCGACGGTCTGCACGCTGCGGGAGACCTCCCCGGCGGCCGCGGCGACGACGCCCGCCTGCGCCGAGGACTCCTCCGCGCCCACCGAGATCTGCTGCGACAGCTGCCCCACCCGCCGGCTGGCGGCGTTGAGCGCGTCGACGGCGCCGCGGAAGGTGGACATGACCGTGCCCATCGAGGACAGCGCGGTGTTCATCGAGTCGGCCATGCGCCCGACCTCGTCCTTCGACGTGACCTCGAGACGCTGGGTCAGGTCGCCCTGGGCGACGGCGGCGAAGGCCTCCTCGGCCCGGGCCAGCGGCCGGGTGATCGACCGGGTCAGCCGCCACGCGATGACGGCGGCCAGGACCGCCGCCGCGGCGCAGAACAGCACCATCGTCAGCAGGAAGCCGGAGCCGACGCCGCGGGCCTCGGCCGACAGCTGCTGGTTCGCCGCCTCCTCCATGTCGATGAGCACGTTGATGACGCGCAGCCACTCCACGAACAGCGGCTTGGCCTCGGCCAGCGCCTGCCCGGCGACGGCGAGGTCCCCCGCCGACCTGGCCTGGACGATCCGGTCGATCAGCGGCAGGGTCTGCTGCTCGACCTGCTTGATCGCCTCCAGCGCCGCGCGCTCGTCGGCGTTCGCGTTCGACTCCACCGCGAACAGCTCGTCCATGGGGCCGGCCGAGTCGCTGTACTTGCGGGTGAGCTCCTCGATCAGGGCGATCTCGGTCCGCAGCTCGCCGGGGGTGGTGGCCATGACCACGTCGCGGACGGCGATCGCCCGGTCGTGCACGCTGCCCCGGAAGTTGATCGCGTACCGCTGCTTGACCGCGTTGAGGTCGTTGATCGTCTCGAGGTGACCGTTGATCGACTCCACCCGCGTCACACCGATGGCGGTGAGGCCGACCATGCTGAGGACGACGACGAGGAAGCCGAGGGCGAGGCGCCGGCTGATCGACAGGTTCTTCACGGGTTCTCCAGTGGACCGGGCACGAGGAGGGGACTGCTCTCGTGATCGGCCTCCGCTGGAGCGACTCAACCCATGCGAGGACGCGATCCGGTACCGGCCGTCCCACCCGTCCCGTCCGTCGCGCGCCGTCCCACGCCGGGACCGGCCGCCGGCCCCGCCGCGGGACGGCGACCGGCGACGAGGGCGGGTCCAGGGCGCGCCGACCAGCTGCCGCGGCGCCGGTGCCCGCTGCCGGGCGGCGGGGTCGGCGGAGGCGGGGTCAGAGGGCGGCGAGGAAGGCCGCGACGCCGTCGTCCTCGTTGCTGCCCGTGACGTCGGTGGCGGCGGCGAGCAGGTCGGGGTGGGCGTGCGCCATCGCGACCGCCCGGCCGCCGGCCTCGCGCACCCAGTCGAAGGCGGCGATGTCGTTGGGCATGTCCCCGAACACGACGACGTCCTCCGGGCCGACGCCGTACCGGGCGGCGACCTTCGCCAGCCCCGACGCCTTGGTGACGCCGAGGGCGCTGATCTCCGCCAGCGCCTCCTCCGACGAGTTGGTCACGGTGGCCCGGTCCCCGACGATCTCCTCGACGGCGGCGAGGAAGGGGTCGCGCGCCAGGTCCTCGTGGCGGGCCAGCAGCTTGGCGACGGGCTCGCGCACCAGCTCCTCGAGCGGGGCGGTGGCCACGCCCGGGGCGTCGACGTCCCACCGCGGGTGGTAGTCGGGCTCGTGCCGGAACTCCAGGCCGTACTCGACGCCGAACCGGGTGCCCGGCTGCCGGCGGCGCAGCTCGGCGACGACGTCCCGCATCACGTCCGGCGCGAGCGGGTCCTCGTCGACGACCGTGAACGTCTCCAGGTCCAGCAGCACCGCGCCGTTGCAGCAGACCGCCGTGCCGAACTCCAGGACCCGCCGGATGCGGCGCATCCAGCGCGGCGGCCGGCCGGTGGCGAGCACCACCGGCACGCCCTCGGCGCGCCAGCGGGCGAGCTCGGCCACGGTGGCGTCGCCGACCGTGTCGTCCCGGTGCAGCAGGGTGCCGTCCATGTCGCTGGCGATCAGCCTGGGTCTCCAGTCAGACACCCAGCACCGCCTCGAGGTAGCGCGCGACACCCTCGGCGTCGTTGCCGCTGGTCAGCTCCGGCGCCGCGGCCCGGACGGCGGGGTGGGCGTTGGCCACGGCGACCGCCCGGCCGCCCGCCTCGGTGACCGCGCCGATCATCGGCAGGTCGTTGGGCATGTCACCGAAGACCAGGACGTCGCCGAAGCCGACGCCGTAGCGGTCGAGGGCCACGGCCAGCCCGCTCGCCTTGGTGATGCCCGGCGGCAGCACCTCGATGAAGCCCAGCCCGGCGTGGGTCACCTCGGCGGCCTGCGGGTCGACGACCGCCCGCGCCCGGGCGAGCAGCTCGTCCTGGCCGAGCGCCGCCGAGCGCAGGAACACCTTGAGGACGGCGCCGTCGGGCAGCACGCGGTGCCGGGGCAGCAGGTGCGCCGGCTCGGGGTAGGGCCAGTCGAAGCCGTGCTGCACCCGCAGCGGCCGGCGGGCCTCGGCCTGCTCGGCGGCGTCCTCGACGGCGATCACCAGGTCGCCGGCGACCGCCTCGATCCGCTCGATCACCGCCATCGCCTGCGCCCGGGGCAGGCCGACGGTGCGCAGCACCTCGTCGCGCTCCAGGTCGACGACGTAGCCGCCCTGGGCCAGCACCGCGATGCCCCGCCGGTCGAGGGCCTCGCGGACGCTGTCGAGCAGCCGCGGCCCCCGGCCGGTGGCGCCGACGACCGGGATGCCGGCGTCCCAGCAGGCCTCCAGCGCCGCGCGGGTGCGGGGGCGGACCGTGCCGGCGGAGTCGAGCAGGGTGCCGTCGAGGTCGGTGGCCACCAGGCGGGGCCGCCACCCGCCGAGGTCGGGCGGCGCGACGACGACGTCGGAACCGGGGGCGGCGTGCCCGGAGGAGGGCAGCACGCCGGGAGCGCTCATGCGGGGACGGCCGCCGTCAGGTCCATGCCCGGCGTGAGCGCCTCGGCGCCGCCCAGCCAGGGCCGCAACGCCTTGGGCACGTGCACCGAGCCGTCGGCGCGCTGGTGCACCTCGAGCAGGCAGGCGATGGTGCGGGCGATCGCGCACAGGGTGCCGTTGAGGGTGGCCAGGACCTGCGGCTTGCCGTCGTCCCCCCGGTGGCGGATGTTGAGCCGGCGGGCCTGGAACGTCGTGCAGTCCGACGTGCTGGTCAGCTCGCGGTAGGTGCCCTGGCTCGGGAACCAGGCCTCGATGTCGAACTTGCGGGCGGCGCTGCTGCCCAGGTCGCCGGCGGCGATGTCGACCACCCGGTAGGGCAGCTCGAGCGCCTGGAGGAACTCCTCCTCCCAGGCGAGCAGCCGCTGGTGCTCGGCCGCGGACTCCTCCGGCCGCACGAAGCCGAACATCTCGACCTTGTCGAACTGGTGCACGCGGATGATGCCGCGGGTGTCCTTGCCGTAGGAGCCGGCCTCGCGGCGGAAGCAGGACGACCAGCCGGCGTAGCGCCGCGGCCCGGCGGAGAGGTCGAGCACCTCGTCCATGTGCATGCCGGCCAACGGCACCTCCGACGTCCCCACGAGGTAGAGGTCGTCGCGCTCGACCCGGTAGACCTCCTCGGCGTGCGCGCCGAGGAAGCCGGTGCCCTCCATCGCCTCGGGCCGCACCAGCGCCGGCGCGACGACCGGGGTGAACCCGGCGGCCACCGCCCGGGTGATCGCCAGCTGGGCGAGGGCGAACTCGAGCAGCGCGCCGGGGCCGGTGAGGAAGTAGAAGCGGGCGCCGGAGACCTTGGCGCCGCGCTCGAGGTCGATCGCGCCGAGCGCCTCGCCGATCTCGACGTGGTCGCGGACCGGGAAGTCGTAGGTGGGGACCTCGCCGACGGTGCGCAGCGTCACCGCGTCGTCCTCACCGCCCGGCGGGACGTCGGGGTGGACGACGTTCGGGATCTTCAGGTGCGCCTCGCGCAGGGCGACGTCGGCGGCGCGCTGCGCCTCCTCGGCCTCCTTGACCTCGGCGGCGAGGGCCTTGGCCCGCTCCAGGACGGCGGGGCGCTCCTCGGGGGAGGCCTTCTTCACCGCCTGCGACGCGGCCTTCTGCTCCCCGCGCAGCTGGTCGGCGCGCCCGACGGCCTGGCGGCGGGCCTCGTCGGCGGCGAGCAGCTGGTCGACCAGGGACTCGTCGGCGCCCCGGGCTCGCTGGCTGGCACGGACGACGTCGGGGTGCTCGCGCACGAGCCGCAGGTCGATCACGGGTCGATCGTAGGTCGCGCCGGGGAACGCCCCGGGCTCCGCCAGGCATAGGAGGCTGTGCATACGGATACCGTGCGGAAACCGTATGCACAGCCTCCTATGCCTCGCCGGCCGCCGGACTGCGGGACACTGGGGGCATGCGCTTCCTCGGCGACCGGCCGCAGCACGACCTCACGTACGCCGACGTCTTCATGGTGCCGAACCACTCGACGGTGGGCTCCCGGCTCGAGGTGGACCTGACCACGCCCGACCGGGTGGGGACGACGATCCCGGTCGTGGTCGCCAACATGACGGCGATCTCCGGCCGGCGGATGGCCGAGACCGTCGCCCGCCGCGGCGGCCTCGCCGTGATCCCGCAGGACATCCCGGTCGACGTCGTCGGCGAGGTGCTCACCTGGATCAAGGCGCGCCACCCGGTCTACGACACCGCGATCACGCTCGGCCCCACCTCGACCGTCGCCGACGCGCTGTCGCTGCTCACCAAGCGCGCGCACGGCATCGTCGCCGTGGTGGAGGACGGCGTGCCCGTCGGCGTGGTCACCGACGGCGCCTGCCAGGGCGTGGACCGGTTCACCCAGCTCTCGCAGGTCATGTCGCCGGACCCGCTGACGGTCCCCGCCGGCACCGACCTGCCCAAGATCTTCGACGTCCTCTCCGACGCGCGGGTCAACGCCGCCCCCGTCGTCGAGGGCGACCGGCTGGTCGGCGTGATCACCCGCAAGGGCGCGCTGCGCTCGGCGCTGTACCTGCCGGCGGTCAACGACCGCGGCCAGCTGCTCACCTCCGCCGCCGTCGGCATCAACGGCGACGTGCGCGGCAAGGCCGAGGCGCTGCTGTCCCACGGCGTCGACGTCCTCGTCGTCGACACCGCGCACGGCCACCAGGAGAAGGCGGTCGAGGCGGTCCGCACGGTGCGGTCGGTGGCCGGCGACGTCCCGGTCGTCGCGGGCAACGTGGTCACCGCCGGAGGGACGACGGACCTGATCGAGGCGGGCGCCGACGTCGTCAAGGTGGGTGTGGGCCCCGGCGCGATGTGCACCACCCGGATGATGACCGGCGTCGGCCGGCCGCAGTTCTCAGCCGTGGAGGAGTGCGCCGCGGCGGCCCGTGCGCTGGGCAAGCACGTCTGGGCCGACGGCGGCGTGCGGCACCCGCGCGACGTGGCGCTGGCGCTGGCGGCGGGCGCGGCCAACGTCATGGTCGGCTCCTGGTTCGCCGGCACCTACGAGAGCGCCGGCGACATGAACCACGACGGCTCGGGCCGGCTCTACAAGGAGTCGTTCGGCATGGCGTCGGCGCGCGCGGTCAAGGCGCGGACGTCGTCGCAGGGCGCCTTCGAGCGCGCCCGCGCCGGCCTGTTCGAGGAGGGCATCAGCTCCTCGCGCATGTACCTCGACCCGGAGCGGCCCGGTGTCGAGGACCTGATCGACGGCATCGTCGCCGGGGTGCGCTCGGCGTGCACCTACGCCGGCGCCCGCACGGTCGACCAGCTGCACGAGCGCGCGGTGCTGGGGGTGCAGAGCGCGGCCGGCTACGAGGAGGGCCGGCCGCTGCCGACCAGCTGGTGAAGCCCCTTCCGCGCGAGCAGTTCGAGGAGCTGGTCGCCGACGCCCTCGACGAGGTGCCGGCCGAGCTCATGGCGCTGCTGGACAACGTCGTCGTCCTGGTCGAGGACCGCAACGAGGAGGAGCCCGAGCTGCTCGGGCTCTACGAGGGCTACGCGCTCCCCGAGCGCGGCTGGCAGTACGGCGGGGCGCTGCCCGACCGGATCATGATCTACCGCGAGGCCATCTGCGACGTCTGCGAGACCGAGGACGAGGTGGTCGAGGAGGTCACGATCACCGTCGTCCACGAGATCGCGCACCACTTCGGCATCGACGACGCCCGCCTCCACGAGCTGGGCTGGGGCTGAGCGCAGGTACCGTGAGCGCTGTGCCGGACACCGCGGGCAAGCTCCCGATCAAGATGCTGCACGACCGCATCCTGGTCGCCCTGCGCAAGGAGGACGGCGAGCGGCGGTCGACCGGCGGCATCCTCATCCCGGCGACCGCGCAGGTCGCCAAGCGGCTGGTGTGGGGTGAGGCCCGCGGCGTCGGCGCCAACGTCCGCCAGGTCAAGGTGGGCGACCAGGTGCTGTTCTCCCCCGAGGACCAGCACGAGGTCGAGGTGCACGGCGAGGACCTGATCATCCTGCGCGAGCGCGACGTGCACGCCGTCGCCGCCGAGCGCATCGAGGAGTCGACCGGCCTCTACCTCTGAACGTCCGCCCCCTGGTGGCGGACGATCACCTCGGTCATCTCCGCCAGGAACCGGCGGACGACGGCGAGCTCCTCGTCGGTGTAGCCCTCCATCGCGGCCACCAGGTCGCGCTGCAGCCCGCCGAAGAACTCCGCGCCCGCCGCCATCGCGGTCGGCGACATCTCCAGCACCACCCGCCGGCGGTCGGCCTCGTCGCGCACCCGGCGCAGGTGCCCGACCCGTTCCAGCCGGTCGACCAGCGCCGTCACCGACGCCGACGAGAGCTCCACCGCCGCGCCCAGCGCCCCCGCCGTCATCGGCCGGCCCGCGCGGGCGGCGTCCATGATCGCCACGAGCGCCCGGACGTCGGTGCGGTTGAGCCCGTGCAGGCCGGCGAACCGCTGCCCGACGGCGTCGAGCTCGACGGTGAGCCGGCGCAGCATCAGCGCCAGCTCCTGCCGCGCGGCTGCATCCACCAGGTCTCCCCTCCCCGAATTGCCGGCAGTGTCACACCGGCCCTAACATCTCGATCGCCGAGATTATCGAGCATCGAGGGATATTCTCACCATGCAACGGCTCCGCTGGCTGCTCCCCCTGCTCGTCGTCCTCGTGTGGCTGGGCGGCGCCGCCCCGCTGGGCAGCCTCAGCGGCAAGCTCACCGGCCTGCAGGAGAACGACAACGCCGCGTTCCTGCCCGACAGCGCCGAGTCCACCCGCGTCACCGAGCTGCAGCAGGCGTTCGCGGCCACCGAGGCGATCCCCGCGGTCCTGCTGTGGGAGAGCACCGACGGCCCCGTGGACGAGGCCGCGCTCGGCGCGATCGCGGAGCGGCTCTCGGCGGCCACCCGGGTGGCCGAGGACGCCGACGCGCTCGCCGGCGAGGCCTCGCCGCCCATCCCGTCGGAGGACGGCGAGGCGGTGCAGGCGTTCCTCCCGCTGTCGCCCGACCTCGGCGACGAGATCGTGCCCGTGGTCGAGGACCTCCGCGCCGCGATCCCGGTCGAGGGCACCGACTCCTTCGTCACCGGTCCCGGCGGGATCTTCGCCGACTTCGCCAACGGGTTCGCCGGCATCGACGGCATCCTGCTGCTGGCCGCGTTCGGCGTCGTCCTGCTCATCCTGCTGGTGGTCTACCGCAGCCCGCTGCTGCCGTTCCTCGTCATCGGGACGGCGGGGCTGGCGCTGACCGCCGCCAACGCCGTGTCCTACTTGCTCGCCGACGCCGGCGTGATCACCGTCAACGGCCAGAGCCAGGGCATCGCCGCGATCCTCGTCGTCGGCGCCGCGACCGACTACGGGCTGCTGCTGGTCGCCCGGTTCCGCGAGGAGCTGCGCCGCGAGCGGTCGAAGTACGCCGCGATGCGCACCGCGCTGCGCCGCTCGTGGGAGCCGATCGTCGCCTCCGGCGCCACCGTCGTGCTCGGCGTGCTCTGCCTGCTCTTCTCCGACCTCGCGTCCAACCGCGGCCTCGGCCCGATCTCGGCGGTCAGCGTCTGCCTCGCCGTGGTCGCCGCGCTGTCGTTCCTGCCGGCGGCGCTCGTGCTGCTCGGGCGCGCCGCGTTCTGGCCGTTCCGGCCGAAGTACGGCGTCGAGCCGCGGGAGGGCCGGGGATGGCAGCGGGTGGCGGCGCTGGTCGGCCGCCGGCCGCGCCGGGTTCTGGCCGTCAGCGTGCTCGCCCTGGTCGCCGCGGCGGTGTTCGCGCCCACCTACCAGGCCGACGGCATCACCTTCTCCGACGCCATCAGGGGCGAGTCGAACGGCGTCGACGGGCAGGAGGCCCTCGCCCGGCACTACGACGCCGGCGTCTCCAGCCCCACCGTGATCGTCACGCCCGAGGCGAGCTGGCCGCAGGTGGCCGAGGCGGCCGCCGCCACCGACGGCGTCGCCGCCGTCGTCCCGTTCACCGGCGGGCAGCCGGGCGCGGAGCCGGTCGTCGCCGACGGCCTGGTCCGGCTCGACGCCACCCTCGCCGTGGCGCCCGACAGCGTCGAGGCGATCGAGGTGGTCAAGGACCTGCGCGCGGAGCTCGACGCGGCCGACCCCGAGGCGCTCGTCGGCGGCGACACGGCCGCCAACCTCGACGCCCGCGAGAGCGCCGCGCACGACCTGCGGCTGATCGTGCCCGCCGTGCTGGTCGTGATCACCATCGTGCTCGCGGTGCTGCTGCGCGCGATCGTGGCACCGCTGCTGCTGGTGGCGACCGTCGTGCTCAGCGTCCTGGCGACGGCCGGGGTGGCGGCGCTGCTGTTCGAGAACGTCTTCGGCTTCCCGGGCAGCGATCCCGGCATCCTGCTGATCGCCTTCGTGTTCCTGGTCGCCCTGGGCATCGACTACAACATCTTCCTGATGACCCGGGCGCGGGAGGAGTCGGCGCGGCACGGCACCCGGGACGGCGTCCTGCGGGCGCTGGCGGTCACCGGCGGGGTGATCACCAGCGCCGGCCTGGTGCTGGCCGCCACCTTCGGCGCGCTGTCGGTGCTGCCCCTGCTGTTCCTCGCCCAGTTGGCGTTCCTCGTGGGTTTCGGCGTCCTGCTCGACACCTTCGTCGTCCGCTCCCTGGTCGTGCCGGCGGCGGTGGCGCTGCTCGGCGACCGGACCTGGTGGCCGAGCCGGCTCGCCCGGCGGCGGGCGGCCGAACCGGAGCGCACGCTCGAGCCGGTATGAGCGGACCGGTTCGTCACACCCCGGTGCGCCGCCTTGGCCCGACCGCGCGGGACCGGGACACTGGCCGGGATGCCGCAGTCAGGAGGCCTCACCGGCGCGCACGCGCGCCAGCCACGCCTCCGCGTCGGCGAAGGCGGCGTCCTCCGCCGTGCCGGGCACCGGCTTGTTCCGCCGCTCGTCGGTGCGCGCGTAGGAGCCCAGGAAGCGGACGTCGTCGCAGACCCGGTGCAGCGCGGCCAGCGCCTCCCCCACCCGCCGGTCGAGGACGTGCCCCTCGCAGTCCAGCGAGAAGGAGTAGACGCCGAGCCGCTCGCGGGTGGGCCGCGACTCGATCCGGGTGAGGCTGATCCCGCGGACGGCGAACTCGCCGAGCAGGCCCAGCAGCGAGCCCGGCCGGTCGCCGATCACGGCCACCAGCGAGGTCTTGTCGTTGCCCGTCGGCTCCGGCAGCGCGCCGGGCGGTTGCACGAGGACGAACCGGGTGACCGCGCCGGGGTGGTCGGCGATGTCGGGCTCCAGGGTGGCCAGGCCGTACCGCTCGGCGGCGATCGGCGCGCAGACCGCGGCGTCGACCTCACCCTCGGCGACGGCGCGGGCGGCGGCCGCGGTGGAGGTCATCGGCAGCGGCGTCACCCCGGGCAGGTTCTCCGCCAGCCAGCGGGCCGACTGCGCGAGGGCGTGCGGGTGGCTGCCCAGCGACCGGACGGCCGGCAGCGGCGTGCCCTCGCGGGCGACCAGCGTCATCGTGACCGGCAGGAACACCTCGCGGGTGATCACCAGCGGCTCGCCGTAGGCCAGGCCGTCCATCGTCGCCGGGACCGAGCCCTCCACCGAGTTCTCCAGCGGCACCAGCGCCGCGTCGGCCTCCCCCGAGCGGACGGCGGCCAGGGCGGCCGCGACGCTCGGCTGGGGGTACCGCCGTCCCTCGCCCGACGTAACTGCCCTGCTCAGGGCCGCTTCGGCGAAGGTACCCTCGGGGCCGAGATAGGCGTACCGCGTCGGGTGCTGGCGGGCGGGAGATCCGGGCACCCGGCGAGGGTAGTGCGGGCGGGTGGGGCCGGGTTCCCCACCCGGGGGAAGCCTCACTACCGGCAGCGCCGGCCGGTCGGGCCGGCGGAGACCGTCGAGTGGAGGAACGCGTGACCCCCGGCTCCGCCCGAGTCACCCAGAGTGACCTCGAGGCTGCGCTGTGGCGTCTGCTGGCCGCCGGTGACCGCGACGACACCTCCGCCTTCCTCGCCGGCCTGGACGACGCCGAGGCCGCGCTCACCACGGCCACCGAGCCGCGCTGGCTGGCCTGGCGGCACGCCCTGGCCGCCCGGCGCGGGCTGGTCGAGTCCGACCCCCGGGCGGTGAGCGACGCGGTCGCCGCCGCCCGCGAGGCGCTGGAGAAGTGCCCGCCGACGGCCGACACCGCGCTGGCCATGGCCTACCTGGCGCACGTCGAGGTCACCGCCGACCGCTTCGACGCGGCGATGCTGCTGGCCGTCGACGCCAGCCTGCTCGTCGAGGCCCCGGCCGCGCGCACCCCCACCCGCGCCCTGCACCAGGCCCACTTCTGGCTGTCCCGCACCCTCACCGGCCTCGACCTGGAGGAGCTCGCCGTCGCCCACGCCCTGCGCGGGCACGGGGTGGCGCTCCAGCTCGACGACCTCGGCGACCAGTGGCGGCTGCTGCTGCTGGTCGCCCAGCAGCAGACCGAGCTGGCGCAGACCCTGCGCCGGCGGGGCGAGATCGACCGCGCCCGGGAGCTGGCCTACACCGCGATCGACTGCGCCGCGGCCGCCCGCGAGCTGGACTGGGATCCCTCGCGCGGCGAGCAGGACCTGCTCGACGTCGTCCAGTCGTGGGCGCTGACCTGCCGCGACGACCTCGACGCCGCGCTCGGCCCGATGCGCAGCGCCCACCGGCGGGTGCAGCAGGAGGGCGGGGTGTGGCTGCGCGGCTACGCCGACCTCGCGCTGGCCCGGCTGCTGGCGCTGCTCGCCGCCCGCGACGCGGCCCCGGCCCTCGGCGAGCAGGCCATCGACCTGCTGGTCGACGCCTCCGGCGCGTTCGCGGCCGCCGGCGACCGGCGGCGCTACCGGCACTGCCTCCTGGAGCTCGGCCAGGCCACCGCCGCCCTGGGCCGCCCCGCGGAGGCGCTGCACTGGCTGGAGGCCTACCGCGCCGACACCGGCCGCGCCCAGGCCCGCGGCCGCGAGCTCTGGGCGGAGATGTTCGTCCAGCGCAGCCGGCTGCGGGAGGCCGAGCGGCAGGCCGCGCTGCTGCGCCGGCACGCGCTGGAGGACCCGCTCACCGGCCTGGGCAACCGGCGCAGCGCCGAGCGGCGGCTGGGCGACCTCGAGCGCGCCGCGGCCCCGCTGTCGCTGGCCGTCGTCGACGTCGACCGGTTCAAGGAGGTCAACGACGAGGGCTCGCACTCCTCGGGCGACGCCGTCCTCAAGCGGGTCGCCGACCTGCTGCGCGAGCACAGCCGCACCGGTGACGAGGTCTACCGGTGGGCCGGTGACGAGTTCCTCGTCGTCCTGCCCACCGCGACCGAGGAGCAGGCGCTCGCCGTCATGGACCGGCTGCGGACGGCCGTCGAGCAGGCCGACTGGTCCGACCTGCCCCTGTCGTCGCCGGTGACGGTGAGCATCGGGGTGGCGACGGCGCCGGCGGCCGACGGCGCGGCGACGGACCCGGTGGGCTGGCGCGCGCTGTTCGACACCGCCGACCTCGAGCTGTTCTCCGCCAAGCGCGGCGGGCGCAACCGCGTGCGGGCGCCGGGCGGCATGCTGCCGGACGTCCCCGCATGACCGCCGGTTGGGGCGCGTGGGACGCGACGGACGAGGGACGGCGTGGCTCCGGTCGGGTGCTCGACTCCGGCCGGGGCGGCGTGCACAGTGCGCTCGTGCCACCGGGAGCCCTGCACCACCGGGTGACCGCTGCCCTCGCCAACTGGCAGCTCGACGCCGCCGAGGAACTGCTGGCCGACGTCGAACTCGCGCCGTCGCCGTACGAGGCACCCGAGACCGACGCCCGGCCCGACCTCGGCCGCGCCTGGGCCGACACCCTGCGCGCCGAGCTGCTCGTGCGCCGGCTGCGGGTCGCCGGGTTCACGCTGGTCGGCGACCCCCTCGGCCCGCCGTCGGAGGCCGCGCCGGCCCCGCTCGACCTGCACGCCGGCGTCGCCGAGCTGATCGAGGGCCCCGCCGACGACGCCGCCGGCGACCCGCGCGCCGAGTCGGCGTCGCGCGCGGCGCTGGCGATCGCGCTGGTCCGCTCGGCCAAGGCCGCCTTCGACGCGATCGACGACGACCTGCAGCGCGCCGCCGGCCTCGCCCGGCACGCCCGCATCGAGCTGCTGTCCCGCCGGATCGACGCGGCCATGGACGAGGCGGTCGAGGCGGCCAGCCTCCTCGACCCCGCCCTCCCGCCGAGCGGCCTGCTGGTCGACACGCTGTCCACGCTGGCCGGCGTCCTCGCCGACCTCGAGCTCATGCCGCTGGCGCTGGACTACCAGCGCCGCGCCTACGAGACCGCCATCGCCGCGGCCGCCGACCCCGAGGCGCTCACCACCGACGACGGCGACCCCGACGTCCTCGTCGCCGCGCACGCCACCCGGCTGGGCGAGCTGTGCGCCGAGCTGGGCGAGGGCCTGCTCGACGACGGCGCCCCCGAGTCGGCCGCCCCGCACTTCGCCGAGGCCCGCCGGATGGCCGAGCGCGCCCTGGAGCTGCTGCCGCCGGAGGAGCCCGGCGTCGTCGCCGCGCAGGTGGTGCACGGGTGGGCGCTGGTCGGGCTGGGCGAGCAGGCCGCCGCGACCGGCCCGCTGCGCGCCGCCGTCCGGATCACCTCGGCGCGGGCTGACCGCGCGCTGCTCTCTTCCGCGCAGCTGGCGCTGGGCCGGGCGCTGCGCCGGCAGGGCGACGGCCGCGGCGCCGACGAGCACCTCACCCAGGCGCTGGGCCTGGCCACCGAGCACGGGCTGCCCCGCGTGCGCCGGGCCGTGCTGCGCGAGCTGTGCACGCTGCACTCCGAGCTCGACGACGCCGGCCGCGCGCTGCCGTACCTGCAGGCCTACATCTCCGACGAGCTCGACCGCGTCGACGAGCGGCGCACCCGCTGGGTGGAGCTGTTCGGCCGGCGCAAGAGCCTGCTGGAGACCGAGCGCGCCGCCGGGCAGCTGCGCCGGCAGGCGTACGAGGACCCGCTGACCCACCTGCCCAACCGGCGCTACGCCGAGGCGCGGCTGGACGGGTTGCTGTCGGCCGGGTCCGCCCCGGCGCTCGCGGTGGTCGACGTCGACCACTTCAAGGAGATCAACGACGCCGTCGGCCACCCGGGCGGGGACGCCGTGCTGCGCGTGGTCGCCGAGCTGCTGGTCGCCGGGGTCCGCGACACCGACGAGGTGTGCCGCTGGGCCGGCGACGAGTTCGTCATCCTGCTGCCCGACACCACCGCGGAGCAGGGCGAGCGGGCGCTGGAGCGGATCCGCCGGGCGATCGCCGCCCACGACTGGTCGGAGATCGGGCTCCCGCGGCCGGTCACCATCAGCGTCGGCATCGCCTCCGCCGCCCGCGGCGACGACCGCCGCACGCTCTTCGCCGCCGCCGACGGCGTCCTCTACGACGCCAAGCGCAGCGGCCGCGACCGCGTGGTGCGGCTCTCCGGCGTCACCCAGACGCGGGCCGGCGCCGGGTCGCCGGACGGCGGGTCGGAGCGGCCGGATCCGGAGCCCACCGGGCCGGCGGCTACGGTCGCCGACGTGCCCCCCGCCCCGCTGGTCGACGACGGCTTCGCCCCGCTGGTCGACGACGGCTTCGCCCCGCTGGTCACCGACGCCCTCCCCGCCGCCCCGCGCGGGCTGGGCGGCGCGGCCGACCCGCCGCTGGCCCCCCTCGCGCCCGCGCCCGCCGCGCGGGTCGCGGTGCCGCCGGCCGCCGAGCCCGAGGTCGTGTGGGGCACCGGGCGCGGCACCGAGCAGGTGCTGGCGCTGGTCCGCGAAGCGCTCGGGGCGCACCCCGACCGGCCGGCCGTGGTGCTGCGCGCCGCCCCGGAGACCCTGGTCGCCCTGGCCGCGGAGCACGAGGCGGGCACGACGATGGACCCCGCCGCGATGGCCGCCGCCGTCGGCCCGCTGCCCGAGCCGGTCGGCCGCGTGGTGGTGCTCAGCGGGGCCGGCGCGGACGCGCCGGTCGCGGCCGAGGCCGCCTTCGTCTCGCGGGTCGCCGGCGCCGAGGTGGTCCGCGTCGCGGACGTCGGCGGCGGCCGCCTGCGCCCGTTCCTCGCCGACCCCTCGCCGCTGGCCGACGCCGACTGCGTGGTCGTCGTCGGCGGCCAGGACGCCGCGCTCGCCGGGACCGTGGCCGCGCTGACCGACGTGCCCGTGGTCGCCGTCCCCACCTCCACAGGGCAGCCCGGCGGGTTCGGCGCCCTCGGCGCGGTGCTGACCGTGCTGGGCTCCGGTGCGCCCGGGGTGGTGGTCAGCGCCGTCGACAACGGCTGGGCCGCCGGCGTCTTCGCCGCCCGCCTGGCCCGCCGCGTTCCGCGCTGACCCCGCTCCCGGGGTCGAACTGGCCCTCCCGGGGTCCTGCACCGCCCCACCGCCACGAGCTGGACCCCACCAGCGCCCCCCTCTCCCGGCGGACCGGCCAGGCATGATCGCCGGGTGACGATCGGCTGGCTGGACCTGGCGGCGGGCGCGAGCGGGGACATGCTGCTCGGCGCGCTCGTCGACGCCGGGGTGCCGCTCGAGGTGCCGGCCCGGGCGGTGGCCGCGCTGGCCGTCGAGCCGATCGCCCTCGCCACCGAGCAGGTCACCCGGCACGGCGTGGGCGCCACCCGCGTGCACGTGTCCGCGCCGCCGTCGCCGGTGCACCGCACGTGGGCCGACGTGCGCGCGATCCTCACCGCCGCCGAACTGCCCGACGCCGTCCGCGACCGGGCGCTGGCGGTGTTCGAGCGGCTGGCGCACGCCGAGGGCCGGGTGCACCGCACCTCCCCCGAGGACGTGCACTTCCACGAGGTGGGCGCCCTGGACGCGCTGGCCGACGTCGTCGGCGTCGTCGCGGGGTTCGCCCACCTGGCGCTCGACCGGCTGGCCGCCTCACCCGTGGCGCTGGGCAGCGGCTCCACGCGCGGCGCGCACGGGGTCGTCCCGGTCCCGGCGCCGGCGGTGCTCGAGCTGCTCGCCGGCGTCCCGGTGCTGGCCGGCCCCGTGCCGGCCGAGGCGTGCACGCCCACCGGCGCGGCGCTGCTCGCCGAGCTGGTCGGCGAGTGGACGGCGCTGCCGCCCATGCGGGTGCGGCGGACCGGCTACGGCGCCGGCGGTCGCGACCCGGTGGAGCTGCCGAACGTCGTCCGCCTGGTCCTGGGCGAGCCCGCGACCGCACCGGCGGCGCCCGTCGTGCTCGAGGCCAACGTCGACGACCTCGACCCGCGGCTGTGGCCGGGCGTGCTCGACGCCCTGCTCGCCGCCGGGGCCTCGGACGCCTGGCTGACCCCGATCGTCATGAAGAAGGGCCGCCCTGCGCACACCGTCTCGGCGCTGTGCCCGCCGGGGGCGGTGGCCGCGGTGCAGGCGGCGGTGTTCGCGACGACGTCGACGATCGGGCTGCGCGTGGTCCCCGTGGCCAAGGTGGCGCTGGAGCGCACGGCGACCTCCGTGGAGGTGCTCGGCGCGGCGGTGGGCGTGAAGGTGGCCCGCCTCGACGGCCGCGTGGTGAACGTGAGCGTCGAGTACGAGGACGTCGTCGCAGTGGCGCGGGCGCACGGGCTCCCGGTCAAGGAGGTGCTGCGCGCCGCCACCGCGGCCGCCGCGGCCGCGCACCCGGTGACCGGGGCGTGAGCCCCGCCGGTCAGGCGGGTGCCGGCTGGGCGGACGTCAGCTGCGCGACCATGGCCGTGACGGGGAGGTAGGCCCGCAGCGCGGTGATCGCGCCGTCCCGGACGTCGTAGGCCATGCAGTAGGGCACGTCCACCTGCCGGCCGGTCGCCGGGACGCCGGCGAAGTCGCCGCGGTGCGTGCCGACGAAGCGCGCCTCCGCCATCGCCACGCCGTCGCCGAACACGAGCCCGTGCAGCTCCGGGCGGGCGTCGAAGAGCTGGGTGTGGAAGGCGACGATCAGGTCGCGCACCGCGTCCCGCCCCTGCAGCTGCTCGCCGGTCTCCATCGTCGTCCAGAGGACGTCCGGGGCGAAGAAGGCGGCGAAGTCCGCCCGGTCGAGCAGCGCCCTCAGGTACGCCTCCATGACCTCACGCGTCTCGACGTCCGACATCGCCGCCTCCTGCACCGATCGGGACCGTCCAGGCCGCCAACCTCCTCCGCGCCCCCGGCGCCGCCCAGGGCCGAACGTCACCGCGGCGGGCGGCGCAGGCCGGCCGCCACCACGGGGACGACGGCGAGCACCAGCAGCGCCACCGCCCCCGTGCCGCCCAGCGCGAAGACCGCGAACACCGGCAGCGAGGCCAGCTCCGTCCCGAGCCCGGCGACCGAGGTGACCGTCGCCCGCCGCGGCCCGGTGATCCGGTCCTGCAGCCGGGCCTCGGCGACGACCAGCACCGCGCAGTACAGCCCGTAGAAGAGGGCGACGGCGGCCAGCGCGGCCGGGCGGGCCCACAGCGCCGCGGCTCCCAGCAGCAGCCCGGAGAGCACCAGCAGGGCCAGCAGCCACCGGGTCGCCAGCTCCCCCGCGCGGCCGCCGAGCGCGGCGCCGACCGCGCCGGCCAGCGGGATCGCCAGCGTGGCCACCGGGACGGCGGTGGCGGGGACGCCCCAGGTGCCGGCCATGAGCGGCCAGTACTCCTCGATCGCGTCCAGGCCGCCGAGCAGGGCCGCGGCCACCACGACCGCGCGCAGCGCCCGGCTGCGCACCACGTCGGTGACGCCGGCCCAGAGGGTGCGGGCGAAGCCCACCACCTCCGCCACGCCGTCGCCGTCCGGGGGGCGCGGCGGCTCCGGGAACCGGGTGGCCAGCGCCGCGGTGACCAGGCAGGTCCCCACGCTGGCCCAGCCCACGAGTGCGTAGCCGCCGAGGGCGAACAGCCCGGTCGCGACGAACGCCGTCGGCACCTGCGCGCCCAGCATGGCCGCGCCCATCCAGCCGTTCACCCGGGCGTAGCGGTCCCGGGCGCCGGCCGCGTCGAGGCCCTCGTAGACCAGCGCCTCGGCCGCGCCCGAGGCCAGCGCCCCGCCGATGCCCCAGAGCACGAACCCGGCGGCGAACGACCAGGTCTCGGGCACCGCCGTCCAGAGCGCGAAACCGGCCGCCTCCAGCAGCGAGGCCAGCACCAGCGCGCCGCGGCGCGACCAGCGGTCGGCGAGGGCCCCGGTGGGCACCTCGGCCACGAAGGCGGTCACCGACCACACCGCGAACAGCGCCGAGACCTCCGCCTCCGACAACCCGGCGTCGGCGAAGAGCAGGGCGTAGAGGGGGTAGAGCGGCACCAGCGAGTCGGCGATCGACCAGGCCAGCGCAAGGCGGGTCAGCGAGCGCGCCGGCGTCGGGGTCGCGGGCAGGCGGGGTCAACGGAACGGCATGCCGGGGACCGTAGACCGGCGGCCGCGACGCGCGCACCCGGATTTCTGGCCCGGCCGGGCCAACGGTTGGCCCCACTGGACGGCGGCGGCCGGGAAGGAGCAGGCTGGAACCGCCGTCGCCGCCGAGAGGACGTGCCCCTGTGACCGCACCGTCGACCCCCACCGTCTGCCGCACGACCGTCGTCCTGGGCTTCCTGGTCACCCTGGCCCTGGTCGGCCGCCCCGCGTGGCTGAGCACGGTCCTCGGGCTGGCGCTGGTCGCCGTCTGGGCCGCCCCGCTGGTGGTCCGCCGGCACCACGTGGTGGAGGTCGCGGCCGAGGCGCCCGCGGAGGCCGGAGCGGTCTGACCCGGGCCGTCCGGGTCAGGTCAGCTCGACGAGGGCCTCGATGCCGAGCCACAGGCCGAAGACGAAGAACAGCACCGCGGCGCCGATGGCGATGACCCGCTCCGGCAGCCGCTTGCCCAGCGCCCGGCCCACCACGATGGCCAGCGCGTCGGCGGCCACCATGCCGAGCGTCGAGCCCAGCCAGGTGCCGAACCAGCCGTAGTCGGTGGCCAGCGTGATGGTCGCGAGCATGGTCTTGTCGCCCAGCTCGGCCAGGAAGAACGCCGTCCCGACGGCGATGATCGCCCGCTTGCCGGCCCGGTTGACCTTGTCCTGCTCGTCCTCGGTGAGCTCGTCCCCGCGCAGCGTCCACACGCCGAAGGCGACGAAGGCCAGCGCGGCGGCCAGGTTGATCCAGCCGGTGGGCAGCGCGGCGCCCAGCCCGAATCCGATCGCCACCGAGGCGAGGTGCACGACCGCCGTGGCGATCGTGATGCCCACCAGCACCGGCCACACCCGGAACCGGGTGGCGAAGGTCAGGGCCATGAGCTGGGACTTGTCCCCGAGCTCGGCGACGAAGATGACGCCGAAGGAGACGAGCGTGCTGACGAGAACTGCGTCCACGGGAGCGGGTCGGGCCTCTCTGGTCCGGCCGGGGGAGACGCGAGACCTCGACCCGGCACGTACTGCCTGGATCGAAGGTCTCGCCCGCCCCGCCTGGACGAGGCCGCGCGGCCGGACCGGCTCCCGGCGGACCGGGACGGTCAGTGTGTCGACCGCGACATTGGGGGCTACTCCCCTTCGCTGCGTCCCAGGGTAGCGGCCGGGCCCCCGCAGGTCACCGTGACGGTCGACTCACCCCGCGCGCCGGGGCCTCGCGCCCGCCCGCGGCGCGCGACGAGGGCCGCCGGTTGGTGGCCAGGAGGAACGGCGCGGCCCACACGGCGGCGAGCAGGACCACCAGCAGCGCGGCCAGCCAGCCGGGCCGGCCGGCCACGGCGAGGACGACGACGTACACCCCGACGACGGCGGTCCGGGCGGCTGTCCGGGTGGAGAGCGGGTGTCCCACGGCGTCCCTCCTGGCTCAGGGAACGGACAGCTCGGCCGACGGCACCGAGATCCCGTAGTCGCGGATCTTGCGGTAGATGGTCGCCCGCGACATCGCCAGCCGGCGGGCCGCCTCGACCTTGTTCCCCCCGGCGTCGACCAGCGCCTCGACGATGGCGTCGCACTCCAGCGCCTCCAGCGGCGTGAGCATCCGCTTGGTGGTCGAGCGGCACTCCGGCGGCAGGTCCCGCACCCCGACCACCCCGGAGCGGCGCTTCGCCACGACCTTGCGCAGCACGGCGACGAGCTGGTCGACGTTGCCCGGCCAGCGGTTGTGCGTCAGCACCCGCATCGCCTCGGGCGAGCAGCTCAGCGACCCGTGCCCGAGGCGGGCGAGCAGGTGCGGCACCAGCTCGGCGAGGTCGTCGAGGCGGTGCCGCAGCGGCGGGACGGGCACGGTCCAGGGGAAGCAGGACAGCAGCGCGGCCAGCTCGGGCCCGGGGTCGTGCCCGAGCACCCCGACGGTGGCCACGACCCACGGCCGGCCGGCCCCGGTGGGCTCGCGGTGGGGCTCCAGCACGTCGGCCAGCTCGGCCTGCAGCGGCCGGGGGACCCGGTCGACGTCGGTGAGCACGACGGTGCCGCCCTCGACGGTGAGCTCCTCGGCGATCTCGGCCAGCCAGTCCGGCCCGGCGTCCTCGCCGCGCAGCACCCGCAGCCGCGCGGCCGGCGTGCGCGCCTGGTGGACGGCGCGGGCGACGGTCTCCCGGCCGGACCCGGGTTCGCCCTCCAGCACCAGCCACTCGCCGGCCTGCTGGTGGCGGTCCACCGCCGTCCGGCACTTGGTCCAGGCCGCGCCGGAGCCGACGGCGGCCGACGGCGGCGCCGGGACGGCCCGCGGCGGCCGCCTCTGGGCCACGGGCGCCGTGCTGATCAGCTGCACGTCCAGGACGCCGCCGACGATCCCGCTCCCGCTCACGGTGGGCCGGCAGTGCACCCGGGCGGTCCGCCCGCTCGGCAGGTCGATCAGCAGCGGGTGCCGCCGGCCCTCGGCGAGGGCCTCGCCGGCCTCGGCGAGCAGCGGCTCCTGGTCGGCCGGGTCGAGCAGCTCGCGCGCCCGGTCGTTCATCATGAGCAGGTCCTCGCCGATGGCGAGGACCGGGCCGCGGTTGCGGCGGCAGGCCAGCAGGTAGTCGTTGAGGACGGCGAGCTCCCGCTCCCCCGACTGCTCCAGCAGCACCTGCTCGATCTGGCGGGTGAGCGTGCCGGCGGTCGCGACCAGCAGCGGCCCGGCGTCGCGCCGCCAGCAGGTCAGGTCGACCACGCCGAGGACCTTGCCGGTGACCGGGTGGCGGATCGGGGCGCCGGCGCAGGCCAGCTCCTCCAGCCGCTCCACGTAGTGCTCGTGGCCGAACACCTGCGCCGGTCCGCGCGCCTCCAGCGCCGTGCCGATGCCGTTGGTGCCGACGAACTGCTCCGCGTAGCTGAACCCGGGGGCCAGGCACACCCGGTCCAGGTGGTGCTCCAGGCCGGAGTCGCCGGTGCGCCGGCTGAGCACGACGCCGTCGTTGTCGCAGAGGATCACGCTCACCGGCTCGGTGGCGAACAGGTCGGCGATCTCCCGCAGCACCGGCTCGGCCGCCCGCGTGAGGACCGTGTCACCGCCCGCCCCGGGCTCGAAGGGCAGGTCCAGGTGGTCGGTGCGCACCCGCCAGAGCCGGGAGCGGGTCCAGGAGGCCAGGATCGGCTCGCGCACCACCCCGGGGACGACCGGCTCGTCGACGAGGAACGACGTCCGGGCCCGTGCCACGTCGGCGCCGCCGACCGGTTCCTCGGACTGCGCCGACCGCCTGCTCGGCACCGGTCGGAGCCCGGACCCCTTCGAAGCCGTCACCGTCGACCCCCTCGACCCTGAGGAGCGCACGTGGCACCGCGCCCGGGCGGCGCACCCGGACGACCCACTGTAGGGAAGCCAACACTAGGAACGGGCCGCTCGGCCGACGTCTCATATTGAGACCCCGGAGTGCGCGGCGAGCCACTGTGATCCGTATCACGAGGAGCACGGTGCAGAGGGACCGCGCCGGGCTCCTCGCCGCCTCCGGGGTCCACGACGCCCGCGTCCGTCGCGGCTTCCGAGGAACCGAGAACGCGCTGCCGCCCGTCGGCAGACGACCGAGTCCCCGACCCCCGATCGTGAGGAGTCGACGTGAGTCGACAGAGCCTGGCGAAGGCCCACCAGAAGATCCAGGAACTGGCCTGGGAGCCCGTCTACCACGAGCCGTACATGAAGTACGGCACCGACTACACCTTCCGGAAGGCGCAGAAGAAGGACCCGCTCAAGCAGATCCTGCGGTCCTACTTCCCCATGGAGGAGGAGAAGGACAACCGCGTCTACGGCGCCGAGGACGGCGCCATCCGCGGCAACATGTTCCGCCAGGTGCAGGAGCGCTGGCTGGAGTGGCAGAAGCTGTTCCTGTCGATCATCCCGCTGCCGGAGATCTCGGCCGCCCGCTCGATGCCGATGCTGTTCCACGCGGTGCCCAACCCGGAGCTGCACAACGGCCAGGCGATCCAGATGATCGACGAGGTACGGCACTCGACGATCCAGCAGAACCTGAAGCGCCTGTACATGACCAACTACATCGACCCGGCCGGCTTCAACAACAGCCTGCGGAACTTCCACAACGACTACGCCGGCACCATCGGCCGGCAGTTCGCCGAGGGGTTCATCACCGGGGACGCGATCACCGCGGCGAGCATCTACCTGACCATCGTCGCGGAGACCGCGTTCACCAACACGCTGTTCGTGGCCATGCCGGCCGAGGCGGCGGCCAACGGCGACTACCTGCTGCCGACGGTCTTCCACTCGGTGCAGTCCGACGAGTCGCGGCACATCTCCAACGGCTACGCCACGCTGCTCATGGCGCTGTCCGACGAGGGCAACCGGCAGCTGCTCGAGCGCGACCTGCGCTACGCGTGGTGGAACAACCACGCCGTCGTCGACGCCGCGATCGGCACCTTCATCGAGTACGGCACCAAGGACCGGCGCAAGGACCGCGAGTCCTACGCGGAGATGTGGCGGCGCTGGATCTACGACGACTACTACCGCAGCTACCTGGTCCCGCTGGAGAAGTACGGCCTCACGGTGCCGCACGACCTCGTCGAGGAGGCCTGGAACCGCATCTGGAACAAGGGCTACGTGCACGAGGTGGCGCAGTTCTTCGCCACCGGGTGGCTGGCGAACTACTGGCGCATCGACGGCATGACCGACGAGGACTTCGAGTGGTTCGAGCACAAGTACCCGGGCTGGTACGACAAGTACGGCAAGTGGTGGGAGAACTACAGCCGGCTGGCCATCCCCAACGGCCACAAGCCGATCGTCGGCGAGGACGTCGACTACGTGTACCCGAACCGCTGCTGGACCTGCATGGTGCCCTGCCTCATCCGTGAGGACATCCAGACCGCCTACGTCGACGGCGTGCACCGCACCTACTGCAGCGAGACCTGCAAGTGGACCGACGTCGAGGCGTTCCGGCCGGTCTACCAGGGCCGGGAGACCCCGAACATGGGCCGCCTGGTCGGGCACCGCGAGTGGGAGACGCTGTACCACGGCTGGACGTGGGACAAGGTGGTCGAGGACATGGGCTACGTCCGCGACGACGGGAAGACGATGACGGCGCAGCCGCACCTCAACCTCGACCCGAAGAAGATGTGGACGACGGAGCACATGAAGCGGCTGCCGGCGCTGCAGAGCCCGAACGTCCTGTTCAACGAGATGAGCGACGCCGAGCGCGAGGCGTTCATCGCCGACTACCGGCGTCAGGGCCCGGCCGGGCGACCGGCCCCCGCACAGAGCGCCTGAGCGCGGGTCAGGCGAGGGGGAGGGTCGGGTGCCCCCCGGCCCTCCCCCGCCACTCCCTCCCTCGTGGCTGAGGGCTGCCCGCGACCGGCCGCACGAGGGATCCGACCCGCACACCGCCAGGGGTGAGTGATGGGCGAGAAGCACCACGTCCGGTTCGAACCGGTCGGGATCGAGATCGAGGTCGACTCCGACCAGACGATCCTGCGCGCCGCCGCCGAGCAGGGCGTCCAGCTCATGCACGGCTGCAAGGAGGGCCAGTGCGCCTCCTGCAAGTCGTTCGTGCTGGAGGGCGAGGACATCGAGCTGGACAGCTACTCGACCTTCGCCCTCCCCGAGTTCGAGAGAGAGGAGGGGCAGACCCTGCTCTGCCGGGCGCACGCCTACGAGGACCTCGTCATCGAGCTGCTCAACTACGACGAGGAGATCATCGCCTCGGGGCTGCCGCTGCGGCAGGGCACGGTCGAGGTGGTCGCCAACGACCCGGTCACGCACGACATGCGGCACCTCGTCGTCCGGCTGCTCGAGCCCGAGGAGATCAAGTACTTCCCGGGCCAGTACATGGACTTCCGGGTGCCGGGCCACGACGAGACCCGGTCGTTCTCGATGGCGAACACCCCGAACCGGGAGGGCGTCTTTGAGTTCGTCATCAAGGTGTACCCGGGCGGTCTGTTCTCGGGGCTGCTGGCCGACGGCATCGTGCCCGGCGACCGGCTCGCCGTGGAGGGGCCCTTCGGCGCCTTCCGGCTCCGCGAGAGCAGCACCGCCGACCTGCTGTTCCTCGGCGGCGGGGCAGGCATCGCGCCGCTGCTGGCCCTGCTGCGGTCGATGGCCGAACGCGGCATCGACCGCAGGGTGACCTTCTACTACGGGGCGCGGACCCTGCGGGACCTGTGCTTCCTGGAGGAGATCGCCAAGCTCGGCGAGCAGCTGCCCGGCTTCACGTTCGTGCCCGCGCTGTCCGAGCCGGCCGGGGACGAGTGGGACGGGGAGACCGGCCTCATCACCGACGTCGTCGCGCGCCGGGAGGCCGACCTCTCCCGGGTGGACGCCTACGTGTGCGGCCCACCCCCGATGGTCGAGGCGGCCCTCGTCGTGCTCCCCCGGCTGGGGCGCAGCGAGGACCACATCTTCTACGACAAGTTCACCACCACCGGTGAACCGGAAGGCTGACTCGAGAAAGGGCAGCGACTGACCATGACAGCCACCACCGAGCCCCGGGTCGAGGAAGTTCCCGGGCGCCCCGAGCGGAGCGTGCCGAAGCCCCAGTTCACCGACGCGGAGGCCGGCGCCAAGGAGTTCCCGGACTCCGGTCCCAGCGCCCGGCGCTACAACTACTACAAGCCGGCGAAGCGGAAGCAGACGCACTACGAGGACGTCACCGTCGAGGTGCAGCCCGACCCGCGGCACTACCTCATGCAGGGCTGGATCTACGGCTTCGCCGACGGGCAGACCGGCTACCCGCTGACCTGGACCAAGCTCAAGGCCTGGGGCGTCGACGACCCACCGCCCGAGCGCGGCGTGGGCACCGGCGGTGGCGGCAAGGACCTCGACTGGCCGGCCCACGGGTGGCACGAGTTCCGCGACCCCAACGAGGAGTGGGAGCAGACGATCTACCGGTACAACGCCAACGTCGTCCGGCAGATCAACCAGAACATCGAGAACGCGCGCAACGCCAAGGCCTTCGACCAGTGGAACAAGAACTGGGTGACCTTCGTCGAGCGCAGCGTCGGCGCCTGGATGCACGTCGAGCACATCCTCGGCCTGTACGTGTTCGCGGGGAACGAGCGCTCCGGCCCGACCAACATGCACAACACCGCGATGGCGGTGAACAGCGCGCACAAGATCCGCTTCGCCCAGGACCTGGCGCTCTACAACCTCACGCTCACCGAGGAGGTACCGGGCTTCGACGGCTCGGCCCACCTGGCCGCGTGGAACGGCGACGCCGAGTGGCAGGGCGTGCGGGAGGTGACCGAGGCGCTGCCGGCGATCGAGGACGACTGGGGCGAGGCGATCTTCGCCACCAACATCGTCTTCGAGCCGCTGATCGGTGAGCTGTTCCGCTCCGGCCTGGTCATGCAGGCCGCGCCCGGCAACGGCGACTTCGTGACACCGACCGTCATCGGCGCCGGCGAGTACGACTACGCCCAGCGCGACCTGCGCTGGACGCAGGCGTGCTTCGGCCCGCTGGTGCAGGACCGCGAGTTCGCCGACCACAACAAGCAGCTCATGCAGGGCTGGCTGGCGCACTGGGTGCCGCGGTGCCTGGGTGCGGCCCGGACCATGCAGCCGCTGTGGTCGCAGCCGGACGCCCGGCCGCCCCGGTTCGAGGACTCCCTCGACCACGCCAAGAACCGCTTCGCCGGGATCGTCACCGACCTCGGCCTGGACGTCCCGAAGGAGCTGACCCAGTGAGCACGACCGCCAGCCCGGCCACCGACCGGTTCGCCGCGAACGCCACGTCGTCGAACCAGTGCGGCATCACCCTGATGAACGACCAGGTCGGCGAGGTGATCGCCGCGGTCATGAAGGAGAAGCCGGGCGTCAGCGTGCGCTACCTGCCCTCGATGATCCGCGTCGACGCCACCCAGACGATGGTCTTCGACTACGACGAGCTCGCCGAGGCGCTCGGCGAGGAGCCCGGCTCGTTCACCTCGGCCGACCTCGAGGAGAGCATGTCGACCCACTACGGGCGGATGGTCCACGAGGACGACCGGACGATCATGTTCGCCAACCCCGAGGACGCCGCCGAGTACCTGGGCTTCGACCTCAAGCCGGTCGCCGCCGGCTGACCCGTGTCCCGGGGCCGCCTCCCGCAGGCCGGGGGGCGGCCCCGCGTCGGCCCGGCGGTCCCGCCCGGCCGGTTCCCACCCGCGCAGAACGACCGACCGACCCACCCCCGTGGCCCCTGGAGGACACCATGGCCAAGGAACTGCGATTCGGCGCCGACGCGCGGCGCCTCCTGCAAGCCGGCGTCGAGCAGCTCGCCGCCTCGGTCAAGCCGACCCTCGGCCCCAAGGGCCGCAACGTGATCCTCGAGCGGATCACCGGCTCCCCCGAGGTGACCAATGACGGCGTCACCATCGCCCGGGAGATCCACCTGCGCGACCAGTTCGAGAACATGGGCGCCCAGCTGGTCAAGGAAGCGGCGATCAAGACCAACGACACCGTCGGCGACGGGACGACGACGGCGATCGTGCTGGCCGAGGCGATCGTCCGCCAGGGCATGGCCGCGATCGCCGACGGCGGCAACCCGGTCCTGGTCAAGCGGGGCATCGACATCGCCGTCGCCCGGCTCGTCCAGCACCTGGCGGCGGTGGCCCACCCGCTGCGCGACGAGCAGGACTACGCCCGGGTGGCCGCCATCTCGGCCAACGACGACGACGTGATCGGCGGCGCGGTGGCGCGGGCGCTGCACACGGTCGGCGAGGGCGGCGTGGTCACCGTGGAGGACTCCCCGGTGCTGGGCATCGACGTCGACTTCGTCGAGGACTTCGAGTTCGACAACGGCTACGTCTCCCCGTACATGGTCACCGACGTCGGCCGGCTGGAGGCCGTGATCGAGGACTGCTACGTCCTGCTCACCGCGCACAAGATCACCGACGTCAAGTCGCTGATGCCGGTGCTGGACAGCATCATGCGCGCGCCCCGACCGCTGGTGATCATCGCCGAGACGGTCGAGGGCACGGCCCTGCAGATGCTGGTGCACAACCACGTCAACGGGCTGTTCCGGTGCGTGGCCGTGCAGGCCCCGGGCTTCGGCGAGAAGCGCATCCACCTGCTCGAGGACGTCGCCGCGCTGACCGGCGGGCAGGTCCACTCCCGGGCGTCGGCGTTCTCCCTGGAGCAGATGACCACCGCGCACCTCGGCCGCGCCGACCAGGTGCGGGTCACCAGCGACCACACCACGATCATCGGGGGGCACGGGGCGCCGGAGGCCCGCGAGCGGCGGCTGACCCAGCTGCGCGCCGAGCTGGAGCGGGCCACCATCGGCACCGACGAGGACTTCCTGTCCGAGCGGATCGCCCGCCTGTCCGGCAAGGCCGCCGTCATCCGCGTCGGCGCGCCGACCAACGCCGAGGCCAAGGAGATCCGCCACCGGGTGGACGACTCGCTGCAGGCCACCCGCGCGGCGATGGCCGAGGGCATCCTGGCCGGCGGCGGCGCGGCGCTGCTGCACGCCGAGCCCGCGCTCGACGACCTCGACGTCACCGGCGACTACCGGGTCGGGGTGGAGATCGTGCGCCGGGCGCTCAGCGACCCGGTTCAGCTGATCGCCGCCAACGCCGGGTACGACGCCGAGGACGTGGTCAAGCACGTGAGCACCATGGCCGTCGACGAGGGCTTCGACGCCCTGCAGGGCCGCTACGGCGACATGGTGGAGATGGGCGTGATCGACCCGCTGCGCGTGGTCCGCTCCGCGCTGCAGAACGGCGCCTCCGTCGCCGGCCTGGTGCTGACCACCGACTCGCTCGTGGCCGAGGAGCAGACCCCCTGGAACAAGTCCCTGATGACCGAGTTCGGCCAGCTGGACGAGGGGCTGCCCCAGCCGTCGCCGGACCCCAGCACCCCGCAGTCCCTGGGCCTCGGCCCGTCCATGGGGTGAGGCCGGCCAGGACGCAGGGGGCTCTCGGTGCCGAGAGCCCCCTGCGCCGACCGGCGATCAGGGCCTCGACCCCTGTCTCACATTGAGACGCACGCCGCACCGGGGGATCCGTACGTTCCCGTCCACGAGGTCTCCGAGCCCGAGGAGCGCGCATGCGAGCCGTCCGCGTCCACCGCTACCACGAAGACCCCAGCGTCGACGACATCGGCGAGCCCAAGCTCCAGGGGCCGCTGGACGTCATCGTCAAGATCGGCGGCGCCGGCGTCTGCCGCACGGACCTGCACATCATCGAGGGGCAGTGGGACGAGATCCAGCACCCCGAGCTGCCGTACGTGATCGGGCACGAGAACGCCGGCTGGGTGCACGAGGTCGGTGAGGGCGTCACGAACGTCGCCGTCGGCGACACGGTGATCCTGCACCCGCAGCCCAGCTGCGGGCTGTGCGCCGCCTGCCGCGCCGGCGACGACATGCACTGCGAGAACGCGTTCTTCCCGGGCCTGTCCGACAACGACGGCGGCATGGCCGAGTACCTGCGCACCTCCGCGCGGGCCTGCGTGAAGCTCGACCCCAGCACCAACCCGGCCGACGTCGCCGCGCTGGCCGACGCCGGGATCACCGCCTACCACGCCGTGCGCAAGGCCGTGCCGCTGCTGCACCCCGGGACGACCACCGTGGTCCAGGGCGCCGGCGGCCTCGGGCACATCGGCATCCAGTGCCTCAAGGCGCTCACCGCCACGCGGGTCGTCGTCGTCGACAAGAACCCCGACGCGCTGGCGCTGGCCACGCAGATCGGCGCCGACGAGACCGTCGTCGCCGACGGCGACCACGTCGCCGCCGTCACCGAGCTCACCGGGGGCGGCGCGACGGTCGTGCTCGACTTCGTCGCCGAGCAGGGCGCGGAGATGGACGGCTGGCACATGACCGGCCCCGGGGGCTCGCTGTTCGTCATCGGCTACGGCGGCGAGCTGCGCATCCCCACGCTCGACTTCGTGGCCGGGGAGAAGAACATCGTCGGCAACATCGTCGGCACGTACACCGACCTGTCCGAGCTCATGGTCCTGGCCCAGGCGGGCAAGGTCACGCTGCACACCCAGCAGTACCCGCTCGACCGGGCGGTGGAAGCCCTGCACGACCTCGACGCCGGGAAGGTGCGGGGTCGCGCCATCCTCGTCCCCTGATCCCGCTGCCCGGATCCCGCTGTCCGGATCCCGCTGTCCGAATCCGCACTGCCTGATTTCCGCAACGACGCGAGAGGTGTCCGCACATGTACGAGAAGGATGGCGAGAAGTACTTCGTCGTTGATTCCCACATGCACTTCTGGGACGCCAGCCGGGAGAACTGGGTCGAAGGTCGGGAAGACCTGGCCAAGGGCTGGATCGACTGCTTCTACGGCTACCACAAGCTGGCCCCGGAGGACACCCACTGGGACTGGGAGCGGTACCTCAAGGTCTCCGAGGACGACCTGATGCGGGACGTCTTCGAGGAGGGCTACGTCGACAAGGCCATCTTCCAGTCGACGTACCTGAAGTACTGGTACAAGAACGGCTTCAACACCGCCGAGCAGAACGGCTCGCTGCTCGAGAAGCACCCCGACAAGTTCATCGTCAACGGCCGCTGGGACCCGCGCGACGGCGACGAGGGGATGCGGCAGCTGGAGGAGGACGCCCGGCGCTGGAACCTCAAGGGCGTCAAGCTCTACACCGCCGAGTGGCACGAGAACGGCTCGCGCGGCTGGAAGCTCACCGACCCCGAGTCCTACCGGTTCCTGGAGAAGTGCCGCGAGCTGGGCATCACGAACGTCCACGCGCACAAGGGCCCGACGATCTGGCCGCTGAACAAGGACGCGTTCTCCATGGACGACGTCGACCAGGCCGCCACCGACTTCCCCGACCTGAACTTCATCATCGAGCACGCCGGCATCCCGCGGATCGACGACTTCGCCTACATGGCCGTCCAGGAGCCCAACGTGTACGCCGGGCTGTCGGTGGTCATCGGCGGCCTCATGCACGCCCGGCCGAAGTTCTTCGCCAAGTGCATGGGTGAGCTGCTGTTCTGGGTCGGCGAGGACCGGCTCACGTTCGGCAGCGACTACAACATCTGGACGCCGAAGTGGCAGGTGGAGGGCTTCGTCGACTGGCAGATGCCCGACGACGAGGCGTTCACCGACTACCCGCGGCTCACCACGGCGACCAAGAAGAAGATCCTGGGCCTCAACGCCGCCAAGCTCTACGGCATCGAGGTGCCGGAGGAGTGCCGGCTGCCCGAGCCGCCGGCCATCCCGCAGCAGCAGCCCGGCGAGCAGCTGCTCACCGAGTCGGCCGCACCCGCGGGGGCGCAGGCGTGACCCTGCGCGACTCCGTCTGGGAGGCGCTGGCGACGGTGCTCGACCCGGAGCTCGACGAGCCCATCACGGCCCTCGACTTCGTGGCCTCCTGCACCGTCTCCGGCGACGGGGTCGCGTCGGTGCACCTGCGTCTGCCGACGTTCTTCTGCGCGCCCAACTTCTCGTTCCTGATGGTCGCCGACGCCTACGACGCGGTGACGGCGGTGGACGGGGTGACGCGGGCGGAGATCGTCCTCGACGACCACCACGCCGCGCCGGAGATCAACGGCGGGGTCGCCGCCCAGGCCGGGTTCGCCGAGACGTTCCGCGGCGAGGCCGACGCCGAGCTGGCCGAGCTGCGGCGGTACTTCCTCGAGAAGGCCGTCGTCGCCGGGCAGGACCGGGTGGCCCGGCCGCTGGTGGACGCCGGCGCGGGCCCCGACGAGCTGGCCCGGCTCACCCTCGGGGCGGCGCCGCCCTCGCGCGACCTGGACCGGCTCCGGCAGCGCCGGGCCGCGCTCGGCCTCCCGGCCGGCGACGACGCGCCGCTGCTGGTCCACCCGGACGGCAGCCGGGTCGCCGCGGGGGGGCGGGCTCGGGCTCCGGCGGGCGCCCCCACGACCCCCCCGGGGGGCGGATGTCACACCACCGGCTGTCGCGGCGGAGAC
>NZ_JBJGYO010000016.1:0-95625 GCF_054050035.1 Geodermatophilus sp. SYSU D00815 | reverse complement strand
GACCGGCCGAGGACGGCAGCAACGGCTCCATCCACGCCCACGCCTCATCGGAGACCACCGCTCGATGCTGTCGCATCGCCCGGAGCCTGCCGATCCGGACCGCCAAGATCCGTCAGACACGCCCTAGGGGTCGTGCGGACCGCGCTCGCGGCCGTCCTCGCGCTGCTGGTCGCCGGACCGCTGACGGCCGCGCTGCTGCCGAGCCCGCAGGAGTCCGACACCGGGACGGCGCTGCTGCTCCTCCTGCTCGCCGTCAGCGCGGCGAGCCTCGCCGCCATGGTGGTCGTGGTGGTCGCCGAGGTGATCGTGCCCGAGGGGGCGCTGCCGGGACCGGTCGAGCTGTGGCGCGGCTGGCGCAGCCGGCGGGCGCGCGCCCGCCGGTACTGGCAGATCCTGCGCATCGCCCTGCGCCACGGCCTGGGCCGGTTCCTGCGCGGCCGCCGGCCCGCCGGGGGAGCGTCGGCGGAGTCCCGCCGGGCCCTGGCCCGCTCGCTGCGCCGGGCGCTGGACGACGGCGGCGTCACCTTCGTCAAGCTGGGCCAGCAGCTGTCCACCCGGCGGGACCTGGTGCCCCCCGAGTTCGTCGCCGAGCTGGCCGCGCTGCGGGACGACGCGGCGCCGGTCCCCTGGGAGGACGTCGAGGCGGTGCTCGCCGCGGAGCTCGGCCGGCCGGTGGCCGAGGTCTTCGCCGAGGTCGACCCCCGCCCGCTGGCGGCCGCGTCGGTGGCCCAGGTGCACGCGGCCCGGCTCGCCGACGGGCGCGCGGTGGTGGTCAAGGTGCAGCGCCCCGGCGTGGCCGCCGTCGTCGAGCGGGACCTCGACATCCTGCTGCACCTGGCGCGGCGGCTGGAGAGCCGCACCCGGTGGGGGCGGTCGATCGGCGCGGTCGGGCTGGCGCGGGGCTTCGCCGAGGCGCTGCGGGAGGAGCTGGACTTCACCACCGAGCGCGACAACCTCGAGGCGATGGCCGCCGCGCTGGCCGCCTCGCCGTGCCGGGGCGTCCGGGTGCCCGCGCCGCACGCCGAGCTGACCACCGCCCGCGTGCTGGTGATGGAGCGGCTGGCGGGCACGCCGCTCGGCGCCGCCGAGCCGGTGCTCGCGGCGCTGGGCGCCGACCGGCGCCGGGCGACGGCGTCGGCGCTGCTGGACACCGTCCTCGACCAGGTGCTCGACCACGGCCTCTTCCACGTCGACCTGCACCCCGGCAACGTGCTGGTCGGCGACGACGGCACCCTCGGCCTGCTCGACCTCGGCTCGGTCGGCCGCCTGGACACGACCACCCGCACGGCCTTCGGGCGGCTGGTGGCGGCGCTCGGCAGCGCCGACTCCGTCGCGGCCGGCGACGCGCTGCTCGAGCTGGTCGACCGGCCCGAGGAGATCGACGAGCGCGCGCTCGAGCGGGCGCTGGGCACGCTGATCGTCCGCTTCACCGCCCCCGGCGCGACCGCCGGCGCCGCGGCGTTCTCGGCCCTGTTCCGCCTGGTCAGCGCGCACGGCCTGGCCGTGCCGCCGCAGGTGGCGGCGGTCTTCCGGACGTTCGCCACGCTGGAGGGCACGCTCGCGCTGGTCGACGCCGGGTTCGACCTCGTGGCCGCGGCGCGCCGGGCCGGCCGGGCCCGCGTGGCGGAGGCCCTCACGCCGCCCCGCCTGCGCCGGTCGGCCGAGCAGGAGCTGGCCGCCCTGCTGCCGCTGCTGCGGCGGCTGCCCCGCCGGGTCGACCGGATCGCCGACGCCGTCGAGCACGGGCGGCTGGCGGTCAACGTGCGCCTGTTCGCCGACGGCCGCGACCGGGCGGTGGTCACCGGGCTGGTGCACCTGACGCTGTCGGCGCTGCTCGGCGCCGTCGCCGGGATCATGGGCGTGCTGTTCCTCGGCATGCCCGGAGGCCCGCAGGTCACCGACTCCGTCCGGCTGTTCGCCGCCTTCGGCTACGGGCTGCTCGTCGTCGCCGTCGTCCTGGTGCTGCGCGTGCTCGTCGTGATCTTCCGGTCCGACCGGTCGTGACGTCCCGGCGGGCGGGCCGTCACGACGGCTCGACCACCTCGCCGTCGTCGGGGACGCCGCGTGCCACCGCGACCGGCGGGTCGCCGGCGCGCCGCCGCACCCGGTAGTCGCGGAACACCAGGGGCAGCCCTCGCGCCCGGTACGGGTCGGCGTCGTCCATGACCTGGACGTGCACGTGCGGCTGGGTGGAGTTGCCCGAGTTGCCGCAGGCGGCCACCCGCTGGCCGGCGGCCACCGCGTCGCCCTCGCGCACCAGCACCGACCCGGCGCGCAGATGGGCGAGGACGGCGTACCCGGTGTCGTCCTCCAGGCCGAGGACGACGTGGTTGCCGGCCAGGGCGCCGGCGCCGGCGCGGGCCCGCGACGCCTGGCCGAGGGCGTAGGGCACGCGCGCGAGGGGCGAGCGCCGCGCCTCGTGGTCGGCCTCGCCGTCGTGGACCGCCACCACCCGGCCGGCCGCGGGCGCGAGGACGGCCCGGCCGAAGGCGACGAACCGGTCGGGCGGTTCGGTGGCGAGCAGGGTGCGCCAGTCCCGCGTGGTCGCCGTGCGGCGGCCGACCACCGCGACGAAGTCGACGGCGTAGGTGGTGGCGAACAGGTGGGTGCCGTGGCTGGGCACCCGCCGCGCGGGGCTGTTCTCCACGAGCCACGGGCCGTCGAAGGGCAGCCGCAGGACGACGGCGGTCATGTGGTGCCTCCTCGGCGCGCGCGAGGGGTCAGCGTCGCACCCGGTACCGCAGGTGGGTCGCGTCGTGGCCGGTCAGCTCCCGGACCAGCTCCAGCTCGACGACGTCGCCGTCGTCCGCGAACAGCCGGCGCCCCGCGCCCAGCAGCACCGGGACGAGGTGGATCTCCAGCTCGTCGAGCTGCCCCACCCGCAGCAGCGCCTGCGCGGCACCCGCGCCGTGCACCATCACGGCCCGGTCGCCGGCCGCGGCCCGGGCGTCCTCGGCGCACGCGACGACGTCGGTATGGAACCGCGCGCTGCCGGGCGGCTCGTCGCCCTCGTCGACGTGGTGGGTGAGCACGAGGATCGGCACGCCGTCGTGGTGGTCGCCGTTCCAGCGCCCGGCCAGCTCGAAGGTGCGCCGTCCGGAGATCACCGCCCCGGTCGCCAGGGCCTCGGCGAACACCTGGCCGTCCACGCCCGGGGAGTTCCGGTGGTCGAGCCAGGTGAACAGCCGGCCGCCGCCGCGGCCGAGCTCCTGGCCGGGCCGGTCGTCCGGTCCGGCGACGAAGCCGTCCAGGGACATCGACATGTAGAGCCGGACGGGGCCGCTCACCGCTCCTCCGCCCCGTCGGACCAGTCGGCAGCGGTGAGCCCGGCGGGGTGCCCGGCCGGCCACTGGACCAGCTCGATCAGGTGGCCGTCCGGATCGGTGACCGTCGTCGTCAGGAAGTCCGCGGACCCGTCGGGGGACGAGGGCGGCTCGGCCGCGACGCCGCGGGCGGCGAGCTCGGCGACGGTCGCGCCCATCGCCTCGACCGCGACGGCGACGTGGCTGAGGCCCTGGCCCCGCCGGGAGTCCCCGCCCGGCGGGGAGACGAGCTCGATGCTGACGAACTCGTCGCCGGGCAGCTTGAGCATGGTCAGGTGGCCGAGCGGGGTTGCGGGCACCTCGCCGACCACCTCGTAGCCCAGCGCGGTGTAGAAGGTCAGCGAGCGCTCGCGGTCGGCCACCCGCAGGCCGAGGTGCAGGGTCCTCATCGGTCGTCCTCCCGGGTCGTGGCCGCCCGCAGGTGTCGACGCCGACGGCGGGGCGAACTCATCGGTCGCACGGTGGGTGCGCACACGCCCGGGCGCGGGCGGGGACCCGTTGACGCGGCGCCGGACCGCGACGAGCCTGCGGGCGTGGAGCCCGGCCGTCGCGCGGCGGTGGCGGAGCAGGCGCGGTCGATCGCGGCCGCCTGGTCGCCGCCGGACGCGCCGCCGAGCTGGTGGCTGACCGCCGCGACGTTCACCGCGATCGCCGAGGACGACGTCCTGCTCGACCTGGCGGCGGCGGTGCCCCTCGACCGGTTGCCGCCGCTGCTGCTCAGCGCGGCCCTGCGCTTCCGCCTCGACGAGCGCCCCGGGGCACCGCTGGCCCGGTACCACGCCCGCCCCGGCGGCGCCCAGCCGCCGCGGGACGACGGGTTCCGCCCGGCGCTGCGGGCGTTCGCCGAGGACGAGGGCGGGGCGCTGGCGCGGCTGTGCCGCGAGCACCGGTACCAGAGAACCGAGGTGAGCCGTCGCCTCGACGGCTCCGCTCCGGCTGCCCGTGATCGCCTCCCGCCTCGGGGTCGACGTCGAGCCGCTCGACCTCGCCGACGCCGGCACGGTCCGGTGGCTTTCGGCGTGCGTGCCGCCGGAGACCGGGGCGGTCACCCGGTTCGCCGCGGCGGTGGAGGTCGCGCGGGCCCGCCCCGCCGCGACCCTGCGCGGGGACCTCGTCGACGTGCTGCCCGCGGTGGCGGCGGAGGCCCCCGCCGGCGCGCTGCTCTGCCTGGTCGACACCTACGCGCACGTGTTCCTGCCACCCGGCCGCCTGGTCGCCTTCCGCGACGCCGTGGCCCGCATCGGCCGGGACCGCGACGTGGAGTGGATCTCGGTCGACCCGCTGGTGCCGCTCGGACCGGCCGCCACGGGCACCGTGCAGGGGCTCGACGTGCCGCCGGACTGGCTGCGCGAGAACCGGGACGGCGGGCTGTTCGGGGTGGTCGGCCGCCTCGGCGTCCGCGACGGGGCGTGCCGCGGCGCGGTGCTGGGCCGCGCCCACCCGGGCGGCGCCTGGCTGGAGTGGAGCCCGTCGCCGTGACGGGTGCGCGCCACCCGGCGCGGGGCACCGAGGACGACCGGTCGGAGGGACGGCGATGACGCAGCCGCGGCCCTGCATCCTGGACGACTCCACGACGGCGGAGTACCAGCGGCTCGACCTGATGTCCGCGTGAGACCACCGGCGGTCAGGACCCGCCCGCGGTGCCCGGCCCGCCGGCGCCGCCGGGCGCGGTGGGGGCGGTGGGGGCGTGGCCACCGGCCAGCGCCCGCTCGACGGCCGCGCGCAGCTCCGGGATGCCCTCCCCGGTGCGGGCCGAGACCGGCACCGCGCCCGGGTAGCAGGCCCGCAGGGCGGCCAGCTCGGCGGGCCCGACCAGGTCGGTCTTGTTCAGCGCCAGCAGCTCCGGCTGGGAGCGTGCGCCGATCTCGTAGAGCACGCCCCGGACGGTCGTGACCTGGTCGATGGCGTCGTCGGCGGCCGCGTCGACCACGTGCAGGACCAGGTCGGCGTCGGCCACCTCCTCCAGCGTGGAGCGGAAGGCGTCGACCAGCTGGTGGGGCAGGTGGCGGACGAAGCCGACGGTGTCGGTGAGCGTGTACGCCCGGCCGCCGGGGGTGGTGGCGCGCCGCACGGTCGGGTCGAGGGTGGCGAACAGCGCGTCCTCGACCAGCACGTCGGCGCCGGTCAGCCGGTTGAGCAGCGCGGACTTGCCGGCGTTGGTGTAGCCGGTGAGGGCCACGGAGGGGACGCGGTTGGCCCGCCGCCGGCTGCGCGTGCGGTCCCGGCGGCGGGCCGTCTCCCCGATCTGCCGGCGCAGCGCGGTCATCCGCCGGCGCAGCGTGCGCCGCTGCCGCTCCAGCTGCATCTCGCCGGGGCCGCGCACGCCGATGCCGGCGCCGCCCGCGACCCGGCCGCCGCCCACCCGGGACAGCTCGGTGCCGTGCCCGCGCAACCGCGGCAGCTGGTAGGCCAGCTGGGCCAGCTCGACCTGCGCCTTGCCCTCGCTGCTGCGGGCGTGCTGGGCGAAGATGTCGAGGATCAGCGCGGTCCGGTCCACCACGCGCGCGTGCACGACGTCCTCGAGGTTGCGGGCCTGGGCGGGGGAGAGCTCGCCGTCGGCGATCACCACCGCCGCGCCCCGCTCGCGCACCAGGCCGGCGACCTCGGTGGCCTTCCCGGCGCCGAGGTAGGTGGCCGGGTCCGGTCGCGACCGGGACTGCAGGACCCGCTCGGCGACGTCCAGGCCGTCGGTCTGCGCCAGCCGCGCCAGCTCGTCGAGGGAGCGCTCCGCGGCGTCGTCCTCGTCGCCGCGCAGCCCGACCAGGATCGCCGCCGGTCTGCCGGTGGTCTCCTCCCGGGGCCGCCCGCCGGCGGCGTCGGTCGCACCGAACAACCACGAACCTGGCATCTGGGTCTCCTGCACCGCGGCCGGGAGCGGCCGCGCCTGGGCGCGCCGCTCGGGTGTCTGCGAGCAGCCGGACCGGCGTACCCACCGGGGCACCGGCGGCATGCCTCCGGCGGGTCACCCCCGCGCGCGGGCCTCCCGGGCCAGCCGGCGCGCCTCCCGGAGGGCCTGCGGCGTCCGGACGCCGGAGGCGGCTGCCAGCACCACCGCGGCCGCCACGTCGGCACCGGTCCGCCAGGCGGCGTGCGCCGCCACCGGCCGGGCCGCGCGGCGCGTGCGCACCCAGCGCGCCACCTCCGCGCCGTCCAGCACGAGGGGCGCGGTGTCGCCGGGACGGACGCCGGGCGGAGCGCCGGTGGCCAGGAGGGGGCGGTCGGTCACGCCGACGCTGGGCAGGTCGAGGACCTCGCCGAGGTGCACGGCGAGCCCGGCCCGTCGCGGGTGGTCGCGTCCGGCGGCGGCGACGAGGAGCACGTCGGGCCGCACCGGCAGGCCGTCCACGGCCGCGGCCAGGAGGGGCCCCTCGGCCGCGGCCCGCAGCGCGGGGACGTAGGGGGCGCGCAGCGGGCCGCGGACCAGCCGCGTGCCCGTCACGCGCCCGCCGGTCACCAGGACGGCCGCCGCCCAGGCATCCCCGCCCGCGTCGTCACCGCCGACCGCGACGACCCCGGCGACGGCCGGCGGGGTGCCCGCGGGTCGCCAGGGCGGCTGTCGCAGCGCGGCGATCCGCCGCTGCTCGGCGGCCAGCCCGTCGGGGTCGGCCGGCCAGGTCGCGTCCGGGTGCACCGGCGCCGTCGCCGCGGGCTCGCCGCGCCCGGGGCTCAGGGCCCGGGCGGACCCGGCCGGCGGCCGGAGGGGGCGCCGGCCGACCGCACCGCCGGCGGGGCGGCGAGCGGGCCCGGTCGCTGGTGCAGCTGCTCGGCGGCCCGCCGGGTCGGCGCCGTGAGCCACCGGAACAGCGGGGACCGGACGGCGGGGGCCGCCGTCTCCCCGCGGACCGCGCGCTGCCCGGCACCGCCCGCGCGCGGCAGGACGCGGTTCGCCAGCCCGAGGACCCGGACGGTCGTCGCGGGCATCAGCCCGTGCACCCGCACGGCCAGCTTCGCCGGCGCCGTCAGCACGACCTCGGTGCGGCCGCGCTGCACCGCGGTGACGATCCGCCGGGCCGCGCGGCCGGCCTCCATGGACAGGCCGGGGATGCTGTCGGCGACCGTGAACCAGGAGAACTCGCGGGCCGCGTCGCCCTTGACGAACGCGTTCAGCGGGGAGCCGGTGCGCATCAGGCCGGGGACGACGGTGGTGACCCGCACGCCTTCCCGGGCCAGCTCGGCGGCGAGCCCCTCCGAGAAGCCCACGGCCGCGAACTTCGCCGCGGCGTAGGGCAGCAGGTGCGGGGCGGCGACCTTGCCGCCGATCGAGGTGATGGTGGCGATCCGGCCCCGCGCGCGGCGCAGGTGCGGCAGCGCGGCCAGCGTGGGCAGGGCGACGCCCCAGAACATGACGCCGAGGGCGTCCTCGAAGTCCTCGACCCGCATCGTCGCCAGCGGCCCCACCTGGATCACCCCGGCGTTCGTGACCAGCACGTCCAGGGAGCCGTACTCGTCCACGACGCGGGCGACCAGCGCCTCCACCTGCTCGCGGTCGGAGACGTCGCACGGGACGGCCAGCACGTCGCCGCCGTCGCGGGCCAGGTCCGCCCGGGCCCGCTCCAGCTCCTCCGGGTCGCGGGCGCAGACGGCCACCCGGCACCCGCGGCGGACGAGCTCCCGGGCCAGCGCCAGTCCCAGGCCGCGCGAGGCCCCGGTCACGAGGGCGACCCGACCGGTCAGCTGCATCGACGGCCTCCCTCCACCCGGCACCGGTCGCTGGGGTGCCCGCCCGCGCCCGTGGTCACGCACGGCTGGGGAACCGGGACCGCGCGGGGGATGATCGCCGCATGACCGACCCCGAGCAGACCCCCGAGGTGGAGCAGCGGCTGGCCGAGCAGCTCGACCCCGAGCGCCACCGGGCACCGTCCGAGGGCGTGCCCCAGGACCTCGACGCCGGCGCCGACGACGGCGAGCGGCCCGGCCCCGCCTGACCGCCCTCCCGCGCGGGGCTGCCCGGATCCTTCCGCGGCCGGCCGGGCCGCGGAAGGCCGGGGGAAGGTCGGCCCGGGAGGGTCCGTCGCGTGCCCACCACACTGCCGGTCGCGACGACCACGACCACCCCCACGACCACCCCCACGACCACCCCCGCGCCCGACCGCGCGCGTCCGCCCGAGCAGCCGCTCGCCGGCGGGCCGCTGCAGGCGGGGACGCGGCGCCTGCTCCGCGGTTTCGCCGCGCTCACCGCCCTGGCCACCTACCAGCTGCTGGTGCGCGGCAGGGACACCGACCACTCCTGGGCGTGGCCGATCCAGGACGAGCGGACCACCGCGTTCCTGGGTTCGGCCTACGCCGCCGGGTTCGTCCTGTCCGTGCTCGCGCTGCGGCGGAACTCCTGGGCGCACGTGCGCGTCGCGGTGGGGACCGTCGGCGTGTTCACCGTGCTCACGCTCGTCGCGACGCTGGTGCACGTGCACCGGCTGCACCTCTTCGCCGACGACCCGGTGGCCCGGTCGGCGGCCTGGTTCTGGCTGGTGGTCTACGCCGTCGTGCCGCTCGCCTGCCTCACCGTCATCGGCCGGGAGGAGGAGGGCCGCCGCGCTCCGGACGGCGTCGACGTCGGCATGCCGCGCTGGCTGCGGCTGCTCGTGGCCGGCCAGGGGGTCGTGCTCTCCGTGGTCGGCGCCGTCCTGTTCACCGTCGGGCTGACCTTCCACCACGGCACGGGCCCGATGGGCGGCCTCTGGCCGTGGCCGCTGCCCCCGCTGGCCGCCGCGGTGACCGGCGCGTGGCTGATCGCGTTCGGGTTCGGGGCGGCGCTGGTGATCAGGGAGCGGGACCTGGGCCGGCTGGGCGTGCCGGCCGCCGCCTACGCGGCCTTCGGCGTCCTCGAGCTCGGAGCGCTGGTGGGCACCTGGCCGCGGGCGGGCGGCGGCGGGTGCCTGTGGGCCGCCGTGGTGCTCGCGGGCACCGTGGTCGTGGCCGGGGGGTACGGCTGGTGGGCGAGCCGCCGGGCGCGCGCGGCCGCCTGACGCCCGACGTCCGCACCGGTCAGCGCCGGGGCCCCGACGGGACGGTCCACGACCCGCGGACGAGGGCGACCGCGTCGCGGTGGCCGAGCCCGGCGCCGGCGGCGGCGGCCTCCGCGTAGCCGTCGCCCAGCTCGTGCGCCACCCGGGCGACCAGGTCGGCCTCCGCCCGCCGGGTCGCCGGCCACGCCCGCAGCCCCGCCCTGCCCCGCAGACCGTCGGCCGCGCCCAGAGCGGTCGCGGCCAGCCGGGCGTCACCCCGGACCAGCGCCAGCTCGGCAGCGGCGAAGAGGGAGAAGGTGAGGGGGAGGGTGCTGACGTCGGAGTCCGCGCCCGCGTCCACCGATCGCACCAGCAGCGCACGAGCCTCGTCCAGGCGACCGGACCGCACGGCGAGCACGGCGAGCTGGCTGCGCGCGCCCGACTTCAGCCAGTCGTTGCCGAACCGGCCGCCGAGGTCCTCGACCTCGGCGAGGTGCGCGCGGGCGGCCTCGGTCCGGCCGAGCGCCATCTCCAGCCCGCCGACGGTCAGCACGGCGAACGCGACGAAGGGCTCGTTCTGGTCGCGGAAGCCGTCGAGGGCCTCCTCCGCCGCCCGGAGCGCGCCGGCGAAGTCGTCGCCGAGGGGCAGGATCCACGAGATGGCGAGCTGGGCGGCGCTGCGGAGGAAGCGGTCGTCGATGCGGTCCTCGAGCCGCCGGAGCTCGTCGACGGCGGCCAGCGCGCTGTCGTCGTCCCCGACCTCGACGGCCGTGACGGCGGAGGTGAACAGCAGCTCGGCCCGCGACCGGTCGTCCAGCGCGTCGGCCCGCAGTCGTGCCTCGTGGATCCAGCCGCGGCCCTCGGGCATCCGCCCGCGCATCTGCCAGAACAGCCAGAGGACCCGGAAGACGTGCGGCAGCGCCGCCACGTCGTGGGCGAGGAACCACCGGACGGCGGCGCGCAGGTTCTCCTCCTCCGTCTGCAGCCGATCGGCCCACTCGCCCTGCGCCCGGGCGGGCCAGTCGGCGTTCACCACGAACGCGCGGAAGTACTCGGCGTGGCGCCGTTCGACGTCGGCCCGGTCCGCCCGGACGGCGAGGCGCGCGGCGACGTACTCCCGGACCGCTCCGAGCATGCGGAACCTCGGTCCGGCGTCGGTCGCGTCGACGTGCACGAGGCTGTGGGTGGCGAGCACGTCGAGCAGCTCGAGGGTCCGGTCCTCGGGGAGATCGGCGACGTGCACGGCCGCCTCGACGGTCCACCCCTCGACGAAGACCGACAGGGTCGCCAGCATCTGCTGCCCGGCCTCGTCCAGCAGGCCGACGCTCCACTCGACCGTCGCGCGGAGGGTGCGCTGGCGCTCGGGGAGGTCCACCGGCCCGGGGCCCAGGGCGTCGAGGCGGCTGCCGAGCCGCGCGAGCAGTGTGCGGGGGTCCAGCAGCCGGCTGCGCGCCGCCGCGAGCTCGATGGCGAGCGGCAGCCCGTCGAGGCGCCGGCAGATCTCCGCGACGGCCACCGCGTTGTCCTCGGTCAGCGCGAAGTCGTAGCGGACGGCCTGCGCCCGCTCGACGAACAGCCGCACGGCCGGCAGGGAGGCCACGTCCTCGAGCCCGGGTGGGTGCGGGAACGCCGGCACCGCCAGCGCGCCGACCCCGTACTCGCGTTCGGCCCGCAGGCGCAGCGCGGTGCGGCTCGTGGCGAGGACCGACAGCCCGGGGCTCCTCGCCAGGAGCTCGTCGAGGTCGGGTGCGACCGCGACGACCTGTTCCAGGTTGTCCAGGACGAGCAGCGTCGGCGTGTCCGCCAGGTGCTCCACGACGACGTCCAGCGGCCGGCGGGCGCCTTCCACGGCAGCGCCGACGGCGGCCGCGACGCGGGGCAGCACCAGGCCGGGTTCGGCGATCGACGCCAGCGGGACGAACACCGCCCCGCGCGGGTAGCGGTCGTGCAGCCGTTCCGCCACGGCGACCGCGAGCCGTGTCTTGCCCACCCCGCCGGGGCCGGTGAGCGTGACCAGGCGCACCGCGGGCGACTGCAGCAGCGCCGCCACGTTCGCGACGTCCTGCTCACGTCCCACCAATGACGTCGAGGTCACCGGCAGGGACCGCGGCGCCGGCCGGTCCGCGGCCTCGGGCGCGCCCGCCCCGGGTGGACGGCTGCCGGCGGAGGCCGACGCGAAGCGCTCGCTCAGGAGCAGGGCGAGGTCGTCGCGGACCAGGCGCGCGAGCTCCCGCGTGCTGCGGAACGGACGGTAGGAGTCGGCCCCCTCCGACTCGAGCTCGGCGAGCATGGCCGCAAGCCGGGGTTCCCGCCCGGGCGCCGGTGTCTTGACGTACAGCAGCCGGGGGAGGGGACGGGAGAGCCGGAACTCGTCCTCCAGGCCCGAGACGTCCATGTCGGGACCGATCCAGCCGTACCGCTGCCAGTACAGGCCGACGAAGATGTCCGACTGCGCCAGGTAGGCCCGGTACAGCTCACGCGGCGGGTGCGGACGGGCGCCGAGCTCGAACAGCACCGGCGTGAGCCGCAGCGCCGAGATGGCACGGGCGACCGCCGCGCGCTCCTCGGCCAGCTCGGCCAGCGTGGAGCTCACGAAGACGCGCAGGCGCTGGTCCGGCGTCCGGATCGCGACCTCGTCGTGCTCGTCGACAGTCATGCAGCGCCTCGGAGGGTCGTCGTCGGAGTTGGTCGTCCTGCTGGCCCCGCCGGGACAGTGTCCCGATCCCCGCTCGTCACCGGTACGCCTTTCCGGACCGGCTCGCCGGCGCCGCCACCGGGGTGCGGCGCTGCGCAGACGGCGGTCGACGGACCGCTGCGGCACGCCGGTTCCCGCGCACGTCCGCCCGCACCTGCCCGGACCGGCGGGCGGCGCTCTGGCGGCTGCCCGCGAGCGGGAGCAGCCTGGGCCGCCCGCCCCCACGCAGCCGAGGAGGCCGACATGACCACGCAGCCCGGCCGGACCACCCCGACGATCGTCCTCGTCCACGGTGCCCGGGCCGACGCGTCGGGCTTCGCGGCGCAGATCCGCGCCCTGGACGAGCACGGCTTGCGCGCCGTCGGGTGCGCCAACCCGCTCCGCGGGCTCGCCGACGACGCGGCGTACCTCGCCGACTTCCTCAGGAGCCTCGACGGCCCGCTCGTGCTCGTGGGCCACTCCTACGGCGGCGCGGTCGTCTCGGCCGCCGCGACGGGCGACGACCGGGTCAAGGCGCTGGTGTTCCTCGCCGGGTGGATGCCCGACGAGGGCGAGAGCATCGTGCAGATCTTCCAGACGTCCGAGGGCAGCCTCGTGGAGCCGGCCATCAGGCCCGTGCCGTTGAGCGGCCGCGACGGGAGCGACGGCGGCCCGGACCTCTACCTCGACGCCGACCGGTTCCACGCGGTGTTCGCCGCCGACGTCGACCGGGCCACGTCGGACGTGATGGCCGCGACGCAGCGACCGTGGCACGCCGCCGCGTTCAGCGAGCCGTCGGGCCCGCCGGCCCGGCGGACGCTCCCGTGCTGGTACCTGCTCGGCACCGAGGACGAGGCCATCCCGCCGGCGACCCAGCGGTTCATGGCCGAGCGCGCGGACGCGCGGATCCGGGAGGTGGCGGCCTCCCACGCCGCGATGGTGTCGCAGCCCGAGGCCGCGACGCAGCTCGTCCTCGAGGCCGCGGAGGCGGCCGCGCCCGCCATGGCGTGACCCGCGCGGCGCGCACGCGGAGCCCTCGGACGCCGTCGCGTGCTGCCCGGGCCCGGGGTCGCCTCACCCTCCGGGGATGACGCGTTCCGGCACGGCCGGGTGCCACGGTCGGTCGACCGGACACCCGCCTCCCCCCGGAGGGACCGCCGTGAGCACCACCACCGTCGCTCCCACGCCCGTCACGTCCGCCGCCTACGGGGTGCACTCGGAGGTCGGCGTGCTGCGCAAGGTCCTGGTGTGCGCCCCGGGCCTGGCGCACTCCCGGCTGACCCCGCGCAACTGCGACGACCTGCTGTTCGACGACGTGCTCTGGGTGGACAACGCACGCCGGGACCACTTCGACTTCGTCGACAAGCTGCGCGGTCGCGGGGTCGAGGTCGTCGAACTGCACGACCTGCTCACCCGGACGGTGGGGATCCCCGAGGCCAAGACGTGGCTGCTCGACCGCAAGATCACCGCCAACGAGGTGGGCTTCGGGCTCGTCGACGCGACACGCGCCTTCCTGGAGTCGCTGGACGACCGTCGGCTGGCCGAGTTCCTCATCGGCGGGCTGGCGACGACGGACCTGCCCGAGGACTTCCGGCCCGGCTACGTCGCGCTGGCCCGGGAGTCGACCGGCGTCCGGGAGTACCTGATGCCGCCCCTGCCGAACACCCTGTACACCCGCGACACCACGTGCTGGGTCTACGGCGGGGTCACGCTCAACCCGCTGTACTGGCCCGCCCGGCACGACGAGACGCTGCTGTACAAGGCGATCTACACCTTCCACCCGGACTTCGCCGGTTCCACGGTCTGGTGGGGCGACCCCGAGCAGGACTGGGGCCTGGCCACCCTGGAGGGCGGCGACGTCATGCCGATCGGCAACGGGGCGGTCGCCATCGGCATGAGCGAGCGCACCTCCCGGCAGGCCATCACCCAGTTCGCCGCCGCGCTGTTCGAACGGGGCGCGGCGAGCCGGGTCCTCGTGGCCGGCATGCCGAGGCTGCGCGCGGCGATGCACCTGGACACCGTGTTCACCTTCGCCGACCGGGACCTCGCCACCGCCTACCGCGACATCGTCGACGGCATCCACACCTTCAGCCTGCGCCCCGGCGACAGGGAACCGGTCGAGGTCACCGAGGAGACGCGGTCGTTCCCGGAGGTCGTCGCCGACGCGCTCGGTCTGGCCGAGCTGCGCGTGCTGGAGACCGGCGGGGACGCCTACGCCAACGAGCGGCAGCAGTGGGACAGCGGCAACAACGTCGTGGCCGCGGCTCCCGGGGTGGTGTTCGCCTACGACCGCAACACCCACACCAACACCGTGCTGCGCAAGGCGGGCGTCGAGGTGATCACGATCGTCGGCGCGGAGCTGGGCCGCGGCCGAGGCGGCGGCCACTGCATGACCTGCCCGATCATCCGCGATCCCGTCGACTTCTGACGCTGCGCGGGGGTGGGTGGCGGCCCGCGGGCGGGTTCGCCGGCCCCGGGGGGTCCCCCTGCCGGCCCCCGGGGGCGAGAGCCCAGGAGCAGAGACTTCTCGATCACGAGGCACGCGATGGCAGAGCGGGACGTCCTGACGGCGCGACGACCGTCGCTGGTCGACGCACTGCTGCCGTTGAGCGCGCTGGCGGCGCTGATCGCCGGCTCCCTGGCGCTGTTCGGTCTCGATGCCCTGGACGGCCCCGTCCAGGTGGCGCTGGTGGGGTGCACCGCGATCGCGGCCCTGATCGCGCGGAAGAACGGGCACAGCTGGGACGAGGTGGGGCACGCCGAGCAGGAGGCGATCGCCTCGGTGACGAGCGCGATGTTCATCCTGCTCGCGGTCGGCGCCCTGATCGGCACCTGGAACCTGTCCGGCACCATCCCCACCCTCGTCTACTACGGCATCCAGGTGCTCTCCCCGTCGTGGTTCTACGCTGCCACGGCGATCATCTGCGGGGTCGTCGCGCTGAGCATCGGCAGCTCCTGGACCACCGCGGGTACGGTCGGCGTGGGCCTGCTCGGCATCGCCACCCTGCTCGACGTCTCGGTGGCGGTCACGGCGGGTGCGGTGATCTCCGGCTCCTACCTCGGGGACAAGACCTCGCCGCTGTCGGAGACCACCGTCCTGACCGCCCAGATGGTGGGCGTCGACCCACGCGAGCACATCAAGCGCCAGGTGTGGACCTCGGTGCCGGCGTTCGGGGTCGCGCTCGTCGTCTTCCTCGTGCTCGGCTGGGTCACGGGCCCCGATGTGCGCGACGTGGTCCCGACCAGCACGGAGCTGGCGGATCTGGACGAGCTGTTCTGGATCAGCCCGGTGAACCTGCTGCCTCTGCTGCTGCTGCTGGTGCTGTCGGTGCGCAAGGCGCCGGCCTCGCTGGCCCTGCTCGGGTCGGCGCTGTCCGCGGGCGTGCTCGCGGCGTTCACCCAACCCCAGGTCGTCGCCGACTTCGTCGCCGGGCAGGGCGACGTGGTCGTCGAGTCGATCAAGGCGACCTGGCAAGCCATGGCCACCGGCTTCACCGCCGACACCGGCCTCGTCGACGTCGACCGGCTCGTCTCCCGCGGTGGCATGTCCAGCATGCTGCTCACGCTCTGGCTCATCTTCGGGGCGGTGACCTTCGGCGTCCTGCTGGAACGGTTCGGGCTGATCGCCCGGCTGGTCGATCCGATGGTCGCCGCCGCCACGAGCACCGGGCGGCTGTTCCTCACCGTGTTCGTCTGCGCCTTCGGCCTGAACGTCGTCGCCGGCGACCAGTACATCGCCCTGGTCCTCCCCACGCGCGTCTTCCGCGTCGAGTTCGGGCGACGGGGCCTCGCGCCCCCCAACCTGTCCCGGCTGGCCGCGGACAGCGGCACGGTCACCTCCCCGCTGGTGCCGTGGAACTCGTGCGGGGCGTTCATGGCCGCCACCCTCGGCGTCTCGACGCTGCTCTACGCGCCCTGGGCCGTCTTCTGCTACGCGAGCCCCGCGCTGAGCGTCCTCTACGGCGTCACCGGGTTCAAGATCGAGAAGGTCGAGGCGACGGTGCCCGACCCGTCCCGGACGGAGACGAGCTGACGATGGTCGACACGATTCCTCCCCCTCGCGTCGCAGACGTGACTGCCGAGGCCCCGAGCGCGGCGCCGGGGAAGATGAGCCTGCCCACGCTGACCGCGATGGTGGTCGGCAGCATGGTCGGCGCGGGGGTGTTCTCGCTGCCCGCCCGCTTCGGTGTGGCGACCGGCGTCCTCGGGTCGCTGATCGCCTGGGCCGTCGCGGGCACGGGCATGCTGATGCTGGCCTTCGTCTTCCAGAACCTCGCCATCCGCAAACCGGAGCTGGACTCCGGCGTGTTCATCTACGCCAAGGCCGGCTTCGGCGACTACGTGGGGTTCAACTCCGCCATCGGCTTCTGGGCCAGCGCGGTCGCCGGCAACACCTTCTACTGGGTGTTCATCACCGCGACCCTCGGCACGTTCTTCCCCGCCTTCGGCGACGGGGACACCGTGCTCGCGGTGGCGATCGGCACGGTCGGTGTCTGGCTGTTCCACGTCCTGATCGCCCGCGGGGTGCGCGACGCCGCCGTGGTCAACCGGATCGTGACGGTGTTCAAGATCGTGCCGATCCTCGTCTTCGTCGTCGTGCTGTTCGTGGCGTTCGACGCCGGGGTCTTCTCCGACAACTGGCTCGCCACCGGCTACGGCGACCTCGGTTCGCTGGACGAGCAGGTCCGCAACACCATGATCATCACGACGTTCGTCTTCATCGGCATCGAGGGCGCCAGCGTCTACTCCCGCTACGCCAAGCGTCGTCAGGACGTCGGCAGGGCGACCGTCCTGGGCTTCCTCAGCGTGCTGTCGATCTTCGCCCTGGTGACGCTGTCGAGCTACGCGGTCCTGCCGCAGCCGGAGATCGCCGCCACCCGCCAGCCGTCGATGATCGGGCTGTTCGAGTCCGTCGTCGGCGACTGGGGCAGCTGGTTCATCAGCATCGCCGTCATCGTCTCGGTCCTCGGCGCCTACCTCGCCTGGACCCTGATGGCGGCCGAGGTGATGTACATCCCGGCCCGCAACGAGGACTTCCCGGCCTTCCTCGGCAGGGAGAACGAGAAGGCGACGCCGATCACGGCGCTCGTCGTGACCTCCCTGGCCGTGCAGGGGCTGCTCGCCGCGACGCTCGTCCTGACCGACGCGCTGAACTTCATGCTCGACCTGTCCACCTGCCTGGCGCTGATCCCGTACTTCCTCGCCGCCGCCTACGCCCTCAAGCTCGGCCTGACGGGCGAGTCCTACGAGGACGTGGACGGGAGGACGCGCCGCAAGGAGGCGGTCGTCGCGGGGATCGCGACCGCCTACACGCTGTTCCTGTTCGAGGCCGCGGGCCTGAAGTTCCTGCTGCTCGCGACGGTGATCCTCGCCCCGGCCACCCTGCTGTACGTCAAGGCGCGCAGCGAACGGGGCCGCCGGCTGTTCAGCGCCACCGAGATGGCCCTCTGCGCCGTCGTCGTGGCCGCGGGCGTCACCGGCGTCGTCGGCCTGGCGACCGGTTTCATCACCCTCTGACGAGGGATCCCTCCTCGAGCCCTGGAGTCGGCATGAGACGCACCGGAGTCCTCGCCACGACCGCGCTCCTCCTGCTGGTGCTCGCCGGCTGCGGGTCGGCGCGGACCGGTTCCTCGAACCTCGACCGGGCCAGGATCGGCCTCGACAGCGTCGACGGGCGGGTGGGCGAGCTGCGGCTGCTCAGCGTGTCCCTCGCGTCCCCCGGCACGCGGGGCAGCCTGCACATCGCCGGTGACAGCGCCGCGCTCCTGCTGACGGTCGCGAACGACGGCGAGGCCGAGGACGCGCTCACCGGCGCCGGCACCGACGTCGCGGAGGAGGTCGTCCTCCGGGACGGCGACGCCTCACCGGAGCCGCGCGTCGACGTGCCCGTGCCCCCGGGTGGCGTCGCGGTGCTCCGCGAGGTGACCGGACCGCACCTGGAGCTGACCGGGCTGCGGGAGACCCTGCGCAGCGGGTTCAGCGTGCCGGTCACCTTCGAGTTCCGCGACGCCGGACCGGTCGTGCTGGAGGTGCCGGTCCGCACCTACACCGACGTCCGGCCGGACAGGTTCACCGAGCCCGCCGCGTGACCACCCCACCCCGCGCCGGCTCCGACCACGCGACGACCCGGCCGGCCCGGCACGAGCCCGACACCCGGCCGTGCGCGCGCCTACCACGGCACGAGCCGACAGCCGGGAATCATCCGCGTGCGCGTACGTTGACACCGACGGAGCAGCGACCGCGAGCCCGCGAGAGGCCCGCTGCGGCCCGAGGCGTCGATCCTCGCCGGATCCGCAGTGCGGCTCGTCGTCCGACAGCGCCGGGCCGCCGCTCGGGACCTGCTCCGTCGCGGGCGCGGGATCGTGCGGCATGCTGCCGCGGCCACCGTGCCCGGCACCCAGGAGGAGGAGTACGTGGCTCGACCAGGCCAGCGCCAGACGGGCGCTCGCCGTACCGCCCACCGCACGCAGCGACGCGTCCACCACCGCGGCGACCTCGTCTCGGTGCTCGCCCGCACCGTGCGCGAGGTCGAGGCGGCCGTGCGGCGCGGCCACGTGACGCCGTCCGTGCGCACGGAGTTCCAGGCCGTCGCCCTGCTGCTGCGCGACGAGCGCGCCCGCCTGCGGGCCGAGGGGGCCGGCAGCGACGCCCAGACGGCCGAGCAGCTCAAGCGTCTGGACGGGATCGCGGCGATCCTGGCGCGGACCGCCGTCCAGAACGCGGGGCTGCTCGCGCTGCTGGCCGAGGACGCCGTCGTCTCCGACGCGGCCCGCTCCCTCCGGCAGGAGATGCTCCGGGCGGTCGGCATCGACCCCGGTCCCGACGAGGTGGCCGAGGAGGCGCCCGCGGCCGACCCGGCGCCCGAGCGGCGGATGGTGCCCCAGTCGGTGCTCTCGCGGCAGCTGGCCAACCCCTTCCTCGCGCCCGACTTCTCCGCCGGCGCGCAGCCCGTCGCGCGTCCGCGCCGGCTGGCCGGGTGGGAGCTGCTCGGCCCGCTGCTGAGCTCGTTCGAGCGGGCCGGCGGGGGAGCGCCGGCGTGCATGGACCTGCCCTTCCCGACGTCCCGGTTCACCCCCGAGGGCCTGGAGCTGATGCCGCACCAGGGTCAGCTGGTCGCCGCGGCCGCGGCCGGCCACCGGACCTTCCTGCTCGCCGACGAGCCGGGGCTGGGCAAGACGGCCCAGGCCCTGCTCGCGGCCGAGGCGGCGGACGCCTACCCGCTGCTCGTCGTCGTGCCGAACGTCGTCAAGACCAACTGGGCCCGCGAGGCGGCCCGCTGGACGCCGCACCGCCCGGCCACCGTGGTGCAGGGCGACGGCGACGCGGTGGACGGCTTCGCCGACATCGTCGTCGTCAACTACGAGGTGCTCGACCGCCACGTCGGCTGGCTGGGCGCCTTCGGCTTCCGCGGCATGGTGGTCGACGAGGCGCACTTCATCAAGAACAAGTCGTCGCAGCGCTCGCAGCACGTGCTGCGCCTGTCCGAGCGCGTCCGGGCCCGCACCCCCCGACCGCTGCTGATGGCCCTCACCGGCACGCCGCTGATCAACGACATCGACGACTTCCGGGCCATCTGGCAGTTCCTCGGCTGGATCGACGACACCACGCCGCTCGGCGACCTGATGACGGCGCTGGAGGAGACCGGCCTGACCCCGGCCGACCGCGGCTTCTACCCGGCCGCCCGCCGGTGCGTGATCGACCAGGGCATCGTCCGCCGGCGCAAGGTCGACGTCGCGGCCGACATCCCCGCCCGCCGCATCGCCGACCTCCCGGTCGAGCTCGACGGGGCGGCCGGGCGGTCGATCCGGGCCGCCGAGCAGGAGCTCGTCCGCCGGATGGTGGCGCAGTACCGCACCGCGCTGGCGGCCCGCCCGTCCGACGCCGTCGTCGAGGGCATCGACCTCGACCTCGCCCGGCGGGTGGCCCGGTCGGAGCTGAAGGACGCGGCCACGAGCAGCGGCGAGAACGTGTTCGGCATGATGCGGCGCATCGGCCGGGCGAAGGCGCAGCTGGCCGCGGACTACGCGGCGCAGCTGGCCCGCAGCGCCGGCAAGGTCGTGTTCTTCGCCAAGCACGTGGACGTGATGGACGCCGCCGAGGAGGTCTTCACCCGGCAGGGCGTGCGCTTCTCGTCGATCCGCGGCGACCAGACGTCCACGTCGCGGCAGGAGAACATCGACGCCTTCGTGAACGACCCCGACGTCGCCGTCGCGGTCTGCTCGCTCACCGCGGCCGGGGTGGGGCTGAACCTGCAGGTCGCCTCGAACATCGTGCTCGCCGAGCTGTCCTGGACCGACGCCGAGCAGACCCAGGCCATCGACCGCAGCCACCGCATCGGTCAGAGCGAGCCGGTCACCGCGTGGCGGATCATCGCGGCCCAGACGATCGACGCCCGGATCGCCGAGCTGATCGACAGCAAGGCCGGGCTCGCCGCCCGGGCGCTCGACGGGTCCGACGACGAGCTCGCCTCGTCGGCCGACGTCCAGCTCGAGGCCCTGGTGGCGCTGCTGACCGACGCGCTTCGGGAGGGGACTGCCTCGCCGGACGAGGTCTGACCGGCGGGGCCTCGCCGGACTGCTCCGACGGACGCCGCCGTCGTCGGGGCGCGGCGCGGTCGACCCCACCGGTCCGTCGGCCCTGGGCTCCCGGGGTCCTTGGTCCTGACTTTGCGGGTCCACCGCACGAACCGCGCGGCGACCCGGTGACGTCCGGGTGCCCCGCACCGCAGTATCGGGACCGATCAGTCACGGGGGCCCGGTCGGACGCTCGTGCGGGGGTGGCTGTCGATGACGGACGTGACGGTCCGACGGCCCGGCGAGCGGCGCGCGCCGGACGACGCTCCCGACCTGCCCGGCCGCTCGGGCGGGAAGCCGGCCGACCCGCCGCCGGCTCCCGCACCCGCCGTCGACCTGACCCGCCTGATCGCCCTGGCCCGGCTCACGGCCGCGCAGGCCGTCGAGATCGCCGCGCAGGTGCTCGCGGCCGCGGACCAGCGCTCCGCGGCGGGCACCGGCGACGCCCTGCTCGGGGCGCGTCAGGTCCGCGTCGACGCCGACGGACACGTCGTGACGGACGGCACGGGGAACGGTCGACCACCCGCGGTCCCTCCGGGCGGTCCCGCCGTCGCCGCGGTCCTCGCCGACGTCGCCGGTGCGGCCCGCCGCCGCACCGGCCGCGCGGATCCGGAGGCCGACCGGCTGCTGGCCGGGCTCGACCGGGCGGTGGCGGAGCTCCCGGTGGCCGGCGTGCCCGCCGTCGCGCGGAGCCTGGAGGAGGCCGCGGCCGCGATCGACCGCGGGGCCGTCCGGGCCGAACTGGCCGCGCTGGTGCGGGCGATCCTCGGCGGTCCGCCGGCCGCGGGTGGCGCCGCACCGGCCGCTCCCGCGCGTGCCGGGGACCGGCCGACCCCGGCAGCGCGCGCCGCCCGCGGGAGGTCCGGCAGCGCGGCGCGGCGCGTCGGCGCGTGGCTGTTCTCGCTGGTCGTCCTCGCCGCGGTGGTCGCGCTCGAGGTCGCCGTCCTCAGCGACGAGATCACCACCGACATCGGGGTTCTGCTGGACGCCGGGCGCAGCGGGTCGGCGGCATCCGAGGCCCCCGAACCCGACGGCCTGCCCGTCGAGGCGCCCGCGCCCGCCTCCGCCGGAGCGGTGGCCGCGGTCGACCTGCGGCCGCTGGCGCCGTGCGCGCCGGGCGCGCCCTGCGAGGTGCGCCTGCTGGTGCGGCTCGTCCCGGGTGCCGCGGAGCAGCCGGTCGCCTGGTCGTACCGGGTCGTCGACCGCTGCAGCGGCGCCACGCAGACCGCACCCGGGGGAACGGTCACCGTGCCGCCCGGGGGCGCGCGGGCCACGGCGGTCGGCACCGTCGCGCTCCCGCCCGCGCCGGCCGTGACCGTCATCGCCGTCACCGACGTCCCCGCCGCCGCGGCCTCCGCCCCGGTGGTCGTCGGTTCGTGCCGGTCAGGCGACCAGGCCGGGTGAGCGCACCGGAGGGACCCATGTCGATCGCAGGACCGGCCCGGGCGCCGGTGGTGGGGCGCGGGAGCCGCCGGTGGACGCGGCAGCAGCGCAGGAGGTTCCGCGGCGGGCCCGCCGAGCCCGACACCCCACCGGAGGTGTCGCTGGCCGCCCTGCGGCGGACCCGGGACCGGCGCCGGACGCGGCGCGCCAACGCCTTCGACCTGCTCGCCGTCGTGGCCGCGCTGACCCTCGTCGTGCTCGGCCTGGCCAACCTGCACCTCATCGGCGACACCGAGCTCGCCGTGCGGCAGGGGCTGATCGCCGCGGGCGGGGTGCTGGCCCTGGCGGTGTTCTGGCGGGTCCGCGCCCGGTACCTCGGCGTCCTGGGCTGGGCGGCCTACGGCGCCGCCGTCCTCTTCCTCGTCGGCGTCCTCACCGTCGGCCTGTCCGCGAACGGCGCCACCCGGTGGATAGCGGTCGGCTTCTTCACGTTCCAGCCGTCCGAGCTGGCCAAGCTCGGGCTGCTGCTGGCCCTGGCCGCCGTCCTCGCCTCCGGCCGGCCGGTGTGGCAGCGCTTCACCTGGGCCCTGCTGCTCGCCGCCGTGCCCATCGGGCTCACCCTGCTCCAGCCGGACCTCAGCACCGCCACGCTGCTCGTCGTCCTCGTCGGCGCCATGCTGGTGCTCGGGCGGGTGCCCGCGCGGTTCCTGCTGCCGCTGGCCGCCGCGGCGGCGGTCTCGGCGCCGCTCATGATCAGCCTCCTGCGGCCCTATCAGCTCGAGCGCCTCGGCACCTTCCTCGTCGGCGCCCACGAGTCGCCGACCGGGTCGGGCTGGGCGCTGCGGCAGGCGCACATCGCCGTGGGCTCGGGCGGGCTGTTCGGGCGGACCGACGACCCCCTGCGGGGCCTGCGCGCGCAGTACCTGCCCGAGCGGGAGACCGACCTGGCGCTGGCCAGCCTGGTGGGGCAGTGGGGGCTGGTCGCGGGCGCCGTCGTCGTGCTCGCCGCGATCGTCCTGGTCTGGCGGCTCGCGCTGGCCAGCCGGGCGTCCCGCACGCCGCACGGCGCGCTCGTCGCCGGCGGGCTGGCGGTCCTCGTGGGGGTCGAGACCGTCGTCTCGGTGGGGGCCAACCTCGGCCTGCTCCCGCTCGCCGGCGTCCCGCTCCCCATGCTCAGCTACGGCGGGACGGCGCTCGTCGTCCACCTGGCCGCCATCGGGGTCGTCCTGTCCGTCCGCCGGGACGGCGCCCGGAGGCGGCTGTGGGCCCTGCCGGGCCGACTCAACCCGCGGCCGCGCCTGGTCCGGCTGGCCGCGCTCGGCCTCTCGGTGCTGCTCGTCTCGTTCGGCGTGTACGGCTGGCGGTTGCAGGTCACCCGGGGCGACGACCTCCAGCTGGTCGGCGAGGAGCAGATGACCCGCTGCATCCGCCTGCCCGCCCCGCGCGGCGCCATCACCGACCGGCACGACGCGCCGCTGGCCGTGAACGCCGCGGACGTCGGCACCGGCGTGGACCAGGTCCTCGTCGTCCCCGCCCTGCTGCGCAGCCGGCCCGCGGACGTCGACCGGCTCGCCGGGCTGACGGGCCGGCCGGCGGAGGAGTTCCGCGCGCAGATCCGCGCGGTGGACGCCACCACGCTGTCGCTGACGGTGGCCGAGGTGCCGCGCGACGTCGGTACCGCGGTCGCCGCGGCCGGCATCGCCGGCGTGCTCGTGGTCCCGGAGCCGCGTCGCGCCTACCCCCAGGGCGCGCTGCTCGGACCGGTGCTCGGCTTCGCCGGGGTGGCCACACCCGAGGACGAGGAGCGCTGGCCCGGCCTGCCGTCCGGCGAGATCGTCGGTCGCGCCGGGCTCGAGCAGCAGTACGACGCGGTGCTGCGCGGCGTGAACGGGCGGCAGTGCGTGTACGTGGACCCGGAGGGCGTGCCGGTGGCGCTGGCGGGACGGCAGGACCCCGTGCCCGGCGCGAACCTGCGGCTGTCGCTCGACCTGGGCCTGCAGCGGACGCTCGACGCCCGCCTGACCGAGGCCGTGCGCGCGCAGCCCCGGCCGCGGGGCAGGATCGGCGCCGCGGTCGCGATGGACCCGCGCTCGGGGCAGGTGCTCGCCATCGCCAGCACCCCGTCGTTCGACAACAACGTCTACGGGCCGCCGATCGACGGCGCGGCGCTGCAGGCCGTGGCCGAGGCGCCCGGTTCGCCGATGCTCGAGCACGTCACCCAGGCGGTCGTGCCCCCCGGGTCGACGTTCAAGCTGGTCGTGGCCGCGGCCAACCAGGCCCATCCCGTGCTCGCGCCGCGCCAGGACATCCCCACCGGGGCCAGCTTCACCTACGGCGGCCACACCTTCGGCAACTGGCGGCCGATGGGGCCGATGGACCTGGTGGAGTCGATCGCCATCTCCAACGACGTCTACTTCTACAAGCTCGCCGTCGCGCTCGGGGCCGAGACCATGATCGACACGGCTCGGGCGCTCGGCGTCGGGCAGCCCACGGGCATCGACCTGCCCGGCGAGTCCGCCGGCTACCTCGGCACGCCGGAGTCGGTCGAGGCGGACGGCGGCACCTGGTACGGCGGCTCCACCGTCATCCTCGGCATCGGCCAGGGCGAGCTGCAGGTCACGCCCCTGCAGAACGCCCGGTGGACCGCCGCCGTCGCCACGGGGAACCTGGTCACCCCGCGGCTCGGCCTGGCGGTCGGGGCGGACGCGGGCACCTGGACGGCGCTCCCGGCGCCGGCCGCGACGCCGGTGCCGTTCGCCGCCGACCTGGGGCCGGTCCGCGAGGGGATGCGGCTGGCCGTGACCGGAGGCACCGCCGTCTCGCTCGCCGGCCTGCCCGTGGCGGTCGGCGCGAAGACCGGCACCGCGCAGGACGGCGGGCTGCCCGAGGGCGAGTACGACAACTGGATCAGCGCCGCCGCCCCGATGGACGCCCCCGAGATCGTGATGACCGCGATCGTGCAGGGGCCGGGGACCGGCGGGAACACCGCGAAGAGCGTGGTGGCCGAGGGCCTGCGCTACTACCTCGACCACCGCCAGGACGTCGTCGCCACCGGCCCGGTGCAGGCGCCGTGACGGTCAGCCCCGGCCGTAGGCGGCGAGCAGCCGGCGGTCGCGCACCGCCCGCGCGGCGCCTTCGGCCACGCAGGTGGTGGGTTCCTCGGCCAGCTTGACCGGCAGACCGAGGCTGCGCTCCAGCTCGACCGGCAGGCCCTGGACGCGCGAGGACCCGCCGAACACCAGCACCCCCTCGGCGAGCACGTCGGCGATCGCCTGCGGGGGCAGGTCGTCCAGGCAGGCGGCCAGCGTCCGGACGATCTCGTCGGTGATCGGCCGCACGGCGTCGGTCACCTCCGCCGCGTGCACCGTGGCCAGCCGGGGCCGGCCGGTGGCGGCGTCGCGGCCCTGGACGACGATCGGCCCGTCCCCGTCCGACCCGGCGCGGATCTTGAACTGCTCCGCCTCGACCTCGCCCACGTGCAGCTGGTGCTGCTCGCGGAGGTACCGCAGGACGGCCAGGGTCATCTCCTCCCCGGCCAGCTTGCTCGTCCGGTGGGCGAGGACCCCGCCGAAGCAGAACGCCACCGCCTCGGCGGTGCCGCCCCCGACGTCGACGACCATGTGCACGCGCCGTTCCAGCGGGTCGATGCCGCAGCCGACCGCGCCCGCGATCGAGCCGTCGAGGGCCGTCACCGGCCGGATGCCCGCCTCCTCGGCGGCCTCCAGCAGCGCTCGGCGCTCCAGCGCGGTGGAGCCGGCGGGGACGCCGATGACGGCGCGCAGCGGGTACTCCCACACCCGTCGTCCGGCCTTGTGCAGGACCGAGCGGAGGTACAGCCGCGTGGTCTCCAGGTCGGTGACCACCCCGTCCTGCAGCGGCCGGAGCGGGGTGAACCTGTCGGCGGGGGCGCGCCCGAGGAGCTCGGCCGCTTCCTGCCCGACCGCGAGGACCCGCCCCCGGCGGGCACCGTCGCGACGCAGCAGCATGACGGACGGTTCGTCGTAGACGATGCCGCGGCGGGCGTCGCTCACGACGGTGGTGGCGGTGCCCAGATCGATGCCGAGTCCCAACGGTGGCCTCCTGACCGTCGGTTGTCGCACCAGTCTGGGGGGCGTACCGGCGCAGGGTCCAGATGCGCCGCCACCGTCCGGTCGTATCGCGCTGGTGAGGCGGCCCGCGCGAGAGCAGGAGTTGCGGCCACGGCGGCTGCCCCGTTGGTCACTGCCCGCGGTCGGGAGCGGCCGCCACCATCTCCGGCCGGGATGCGCACCGGCCGGACACCGGTGCCTTCGAAGCCCGGAGGGGGCCCGCGATCCACACACTGGTCCGCCGCACCGTTCAGGCGACTCATTCCACCCACGCATCAGGCGAGCAAGTGCGCTCGACCGGGCGCACCCAGCCGGTGGCTCACGACCTCCGCGCACGAGCACACGACCTAGCTAAGCGCCATGTCGCCAACGCAGTGGATGAAGTCGGCTCGGGGCGGGAGAACCCGTGGGGTCGCGATTCATGTTCCTCTGCCTCGAATTGTTGCTCTGCAGCGGATGGGCCGTTGCGCCTGGCGTCCGACGCTAGGCGCTTCGGGGGTGGCGGAAGTCGGACTAGGCGCAAGGCGGCGCACTGCCCGCTTCTTCCTTGGCAGGCGACCAGAGACCTCACATCAACCGACGGTCACGACACGCGCACTGGAGCGAATAGCGGTTCCATCACGCGGTTGACTTCCGACCGGCGGTCTCGGGTTCTTTCCTATCCTTCCTGCAGAAAGCGGTGCTACCCCACATCTCACTCCACTCCGGCATAGGTGGAGGGGAAGGGAGGTGGTGTCACGAGCAACCAGTTCACCGCTGTCCTTGCACGGACCAACGTTTCTCGGCTCATGAGCCTCACCGAAGGAGCGGCGAGCGTTCGGATCGGACTGATCGACGGCCCGTTCGATGCAGCGCACCCTCGTCTCGCCGGTTCTCGAATGCGTCTGTCGGGGCGGCTGCCCAGCTCGGCGGCGTCGAACGAACTGAGGCACGGCACATTCAGTGTGGGAACCCTCGCCAGCGATCGAAGTGGTGTCCCACCCGGCATGTGCCCGGGGTGTGAGATCGTCGTGCACCCAATCTCCTTGCGGCACACCGCCCGTCATGGGAATTGCTCGGCGGGGGGCGTGAAGGAGTTGGTTGCGGCCCTGCTCGACCTGGTGGAGCAACACGTTGACGTGATAAACATCAGCGCGGCCGCGGTATGGCCCACCTATGACGATGAGCAACTGCTGAGAATAGCCTTGGACAGGGCAGCACAACTCGGCGTACTCGTCGTCTCGGCGGCGCCGAGCAAGCTGTTCGGCGCTGGGTCGACACTCACCCGACATCCATGGGTGCTACCCGTCGCGGCGAGCACGGCGGACGGAGTGCTCACGCAGCATGTACCGCGATCGGTTCAGGTCAACGGAGTTCGCGCTCCCGGGGAGCGCGTTCCGGGACTGGCACCTGGAGCGGGTACCGCCGAGATGTCGGGCAGCAGCGTCGCGGCGATCGTTACGACCGGGATGATCGGTCTGCTGCTCAGCCTCGACGGTCCCGCGTCGGCGCAGGCCGTGCTGCGAACGCTTCGACGATCGGATTTGCCGCAATCGCTGCGCCGCGGTGCAGGGCCGCCACTCGTCGATGCATGGGAGGCACACCGTGCTCTATCGCTTGTTCCACCGCAGGCAACGGACAGAAGCCTCGAGGGCGCCGAGCAGTGACGTGGCTGGTGGAGATACGAGCGGGCCACGGCTGCGGCGCATTGGCGTGCCGGGCTTCATCTTGGAAGGTGAGATCGGGCTAGGTGACGTCATCGCGCGAGCCACCACGTTGGCCGGCATTCCGCCATGTGGCGGCTGCAGGCAACGCGCACGCCGCATGAACGAGAGAGTCCTGCTGGTTGGAAGGAAGGGCGAGCATGACGGCCAGCACTAGCGCAGCTGAAGCGCCCTTTGAGCCGAGGTCTGGTCCTAGTGATGGCGACTCCTTCACGAAGGCACCAGCCGGCCCGGCTTTCGATGCAGCGGGACGGGCCCCAGACCGCAGGGTCGGCGAGGAGCTGGACCGTGCGCGGTTTGGTGAGCTCACACCTACATTCGTGTACGCGATAGGCCGCATTCGCCCGGTCTTCGCATCAGTTGCCGTAGAGAAGGAGTTCGCGCAGGCCGTCGCCAGAGTCGACGAGCCAGTGGGCGCGACCGACCGCCAGCTTGTCGCAACCATCCTTTCCGACAGGATGAATCGGTATCTCGCCAGACACATCTGCTGGGTGTTCGTCATCGAAGGGCTGGAGACGTACATCGTTGTTCCACGTGACCCAGCGGATTTCGATCTGCTCATCGATGCCGTACGCGCCGAACCTCACCCGGGAGACGTCGATGTGCTCCTAGGAGTCAGGGGCTCGCCTGCAAACCCTGGAAGTTGCGGCGGGCTCGTGCTTCCTGTGGTAGCGATGGATTCCCTGTACTCGTTCGACAGGGACGAACTCGTCGATTCGCTGCCGATGAGAGACGGGACTTCAGCAGAGGAACGACGTCACTTCAGGCGATCGTCCCTCGAGCTGTTCGACCGCGTGATGCAGGTCGCGGACAACCAGGGTGCCGCGGACGAGCATCGCGCCCTGAACTATCTTGCCGTCAGATACCCGCAGATATACTTGAAGACTGCGGAGCAATTTGCGGACGGCGCATCCCTGCACGGAGTTGAGGTCCGCCCCTCACGCCTTGCTGGCGCGCGATCCATCCTGGATGTCATATTCACCTACCGGGATCGGCGCACCGACTACAACACCAAGTTCTTCGTCCGCGTCGACGTCACAGAGGAATTTCCGTTCCTGGTCACTAAGCTGACGCCATACTTCGATCGCTGATGGAGTCATCATGTCTCGCCGCCCACCAGGATTCTACGCCTCAGCCACGCTGCCACCATCGCAGCGCTATGTGCGGAACTCTCGGGGTTGGTCCGCGATCTCTCGACGCGGAGTAGCTCTTCAAGACATCAACGAGATAAGACGCTTTTACGAGGACACCTATGGTGCCGACGACCTCGGCCCCGGGTGGGATGCATTTGGAGAAGGCGGAGGCGGCTACGGCTCGGGCCACTCCGCCGAGCGCCGTGGGCGTGGGGGAAGGTGGCGACCACCCCCAGACGCGGCTGCTAGCGAGCCGGGGACCGGAGGTTCGGGACCCTACGGGCAGTTCTCAGCAGAGGAGTGCCAGACGCTCGCCAGCAGTGATCGCGCCGCCTGCAAGGCTGGCTTCCGAATCCTCTGCGCAATGGGGATCCCGATATTCCCCGTCGGCGGCCCCGCGGCAGGAGTGGTATGTGCTCAGTACTGGAGCGAATGGTGCAACGTCAACGCCGACAAGAAGCTCAAGAACTGCCTGGAATGGGGGGAATTCCGCTAGGCTCCTGATGGAGGGGTTTCGCGGATGCCAGTCTCCACGAACCGTCCTCCTCCGCGAGTCGATGGCCGTTACCCATGGTCGGAGCGGCATCGCGATGAGGGTTTCGAGGCGGTCAGAAGCGAGAACGGTGACATGCCGGGGCATCTCCGGGCACAGGCTGCTTGGCGTGACGGGGCCCAGCCCCTCCGCGACCGGGCGCAGCCACGGGCTGGCTTGCCGACGTCCCTTCGCAAGACGAGACCTCCGCGGTCATGGACCGCCCGGAGGTTCACATCGGTGACCGAGGGAGGCTTTCAGGATTCGCGCACGGCTGAGCTCCTACCTTCAGCGGTCGGTCACATGGCTCGAGAGCCGGTGGAGGTCGGAGAAGCCGGGGTCCATACGCCCGGAGCGCGCTCGGCCCGAGACGAGGCGAGGACGCTGTAGGGACGTCGTGGTAGCTCTGAGCCTGCGCGGTGGTGGTCGGAAATGACCAGTCGCGGGCGGGGGCGACCGGACACGTCAACCCCACCTCGTCGCGGCGGACGACCGGCTCGGGTCCTCGGTGACGCCGCCGTGGCGCATCGTCGCCGACCTTGTCCACCCACCGGATCTCGTGGACGCTGTGGCTCCTCGTTCGTCGAGGGGAGGCGGCGGGTGGCGCAGACCCGGGTCGGACGCAGCCGGTGAACATCGTCGTGCTCCTCGACGGGACGTGGAGCGACGCCAACACCCACACGAACATCGCCCAGCTCGACGCGCGGGTTCCGCGTCGCGTCGGCGCAGCGGTGCAGGAGGTCTGCTACGTCGAGGGCGTCGGGACCGGCCCCTTCGACCGCCTGCGGGGCGGCATCCTCGGCGCGGGGCTGGACGACGACATCCGCCAGGCGTACGGGTTCATCGCGGCGCGGCACCGCTCCGACGACCGGATCCACCTCCTCGGCTACAGCCGCGGCGCCTTCGCCGCGCGAAGCCTCGCCGGCATGATCGCCAAGTGCGGGCTCGTCGACGAGGCGGACCTGCCCGCGACCGCCGTCTTCGAGCGCTACCGCGACACCGACGCCCCGGGCCTGCGGGAGATGCAGGAGGGGGAGAAGCCCGCCCGCACCGCCGAGGACGTGCTCGTGCTGGCCCGCTCGCGGCTGGTGCGCATCCGCTTCATCGGGGTGTTCGACACGGTCGGGGCCCTGGGCATCCCCGGCGGCATCGGCCGCCTGCTCAACCGTCGCCGCTACGCGTTCCACGACACCCGCCTCAGCGGCCTGGTCGACGTCGCCTGCCACGCCGTGGCCGTCGACGAGCACCGCAAGCAGTTCGCGCCGACGCTCTGGACCAGCGTGCCGATCCCGATCCCGCAGCACCCGACGCGGGTGGAGCAGCGGTGGTTCGTGGGGGAGCACGCGAACGTCGGCGGCGGCGGGACGGCGACCCCGGCCGTCGACAACCCCCTGTCGGTCCTCGCACGCGAGTGGATCGCCGACCGGGCGGTCGCGGCCGGCCTCGTGGTCGAGCCGCCCCCGGTCCCCCTCACGGGGAAGGAGTGGGCGGGGCGGATCCACGACTTCTACGGCAGCTTCCTCGGCCGCCTCGCCCGTCTCGTCCCCGGCACGAAGCCCTACCTCCGGCCGGTGCGGACGACGATCGGCGAGGCCCTCGACGGCTCGGTGGTCCGCCGCTGGAGAGAGGGGAAGCCGCCGTACCGTCCCCGCAACCCGTACCTCGAGCCGTGGATCCGGTCGCAGCTCTGACGGGGGCGCCTACCCGCACCGCACCCGTGCGCGGCTCGCTCGACGCCGCGGACCGGCCGCCGCCACGCGCGGGGTCCTCCGGTCCACGCGCAGCAGGAGCCGCCATCAGCCGCCACCCACCGGTCCACCTGCGTCGTCGACGGTGGCGAGGAGCTCGCGGGCCGTCCGCTCGTCGGCGGCGGGGACGAGCACGTGCACTCCGTTCAACTGCCACTGGGGCTCCTGCCCACCGGCGTCGTCGGTGCTCACGGCCGCCCCCACGCCGTGGCTCCGGAGCAAGCCCGCGATGAGCTCGGCCTCGATGCGGCTGCTCACCACGGCGACCGACACGGGCGCGCTCGTCACGAACCCACTCCCTCCGTGCTCGGTCGTGCCGGGCCCGGGTCGGGGCCGACGGCTCAGGACGGCTGAGGAGATCCCCCGAAGCGCTCGAGCCGGATCTCGGACGGCGGGTGACCGAGGTCGACCAGCAGCGTGGCGACGCTCTCGACGAACTCGGTGGGACCGCAGACGAAGATCCGCGGCCGGGCGGCCGGCGGCAGCGCCCGGGCCTCCAACATGGCCCGGTCGACCCGTCCGGTCGGCCCGGTCCAGCCTGCCGGGACCTCACGGGTCAGGGTGATCGTCGCGCGGGACCCCAGGGTGTCGCGGCCGAGGACGTCGTCGAGGCTGCGCACCGAGTACAGCAGGCGCACCGGTGTGGAACTGCCCGTCCGTCGGTGGTGGTCCAGCATGGCGAGGAAGGGCGCGACGCCGGCGCCACCGCCGACCAGCTGGACCGGGCGGCGGCCCTCGGCCGGCGGTCCGTCCTCCCGCGCGGACCACACGAAGTACCCGCCGATCGGACCGCGCAGCTCGAGGAGGTCACCGGAGCGCAGTTCGTCGGTGAGATACGGCGAGACCTCCCCGTTCGGGAAACGCTCGACCAGCAGGTGCAGCCGGGGATCCTCCGGAGGGGATGCCACGGAGTAGCTGCGCTGCGCGGTGTAGCCGTCCTCCGCGGTCAGCTTCAGGTCGACGTGCTGACCGGGCAGGTGGCCGGGCCACCCCGGGACGTCGAAGAGGAGCCGGTTGACGCGCGCTGTCTCGGGTCGGTTCTCGAGGACCGTGGCGCGCAGCCAGCTCAGTCGCCGCTGTACCGCTGCTCGAGCCATGGGTCGCCGCGATCGTGGTAACCGAACGTCTCCCAGAAGCCGGGCTCGTTGAACCGCGTCAGCGCGAAGCCGCGGAGCCACTTGGCGCTCTTCCAGAAGTAAAGGTGCGGCACCAGCAGCCGGACGGGTCCTCCGTGCTCGGGAGGCAGCGGCTGACCGTCGTAGCTGTCCACCACCCACGCCCGGCCGTCCGTCAGGTCCGCCAGCCGGTGGTTGGTCGTGTAGCCGCCGTCGCAGAAGGCGGTCAGGTACTCGGCCTCCGTCCTGACCCCTGCCAGCAGGGTGTCGACGGCGACCCCCTCCCACCGGGTGTCGAACTTCGACCACTTCGTCACGCAGTGGATGTCGACCGAGATCGCCTCGCGCGGCAGGGCCCGGAACTCGTCCCAGGTCCAGCGCCGCAGGCCGTCCACCTCACCCTGGATGGTCAGGTCCCACGCGCTGAGCGGCGTCCGCGGTGTCGGGCCCGCCGAGAGCACGGGGAAGCTGCCGCCGACGTCGTACTGACCCGGCGGGAGCCGCTCGTCCCGTCGCACGGCGTGGTGACCGAAGCCCCGAGACACCACCGACATGACCCCTCCCGGTGTCGATCGGGTCCGACCCTGGACGAGCCAGCGGTGCTGCGCATCAGTCAAACAACGGTCCCGGCCGGTCACCCCGCCCTGGAGGGCGGGCCGGTCCCGGCCGGCGCGACCGCGCTGAGGGCGTCCCGGAGGGCGGCCCTGGAGCTGATGCCGAGCTTGGGGAACACCCGGTAGAGGTGCGCCCCGACCGTCCGAGGGGAGAGGTACATCCGGCTGCCGATCTGCTTGTTCGACAGGCCGGATGCGGCGAGCATCGCGATCTCGTACTCCTGCGACGTCAGCTCCCAGCGGCGAGCATCGAACAGCGCCGCTCCTGCGGCCGCCCCGGTGGCGGCGAGCTCGCTGGCGGCACGGGCTTCCCACGGCTCCGCCCCCAACCGCCGGAAGGCCTCCAGCGCCGCCGTCAGGTGGAGCCGGGCGGCGCGCGTCGCCCGGCTCCGCCGGAGGTGCTCGCCGTAGACGAGCCGGATGCGTGCCTGGTCGAAGGGGTAGCGATCGAGCTCCGGGATGGCGAGGGTGGTCTCGAACAGCCGCGTCGCCTCCTCGCCCGACGCCACGAGCGCGGCGGACCCGGTCGAGATCAGCCGCAGCCAGGGACGGTCACCGAAGATGCTGGCGCACCCCATGGCGGCCACGTGCTGCTCGGCCTCGGACCGGCGTCCCGTGCGGACGGCGGCCTCGACTGCGTCCATGGCGACCCACAGGGCGATCGGCCTGTGGGGGGCGAAACCCCCGAGCGGGGTGATGTCGGTCAGATGTCGGTAGGCGTCCTCGAACTGACCCAGCCCCAGGGCGGCCAGCCCGCGGACATGGCTCGCGAAGTGCCCGCAGAGGTGCACGCCCCGCGACAGGGCCGCCGCCTCGAGGTGATCCGCCGCCGCACGGGCGGTCGCCTCGTCGCCACGTGCGGCTGCGATGAGGGCCTGGCAGTACACCCCGGACGTCGTCATCAACCGGTAGCCGAGACCCTCCCCCCAGGCGACCCCCTCCTCCGCCGTTCGGTCAGCCTCGTCCCAGCGCCCCTCGCGGCGAGCGTCGTGGCAGAGCAGCAGGAGGGCGTTCACGGCCGATGCGACGGCGCCGCCGGCCCTCCCGTCCTCGACCACCCTCCAGAGGGCCTGCCGGCAGGCGGGAAGCCGTTCCGCGTAGAGCGCGGCCGTGCCGACCCGCACCACGCGGGAATGGTCCGACTCGCCCTGGACGGTCGACACCAGCTCGTCCAGCCCGTCGAGCTGCTCCGGCGTCGCGCGCGCCGGGTCGGCGAACAGGCCGGCGGACGCGGCCAGCACGGCAGGAGGGGTGCCACCCAGTCCTTCCAGCGCCTGCACGAACGGATCCCAGAGCTCGTCCCGTCCCGCGAAGTGGCAGGCGAGCAGAAGGCTGTGGAGGGCGTCCTCCAACGAGCCGGCGTCCGTCGCGGTGCGGTGCTGAAGAGCACGCACGAGCACCATGTGGGCGGTGTCCACGTCGCCGTCACCGTGGAGGAGGTGGTGTGCCGCGGCCATCGCCACGGGGACCGAGCCGGCGGCTCCGGGGTCGGCCGCGTGGGCCTCGGAGAGCAGCGGGGGAACGTTGCGCAGGTAGCCGGTGACGTCCGCGCCCACGAAGGCCGCCTCGGCCAGGCGTCGGGCGCGCTCCGGACCGCTGGGCGTGAGGTGCGCGGCCTGCAGCAGCACACGAACCGACCGCGGGGCGTCGCCCTTCAGCCGTGCCCGGTCGGCCGCGAGGTCCAGGAGGTCAGCGGCGCCCGCATCCGGACCGACCGCCGACTGGGCGAGGTGCCAGGCGCACCTCTCGGGGTGGTCGAGCAGCGCGTGCGCCAACGCGCGATGCGCCCGGAGCCGCTCGCCGCTGGTCGACAGGTCCACCACCGCTGCGCCGATCAGGGGGTGGCGGAGCGACACGTGCTGCGCGGCGACGTCCACGCGGACCAGGCGATCGTGCTCGGCAGGGGCGAGGCCGTCCAACCAGGCGTCGTCACCGGCCGCCGCCCGGAGCGTCCGGAGGTCCCCCGTCACGTCGAGCGCGATGAGGAGCAGCAGTTCGCGCGTCGCGGCCGGCAGCGCCCCCAGCCGCTGGCCGAATAGCCGGCGGAGTGACGTGCTCAGGCGGAGCGATCGGGGGAGGGGCGCGGATCCGGCCCGCTGTTCGGCAGTCATCACCTCGGGGAGTTCCCGCAGTGCGCGCGGATTGCCCTGGGCGGACGACAGGACACGCTGCCGGATGGACCCGGTCAGGGTCGGGAAGCGTTCGTCGAGGACTTCGCCCGCGGAGTCGCCGTCCAGCGCGGGGAGGTCGAGCTGCGGAAGACCGGCGTCCAGGAGGAAGCAGTCGCTTCCCGTGCGCGCCGCGCCGAGGAAGCCGATCCGGCTGCCCACGAGGCGCCGGGCGACGAAGCCGAGCACCGTCGTGCTGACCGTGTCGAGCCACTGCAGGTCGTCCACCTGGACGAGCACCGGCCGGCTGCTCGCCGCGTGTCGGAGGAGCGCCAGCGAAGCGGCCGAGACGAGGAGCCGAGCGGGCACCGGGCCCCGGCTCAGCCCCAGGGGCACGGTCAACGCCTCCCGATGCGGCTCCTGCAGGGCCTCCACCTCGTCGAGAAGGGGCAGCAGCAGCTGGTGGAGCCCCGCGAAACCGATCTCGGCCTCGAAGTCCACGCCCTGTGCGCGGAGAACGGTCGCGCCGGACGCCGCGGCCTCCTGCGCGGTGGCGTCGAGGAGAGCGGACTTCCCGACACCGGGTTCGCCGGTGACCAGCAGCGCCGCGCCGGCGTCGGAGACCGACCCGAGGAAGGCGGTGAGCACCGCTTGCTCGGCCGACCGCCCGATCAGCCGGTTCGGGATCCAGCGGGGGAGCAGCACCTCTGGCACAGGGGGACCCCCTCCGGCGACGTCCGGCCGTCGACCGGACTGAACGGCCCCGCTCCAGCCGACCGGCGACCGGTCGCCCGCCTGGCTGAGAGTCTCTCTCAGGAGCGGTCCGGGCCACCAGCACCTGTGCCGCGGCGACGGCGTTTCCCCACCAGCAGTCGGATGACCGATGCGCACCGGATCGTGTCGGGTGAGAGTCCATCAGGGAGGCGACCGCGTCGCCGGCAGGACGGGCGCGACCGGATCGCCGGAGGACCTACGGACGGAGAGACATCGATGCCGGCCTACGGATCGTCTGCGGCGACGACCAGCAGGTCGGACGCGGGACCTCCGAGATGAGGACGTCGAGCACGAGGACGGCTGGACCGTGCTCTGCCGCGGGGACGACGCCATCCTGCGGGTGCGGGATCCCCACGCGCGATCGCTCGGGCGCGTCGACCAGCGCCCGGACGACCAGGCCCGCTGACCGTTCGAGAGGCGACGGCCGGCGGAGTCGTCGACCGCGTCGCCGAGGAGGTCCTCCGTGAACCCCTTCCTCTTCGGTTCCGACGGGACCGATCCCGAGGAGGACTCCGGCGTCCTCGACCCCCCGGACACCCTCGAGGACCTCGACGGTGTCCCGGATGTGCTGGACACGGGATGGTCCCCGGCCGAGCGCCCGTGGGCGGTGACGGACTGGGGGACCACCGAGCGCGAGGAACTCGCCGGAGAGAGCCTCACGGGCCGCCTCGCCCGGGAGATCCCGGAGCAACGCCGGTTCGAGGGGGACGGACTGGGTGATGCCTCCGACACCGACGGGGAACTCGTCGACCAGGAGGTCGGCGCGGTCCGGTCCGGCCGGCTCGTGGAGACGTTCGAGACCTGGGGCGACGTGGAGCCGGAGTTGCACGGGCTCGACGTCGGGGTCGACTCCGGCGGCGCGTCCGCCGAGGAAGCAGCGGTGCACCTCGTCCCCCTGGAGGACGACGACTGGTCGCCCGGCTGGACGGAACGGTGAGCAGCCGCCCTGTGCGTTCGAACGGAGGTGTCCCATGACCGAGACCCCCGGGTCGCCTGACCGGCGGCTGGACGGCAACGCGGCGGCCGGGGTGCTGCGCGAGGTGCTCGCGGTGGACCCGACCACGGCCGTCTCGACCTGCGCGCACTGCGGGAACCCCGCGCCGCTGGGTGCGCACCTGGTCTACGCCGACGCGCCGGCGCTGGTCATCCGGTGCCCGGGCTGCATGCAGGTGGTCATGCGGTGCGCCTCGGACGACGCGGGCCTGCGACTGGAGATGAGCGGCGTCCGCCTGCTCCGGATGCCGTCTGCGGGGAACGGCTACTCCTGACGGCTGGGCAGCGGGGCGCGGGGTTCGGCGGCGCCGTCGAGGTGGTCGAGCTCCGCGAGCACGCCCGCGACCTGGCCGACACCTCGTCACCGGCTGCTCGATCGACGCGCTGCGCGGCGGGATCAGCACGGTCCCGGCGCCGACGCCGTCATCACCGCCGCGCCGGTCCTCCCCGCCTCCTGCACGGCCTGCTCGAGACCTCCACCGCCGTCCTCGACGACGACGCCCTCGCCGGCACCCCGTGCTCATCGGCGCCACCGCGGGCACGGCGCGGCACTCCTGGCACCTGAGTTCGATCCGGCCCCCGTTCGCCCGCTTCCGGGCGCGTGCGTCGTCCCCACCGCGGTGCTCGCCGCCACCGGTGACCGGGCGGGCAGCACCTGGGTGACCAGGGCCTCGTCCCGCGGATCGAGCGGGCCGAGAGGAACGCGCGACGTGATCGCGGGCCGTCGGCCCGCCGTCCCGACCGCCCCCTCCACCAGCCCCGGGTCCCGCTCGAAGGGTCGCTGAGGGGTCGCTGCGGAGCGCGATCCGGCCGGAGAGCACCCCTACGCCGACAGGGCCGCCAACGCCTGCTGGAGAACGTCGACGACCGCCTTCGGCTGCGTGATCATGATGACGTGGGAACCCTCGACCTCGGTCACCCTCGCGCCGGCGCGGTCCGCCATCGTGCGGAGGACATCGCTCCCCGCGGCCTTGTCCCCGGTCGGGATCACGGCCCAGGACGGCAGGCTCCGCCAGGCCGGCGCTGACGTCGGCTCACCGAAGCCCAGGACCGAGATGGGGCGCTGGGTGGCCGCGAGCACCAGGGCCTGCTCCTCCGGCACGTCGGAGGCGAAGGCGTCGTGGAACTTCTCCGGATGGATGGCGAACTCGATCTGGGTGTCCTCGCCCTCACCGGTCGGGTACCGCCACTGGACGAGGGCGTCCATGAGCACGCTGTCGACGGAGTCGGCCTCGATGTCCTGCAGCGACTCCCCGTCGTCGGGCGCGAAACCGGCCACGTACACCAGACCGACGACGTTGCCCGCCCGCAGGGCGGCGTTCGTGATGACGGCTCCGCCGTAGGAGTGACCCACCGCCAGCACCGGCCCGGGGATCTGGGACAGCGCGCTGGCCACGTAGGCCGCGTCGTGGGAGATCCCGCGCAAGGGGTTCGACACGGCCCGCACGGGGGTCCCGCCGGCGAGCAGCTGTGCCACGACGTCGTTCCAGCCGGCGCTGTCGGCGAAGGCGCCGTGCACCAGTGCGACGGTCGGTCCCCGGCCGCCGGTGGCTGCCGCTTCGCTCATCGTGGTCTCCTTCGGACGTGGGACGGTCTGGTGGTGGGCCCCCGGCCGGGCGTCCGGAGGGAGCGGCACGCACGTCGGGAAGCCTCGCCGGGCCCCGGACGGCGCCGCATCGGTCAACCGACCTCGTCGTCGCCCGTCCCTGAGGAGGAGGCCGCCGCCGTCCCCGGCCGCGTCCGGGTGTGGAACCGGCGGATCGCGGCGAGCACCTCGCCGGACCGTTCCTCCATGATGAAGTGGCCGCAGTCGACGGCCCGTCCGGTGACGTCGTCCGCCCAGTCCCGCCAGACGCCGAGGGTGTCGTACCAGGCCTCGAGCGCACCTCTGCCGGCCCACAGGACCTGCACCGGACAGCGGATCCGTCGTCCGGCGGCCCGGTCCTCGTCGTCGCAGCGGCGATCGCAGGTGGCGCCCGCCCGGTAGTCCTCGCACATCGCCTCGATGGCCTCCCCATCGCGAGCGCACCGGACGTAGTCCGCGACCGCCACGGGGTGGAACCCGCGGATGGCGCCGCCGAACTCGGCGTCGAAGAAGAAGAAGTCGGGATCGCGGCCGATGAGCCGCTCCGGCAGGGGGTGCGGCTGAGCGAGGAAGCCCCAGTGCCAGTAGCCGAGCGCGAGTCGGTCGTCGGCGCGGGCCCACGCCTCGCCGGTCGGGAGGACGTCCACGACGGTGAGGCGGCGGACCACCGCCGGATGGTCGAGCGCCATGCGGTAGGCGACCCGTCCGCCCGGTCGTGCCCCACGACGTCGAACGACTCGAAGCCCGGCCCGCTCATCAGCGCGATGCAGTCCTCGGCCATGGCCCGCTTGCCGTAGCTCTCGTGTCCCGGCGCCGCTGCGGGTTTCGAGCTGTCCCCGTACCCGCGCAGGTCCGGGGCCACGACGGTGAACTCGCGCGCGGGGTCGCCGGCCACGAGTGCCCATGCCAGGGGCGTCTCGGGGTAGCCGTGCAGGAGCAGCAGCGGTGGCCCCGACCCTCCGTAGCGGAGCCGGAGGGTGACCTCGCCGGCGGCGACGAGGGAGAGGTGGAGGGCCTCGAAGGCCCCGGGCACCCGGGCGCCGCTCCCGCTCTCCGCGTGCAGGGACATGCGTTCCTCCCGCGGTGCGGGTCTGTCGAGGGGACGTCGCATCGTGCCGGGGGAGTGCCGGTCGCAGCATGAGTCGATCGACTGAACGCGGTCCCTTCCCGAACGGAGGACAGCCGTGGAGGAGCGGTCAGGGGCGGTGTCACACTCCACCGCGGTCAGGATCGGTGCGTCGGCGCGGTGCGAATGGGGGCGGCATGGCTGCGAGCGGCCCCGGCCCCGGTCCGGCCTCGCGGGAGCAGCGACGCGCCCGGATCGAGCAGATCGCCCTGGAGCTCTTCCTGGCCAGGGGGTTCGACCAGGTCACGGTGGAGGACGTCTGCGCGGAGGCCGGCGTGGCCCCGGCCACGTTCTACCGCTACTTCGGGACCAAGGAAGAAGTCGTCTTCGCCTACCAGGAGGAGTTCACCGCGGCTCTGGGCAGGGCGCTGGAGGCGAGCGCACGATCCGGCGCGGCCACCCGGCTCTCGGTCGTGCTGGAGGAGTTCGCCCTCTTCCTGGAGTCCCGGCAGGACATGCTCGCGGTCCGGGACCCGATCGTCCTCGGCCACGCACGGCTCATGCAGCGGACGCTGGCGGTGCAGCGGCAGCTCGAGGGAGTCCTGGCCGCCGGCTTGGCGGGGATGCGCGGGCTGGCCGAGCCCGATGCGGCAGCCCTCCTGGAGGCCGGTGTCGGCCTCGTGGTGCTCCGCGTGGCCGTCCGTTCGTGGCGGGCAGCCGGAACCGGCTCGCTGGCCGAGGCCGTCCGGCAGACCTTTGCCCGGTTGCAGGCGTTCGCGGCCGCATCAGCCGCGGAGGGGTGAGCGGACGACGGCGAGCGTCGGCGCCAGGGAGCGGTCCAGGGATCCTCCCTGGCGCGACCACGGGCGGCCGCACCCCAGGGTGATCGCGTCGCGTCGACCGACGTGCAGCGCCGACACCGGAGGCCGCGATGGCAGATCCCGCCCGCGACAGCGGTAGCCGAGGACGTGAGGGCCTGCGCCGACGGAACACCGGGGACCCCGGCCGTCCCGCCCCTTGGCGGACGGAGGGCATGCCGGGGAGGCCCTCGTCCGGCACTCCGGCGCAGCGGCCCCTGCTGCGCCGCTTCTGGTGGTGGCTGATCGCCGCCCTGGCGGTCAACTGGATCCTCATGTCGGTCCTGACGGAGCCTCCGGCGCGGACCGAGGTGTCGTACACGTTCTTCACCGAGCAGCTCGACAGCCGCAACGTGGACGCGGTCACGTCCGAAGCGGACACGATCCAGGGCCAGTTCCGCACGGCGGTCGACTACCCGCCCGGCTCCGGGGACGCGGCCGCGGTCGATCGGTTCGTCACCCAGCGCCCGTCCTTCGCCACCGACGACCTGCTGGGGCGCCTGGAGGCTGCCGGCGTCACCGTCGAGGCGACCGACCCGGACGCGGCACCGCCGCTCTGGCAGCAGGTGCTCGTGGGCTTCGGGCCGACGCTGCTGCTGGTCGGGCTGGTCCTGTGGTTCCTCCGGCGCAGGGCCTCGGCATCGGGCGCGCTGGGCGGGTTCGGCAGGTCCCGGGCCGACCTCTACCAGCCCGACTCGGGTCCGCGCACGACGTTCGCCGACGTCGCCGGCATCGACGAGGTCGAGCACGAGGTCGTGGAGATCGTCGACTTCCTCCGCGACCCGCAGCGCTACAGCCGCCTGGGGGCGCGCATCCCGCGCGGCGTGCTGCTGTCCGGCCAGCCCGGGACGGGCAAGACGCTCCTCGCCCGTGCCGTGGCCGGCGAGGCCGGGGTGCCGTTCTTCTCGATCTCCGCGTCCGAGTTCATCGAGGCCATCGTGGGGGTGGGCGCCAGCCGGGTGCGCGACCTGTTCGACCAGGCGAAGAAGGTGGCACCGTCCATCGTCTTCATCGACGAGTTGGACGCCATCGGCCGGGCCCGCGGCGGCGCGTTCGCGGCCGGGGGAGTGGACGAGCGGGAACAGACCCTGAACCAGATCCTCACCGAGATGGACGGCTTCCAGGGCAACGAGGGTGTCGTCGTGCTGGCCGCGACGAACCGCCCGGAGATCCTCGATCCGGCCCTGCTGCGGCCCGGTCGCTTCGACCGCCGGGTGTCCGTCGCCCCACCGGACCAGCGCGGCCGGCACGAGATCCTCCGGGTCCACACCCGGCACGTGCCGCTGGCACCGGACGTGGACCTCGCCGCCGTGGCCGCGGCGACGCCCGGCATGGTGGGCGCCGACCTCGCCAACCTGGTCAACGAGGCTGCGCTCACCGCCGCTGGGCGGCACCGCGAGCAGGTGACGTCCGCGGACTTCGCCGAAGCGCTGGAGAAGATCCTGCTGGGCACCGTGCGGGGCATCGTCCTCACGCCGGAGGAGAAGCTGCGGACGGCCTACCACGAGTCCGGGCACGCCCTGCTCGGCATGCTGACCCCGGGCGCCGATCCGGTGCGGCGGGTGACGATCATCCCGCGCGGCCGGGCGCTGGGCGTCACGGTCCAGACCCCGGTGGTCGACCGGTACGGCTACTCCGCGAGGTACCTGCGGGGACGCATCGCCGGCGCCCTCGGCGGACGGGCGGCCGAGGAGGTCGTCTACGACGACGTGACGACCGGGGCGGAGAACGACCTCGAGCAGGCGACGCAGCTCGCCCGCCAGATGGTGGGGCGGTGGGGCATGTCGGGCGCGGTGGGTCCGGTGTCGGTCCTCCCTCCGTCCGGCACGGAGCAGCCGTTCGGCCTCGACGGCGTGGCACCCGGCACCAGGCAGCTGGTCGATCAGGAGGTCAGGCGTCTGCTGGACGAGTGCTACGCCATGGCGGTGGAGGCGCTCCGGGGCAACCGCGATCGGCTCGACCGGCTCGCCCGCACGTTGCTGGAGCGCGAGACGCTGAACGAGGACGAGGCGTACGCGGCCGCCGGCATCGACCGCGCCGCCGCGCCGGCCGCCCTGGTCCGGGGTGAGACCCCCGGGAGGGAGCGCGCCCCGGGGCTGCCTCCGGCGGCGGCGGCCGTGCCGTGACCGGCCGCACCCGGGAGGCCTGTGGACGGGGCCGGCCCGGGCGTGCGGTCGAGGCTCACGGGACGGCGCTGTCCTGCAGCGTCCGTCGCAGCTCACGGCGGCCGGTGACACCGAGCTTGGGGAAGATCTTGCGCAGGTGCCACTCCACCGTCCTGGGGCTGATGAAGAGCATCGCGCCGATCTCCGGATTGGTGAGCCCTCCCGCAGCGAGCCGGGCGATGTGCGCCTCCTGGGCGGTGAGGTCCGCGAAGGTCTCGACGGTCCGCTTCCGCGCCGTCTCGCCGGTGGCGAGGAGCTCCCGTCGTGCCCGATCGGCGAACGCCGTGAGCCCCATGGCGGCGAGTTCCTGGTGGGCCGTCCGCAGCTGGACCCGGGCGTCCACCCGTCGACCGACCCGCCGCAGCCACTCGCCGTAGAGCAGCCGGGCGCGGGCGAGGTCGGGCCCGATGCGCGTCCGTCCGAGCCGCTCGATGCCCTCGAGGTGCAGCCGTTCCGCCGCGTCGTCCGTCGACAGCAGGGCCCGCCGGCTCGCCTCGATCCCCAGGGCCCAGTCGGTGCCGCTGGCCCGCGTCAGGGCCGAGAGCTCCGCCAGCGCGGACGTGGCCGCCCCGGTGTCGCCCCCGCGGGCGCCGGCCTCGACGAGCTCGGCCAGGGCCCACTTCGGTGGGCCCAGCCGCAGCGGATCGGCCGCCGCCTCCTGCGCCGCCCGCAGCGCGTCGCCGTAGCGGCCGAGCCCGTTGAAGAGGACCGAGCGGGCCCACTGGACCATGTCCACGCCGACCCCCTCCCCCCGGGAGACGACGTCGGCCAGGCAGCTGCGGAACAGCGGCTCGGCCTCCTCGGCCGCTCCCCGGAAGGCGAGGAGAGCGATCGCGCCGTAGGGAGCCAGACCGCTCGTCGTCACGTCGCCCACCCACTCGGCCTCCTGCACGGAGGAGTCGGCGGATGCGAGGTCGCCGCTGAACACCTGGACGACGGCGCGGGTGTTCAGCGCCAGGGGCAGGGCGCTGAGGGCACCCGCCTGCCGGGTCTCCGCCAGGTGCCGGCGGGTGAGCACGTCCCAGTTCCCGTCGTCCCAGAGGGACGCCGCCGTGGCCGCGGCCAACCAGGCGAACCGCAGGCCCTCGTCGACGGTCAGGTCCTCGGTGACGAACCCGCGCACTCCCTGCCGCAGGCGCGGCACCGCCGCCGCGTAGCCCTCCGTGAAGAGGACGGCGAGGCCGTCCAGCAGCACGTCGTCCTTGCGCGGGGCGTGCGGTCGGGGGGCCGCTCGCACGGCCCCGGCCACCTCGCGCGCCCCGGGACCCGCCGCGAGCCGTCCGGCGAACAGCGCGGCGGACAGCGCGTCGAGGTAGGTGTCCCGGGCCGTCGAGGGGTCCACCGGCTCCAGCTGGCGGGCCGCGGCGAGCAGCAGGGGGAGCGCCTCGCTGCCGCGGTCGGCGAGGAACGCGAGCTGGGCGCGCAGCAGGTCTGCCCGGGCGCGCTCCGCCACCCCGAGCGGCCCGGCCTCGGCCGTGGTGAGCAGCACCGCCGCGTCGTCGAGCTGACCCGCGTGGAGCTTGGCCTGCGCGGCATCGAGGGAGCGGCGGACGCGTCGCGCCGGCTCCGGGGTCAGCGCCGTGGCCTGCTCGAGGAAGGCGGCCGCGGCGGCCCAGCCGCCGTGAGCCAGTGCCCGCCCGGCGGAGCGTTCCAGCTCGGCGGCGGCCTCCTCGTCCGGGCCGACGACGGACCGCGACCGGTGCCACGCCCGCCGATCGGGGTCGACGTCGGGATCGGTGGCCTCGGCCAGCGCGCCGTGCACGAGGCGCCGCTCCGCCGGCGTGGCCGACCGGTAGACGGCCGATCGGACCAGCGGATGGCGGAACCGGACCCACTCGCCGAACTCCACCAGGCCGGCCGCTTCGGCGGCCCTGGCCGAGTCGAAGTCGATGCCGAGCTGCTCGGTGGCCCGCCGCAGCAGGGCGACGTCGCCGACCGGTTCCGCGGCCGCGGTGAGGAGCAGTCGCCGGGAGGGCGCCGGGAGCGGGGTCACCTGACGCAGGAACCCCTGCTCGAGACGGCGGACCAGCGGGGTGGACGTGCTGCCGGTGGCACCGCCGAAGACGACCTCGGCGGTCGTCAGCCCCCGCGGGAGCTCCAGGAGGGCCAGCGGGTTGCCGTGCGCCTCCGCGAGGATGCGGTCCCGGACCCGCAGGTCGAACGTGCCGGTGACGGCCGTCTGGAGCAGTGCTGCCGCGTCGCGGGGACGCAGCCCCCGGACCACGCAGACCGGGAATCCGGCCATCACCGGCGGCTCGTCGGTGTCGCGGACGGCGACCACCACGGCCACCGGCTCGGCAACCAGCCGGCGGGCGACGAACTCGAGCGTCTCCAGCGACGCGCGGTCGAGCCACTGCGCGTCGTCGACGACGCACACCAGCGGTCGTTCCTCGGCCACCTCGGCGAGCAGCGTCAGCACCGCCAGGCCGACGAGGAAGCGGTCCGGTGCGCTCCCCGCGCGCAGCTTGAACGTGGTGGCGAGGGCCTCCTGCTGCGGGCCCGGCAGCTCGCCCAGCCGGTCCAGGAAGGGGCTGCACAGCTGGTGGAGCCCCGCGTAGGCGAGCTCCATCTCCGACTCGACCCCCGCGGCGCGCCCGACCGTGCAGCCCCCGGCGCGGGCGACGAGGAAGTCGAGGAGCGCCGTCTTGCCGATCCCCGCCTCGCCGCGCAGCACGAGCACCTGGCTGCGACCCGCCTGCGCAGCCGCGACCGTGCTGGTCAGCAGCTCGCACTCGGTGCGCCGCCCCAGCAGGCCAGGCCACGTCGCCGTACCCGACATGCGCATCCCCTCCTGGGGGGCGGGCCGACCGCCCCGGCCGTGCCGAGGGACTCCCGGGCTCGTCACGCTAGGTGGGCGCGCCGGCGGGGCACATGGGTCATTCGACTCCGATGGCGGGACCGGCCCGGGCAGCGGCAACACCAGGGCATGTGACGGGCGCGACCGGCGCGGCGGACCCGCAGCCTTCCCGCGTCAGCTCCGACGGGCAGCCCACTGGAGGTCCCGGCATGACCGTGTTCGACCGCCTGCGTCTGCACATGCCCTCGTTCGAGGGTGCCACCGCGTGGATCAACAGCGAGCCGCTCGATCCCGAGAAGTTGCGCGGCTCCGTCGTCCTCGTCGACTTCTGGACGCTCACCTGCATCAACTGGCTGCGCACCGTGCCCTGGATCCGCGCCTGGTCACGGGCCTACCGCGACGACGGCCTCGTGGTCCTGGGTGTGCACACGCCCGAGTTCTCGTTCGAGCACGACGTCGACCTGGTCCGCCGGGCGACGGCCGCACGGGGCATCGACCACCCGGTCGTCGTCGACAACGACTACGCCATCTGGAACGCCTTCGACAACCACTACTGGCCGGCTCTCTACTTCGTCGACCGGGACGGCATCATCCGCGACGAGCACTTCGGCGAGGGGCGCTACGAGAAGTCCGAGCGGGTCGTCCAGCGGCTGCTCGGGGTGGAGCGGGCACCGGTCGCCGTCGAGGGGGAGGGTGTCGAGCAGGAGGCCGACTGGGCCCACCTGCGCACGCCGGAGACCTACCTGGGCTACTGGCGCGGCGGGGCAGCCGTGGTGCCGGCGGGCGGCGCTCGGCGTGACCAGGTCGGGACCTTCGAGCTGCCGGCGCGGCTGCGGGCCGACTCCTGGGGACTCCGGGGTCGCTGGACGGTCGCCGGCGAGAAGGTCGTGCTGCAGGAGGCCGGCGGCGGCATCGCCTTCCGGTTCTCCGCGCGGGACGCGCACCTCGTGCTGTCCGGCACCGACGGCGCACCCATCCCGTTCACCGTGCACCTCGACGGGGCGGCACCCGGCTCGGCGCACGGGGTCGACGTCGACGAGCAGGGGGACGGCGTCCTCCGCGAGGGGCGGATGTACCAGCTCGTCCGGCAGCGCGACGGGGTGCGCGAGCGGCAGCTGGAGATCACCTTCCACGGGGCCGGCGCGGAGGCGTACTCCTTCACGTTCGGGTGACCGGGGGCGTCGGATGCCCGCGGGGGCGTCGGCCCCGCGGGCACTCCGCGCTCAACGACGGGGGCTCAACGACGGGGCTCGGGGATCCGGGACCCCCGCTGGGGCCGGAACGCGGCCCGGACCTCGTCCGCGAAGATCTCGGGCTCCTCCCAGGCGGCGAAGTGGCCACCCCGCCCCACCTCGTTGAAGTAGGCGAGCGTGGGGTAGCTCTGCTCGGCCCAGGTCCGCGGCGTCCGCCAGATCTCGCCCGGGAACGTGGTGAAGCCGACCGGGACCGCGACCGGCGGAGGAGCCTGGCGCGCCGCGGCCGCGGCGGGGGCGTCCGGCCCGTAGCTCTCCCAGTACGACCGGGCCGCCGACGCCCCGGTGCCGGTCAGCCAGTACACCGTGATGTTGTCGAGGACGTGGTCGCGGGTCAGGTTGCCCACCGGCTGCCCAGCCACGAAGGCTCGGGAGATCTTGTAGTACGAGTCGGTGTCGTGGTCGAGCATCCAGGCGGCCAGGGCGACCGGTGAGTCCAGCAGGCCGTAGCCGATCGTCTGCGGCCGGGTCGCCTGCTCCAGGAAGTAGGCGAAACCGCTCGAGCGGAACGTGCCGATCGCGTCCAGAGCTGCGCGCTCCTCGTCGGTGTCGCCGGGCAGGGCGCTGCCCAGCGCCGTCACGAGCAGGTTCAGGTGGATCGCGAGCAGCCCCTCGGGGGCCTGGCGACCCATGGCGTCGGTGACGCCCGCGCCCACGTCACCGCCCTGGGCGACGTAGCGGGAGTAGCCGAGGCGGCGCATCAGCTCCGCCCACGCCTTGCCGACCCGACCCACGTCCCAGCCGACCTCGCGCGGTTCGGCGGAGAAGCCGTACCCGGGCAGGGAGGGCAGCACCAGGTGGAACGCGTCCTCCGCCCGCCCGCCGTGGGCGGTCGGCTCGGTGAGCGGGCCGATGGTCTCGAGCAGTTCGACGACCGAGCCGGGCCAGCCGTGCGTCATGATCAGCGGCATCGCGTCCGGGTGCGGCGAGCGCACGTGGATGAAGTGGACCTCCACCCCGTCGATCTCGGTGACGAACTGCGGCAGCGCGTTCAGCCTCGCCTCGCAGCGGCGCCAGTCGTACTCGTCCGCCCAGTAGCGCGCCAGCTCCTGCACGGTCGCCAGCTGCACGCCCTGCGACCGATCCGGCACCAGCTCCTGCGTCGGCCAGCGCGTCGCCTCGATGCGCCGGCGCAGGTCGGTGATCGCGTCCTCCGGGACGTCGATCCGGAAGGGGCGGATCGCGATGCCGGACGTCGCGCCGGCAGCGGTCATCGTCGGGACGGTCGACCGGGACATCGGTGCCTCCTGGCACTCGGGGCGCTCGTGGTCGACGAGCGGTCGGAGGGGTGGTGGGGCACGACCCTCGCGGCGCCGCCCCGCTCTTCGCACCAGGGACATCCACGGGCGCCTCCCCGGGCCGCACGTCCGGGTCCGCGGACCCGTGTGCCCACCAGGGACATCCACGGGGGCGACGTCCTGTGCCGACTGCCAGCGTGACCAGACCCCAGCGACCTCGAGCGCGTCTGCCAGGAGGAATCGATGTCCCGGTCAACCGCCGCCCCGGCGACGCCGGCTGCCGCACACGAGCCGGGCAGCGGGATCCGGCCGTTCAGGATCGAGATCCGGGAGGAGTCGCTGGCCGAACTGCGCAGACGCCTGGAGGCGACCGTCTGGCCGGAACGGGAGACGGTCGCGGACACGTCGCAGGGTGTGCCGCTCGCGATGATGCAGGAGCTGACGCGCTACTGGGCGACCGGGTACGACTGGCGGAACTGCGAGGCGCGGCTGCAGGCCCTGCCGCAGTTCGTCACCGAGATCGACGGGCTCGACATCCACTTCATCCACGTGCGCTCGCAACATCGCGACGCCCTGCCGATCGTCGTCAACCACGGCTGGCCCGGCTCGATCATCGAGCAGCTGAAGATCATCGACCCGCTGGTGAACCCGACGGCGCACGGTGGCACCGCGTCCGACGCATTCCACGTGGTCATCCCGTCGATGCCCGGCTACGGGTTCTCCGGCAAGCCGACGAGCACGGGGTGGGGTCCCGAACGCATGGGCCGAGCGTGGGACGAGCTGATGACCCGGCTCGGCTACACCCGCTACGTGGCGCAGGGCGGGGACTGGGGTGCCTTCGTCGTCGACCAGATGGGGCTGCATGCGCCCGAGGGACTGCTCGCCATCCACACGAACATGCCGGCCACCGTCCCGGCCGACATCGACCACGTCCTCGTCGCGGGCGGCCCGCCGCCGTCCGGTCTCGCGGACGACGAGCGGCGCGCCTGCGAGCAGCTGCTCAGGACCTACCAGCAGGTCGAGTACGCCCGGTACATGGCCGCCCGGCCGCAGACCCTCTACGGCATCGCGGACTCGCCGGTGGGGCTGGCCGCCTGGCTGCTCGACCACAACGACGCGGACGGCCAGCCGGCCGCGGCCGTCGCGGCCGCCCTCGGCCGCACCACCAGCAGCAGCGGTGAGCTCACGCGCGACGAGATCCTCGACAACATCACCCTCTACTGGCTGACGAACACCGGTGTCTCCGCGTCGCGGCTGTACTGGGAGTACAAGGGCGGCTTCTTCAACGCGAAGGGCGTCTCCGTCCCGGTGGCCGTCAGCGTCTTCCCGGGGGAGCAGTACCAGGCTCCGCGCAGCTGGACGGAGCGGGCCTATCCCCAGCTCGTCCACTACAACACGCTGGACAGGGGTGGGCACTTCGCGGCCTGGGAGCAGCCGTACCTGTTCGTGGAGGAACTGCGTGCCGGGTTCCGGTCGGTCCGGGGACCGCAGATCCCCAGCCCGCGCAGCTGACCGTGAGCACCGGCGCGCGACCGGGCGTCCGACAGTCCGTCCCCCGGGGATCGCGCCCGAACGCCCGCGACCCCGGGCCGGGCACCGGCCGGATGCCGTCGGCGTACCTCGTCGCACACGACGAGCCGCTGGTCGGCCTCGTGCCCGACGGGTCGGGCCGGCAGAGCCGGATGACCGGTGGCCGGGGAGCCGGGCCGACGCGCAGACCAGGCACCGGCCAGGGTGTTCGACGGGCGTCGCGTGCCGCCGGGGTCGAGCAGGCTCGAGGCCTCTGAGCGATCCCGGGATCGCCTGCGCCGCCAGGGGGTAGCCATGTCGTCGCCAGGGGGTAGCCATGTCGTCGCAGACCGAGTCGTCGACCACACTTCTCCTCCCGCTCCACGAGCTCGAGGGTGCCCGTGGTCTCGGGGACCGGGATCGGGAAGCGCTGGCCGCCGTCGCCGACTGGATCACGTCCTTCATCGTCAGACCCCATGCCGAACTCGGCCGCCCCGGGTCCGTCTGCCCCTTCGTGCCCAGGTCCCTGGATCGACGGTCGCTCTGGCTGGCTCCCGAGCGCGTGGGCGACGGGGGTCCGCCGCACGTCATCGAGCTCATGAACGCGTACAAGCGCCGGCTGCTCGAGGTCGGAGCCACCCGCGGCGACGGATCCGCCGACGACGTGATCGTCGTCGTCTTCCCGGACCTGCCCGCGCACCGGGCGCAGCCCCTGTTCGACGAGGTCCTCCGGCAGGTCGCCGTCCCGTCGTACGTCGAGGACGGGATCGTGTTCGGGCCGTTCTACGACGGCCACCAGGGGACCGCCATCTACAACAGCGACTTCCATCCCTTCCGGTCACCCGTGCCGTTCATCTTCGTGAGGCACGGGGTGCTGGACGACTGGAAGTTCTTCCTGGACCAGGAGGACTGGTTCGGCCACTGGGCGCGGCGCTTCGGCGGATCAGCGGCCCACGCGCTCGCCGAGGAACTCCGCCGACTGCCGTGGAACGCGCGGCGCGACCAGGAGCCCCCGCCGGTCGGCGCCGGAACGCCGCTCGGGCACCGCTGAACGGCGAGGTCCATCGCCCGAACGACCGCGCCGGCGGCGCCCCAGGGTGCTGACGCGGTCGTCACGACCCTCCACCCGATGGGCCCGCCCGGGTTGCCGTCCAGGGACGCCGGTCACCGCTCGGGCCGCCCGGGACCACGGCGTCGCCAGGCTGATGCACGTGTCCACGGCCGGGGTCTACGACCGTTCGGCCGGTGTGGGGGACACCGCCGAGGACGGTGCTCTCCTTCGTGCTGGTCCGCACGCCGGCGGTCATGGGCCCCGGCGACCGCACGGACGAGCGGGCGGTGCACGGCGGTCCGGGACGGCCGGACCGTCATCGCAGGTCTTGCAGGACGTCCCGCGCGCTGCGTTCATCTTCTCGACGGCGATTGCGCACAGGTCGGGCGTTCTGACCGATCGATATGCGGCTGGCTGACACCCGGCGCCGTGTCCGGGTCTTCCGCCTTGCCGTCGCCCTTGCCGTCGCCGCGATCGTTCCCGGTCGACGCCGTGCGCAGTGCTGGAAGGTGGGACTGTTGCTGCGGCCAGGGAGCCGAAGAGGGTGACGCGGTCCTCCGGAGCAGGAGTGGTGGCACCAACAGGCTGCTGGGCAAGCCGAGAAAAAGGTGCTGGTTCGATCGCGGTCGGTTCATCCCCTGCGCAGCACGCCGTCCGGCGGCGCCACCGTGCGGTGCTCGACACGCTGCCGGATCCCCAACACCTCGAGGGCGGCGACGAGTACCTGTCGAGCGCGAGCGAGGTCATCGTCGCTGACCAGCGCGGCCACCTGAGCATCTATCGCTGCCCTAGCTCTCCGGGCGCGCTGCACGGCCTCGTGCCCCTGCGCGGACAGGCGGACCGGGCGGCTACGCCTGCCCTCCGTCCCCGGGACGGGCTCGACGTGCCCGAGGTCGAGCAGCTCCTTGAGTGCCTTCGACACGGCCTGCTGGCTCACGCCGAGGTCGGCGGCCATCTGCGTGGCCGTCCCGGGCCCGACGAGCAGACGCTGCACGAGGTAGCCGTGCCCGCGGCGCAGCCCTGTCCCCTGCAACGCCTCGAGCACTGCCTCGTCGACAGCGGCGCCGAGCAGGGACAGCAGCGTCGCGGTCCCGAGTGCGGGCATGTCCTCTACCGTCACACAACCATGGTTGTGTATTGTCCGCGACATGGCAAATCCGCCCTCCTCCCACAACGTGGAGGACGTCGTCCTGCGCTACTTCGCCACCGTGTCCGACCTGACCTCGTCCGAGGAGGACCTGGTCGCCCTCGTCGCTCCGGCGCTGCGAGTGGTGGAGCACCCCAACCCGGTCACGCCGCGAGGGGCCGTGCGGGACCTCGGCGCGACCCTCCAGGGTTTCCGGGCCGGCAAGGCACTGCTGCGCGAGCAAAGCTTCGACGTGCATGAGCTGCTGACGGCGGGGCAGCGGGCCGCTGTGCGTGCGACGTGGCGCGGGGTCGTCGGCGTCGACTCAGGCCCCTACCGCGTGGGCCAGGAGCTCGTGGCCCACATCGCTGCCCTCGTGACCGTCGAGGACGGGCGCGTCCTGGAGCATGAGACGTTCGACTGCTACGAACCGATCGCGGCCCCATGACAGCGCACCGCGCGGCGAACCGGACGCCGACCGTCGAGCCCTTCACGGTCCGGGTCCCCGAGGACGCCGTGCAGGACCTCGGGGTGCGCCTGCGGCGCACGCGCTGGCCCGCCACCTCCCGCGACGCGCAGGGGGTGCTCGGGCCGGATCTGCGTCACCTGCGCGAGCTGGTGGCGTACTGGGCGAGCGAATTCGACTGGCGGACCCAGGAGCAGGCACTGGGACGGCACCCGCGCGTGCGGGTGGACCTGGGCGGTCTACGGATCCACGCCGTGCACGTCCGCGCCGCGGGCCCGGCTCGTGAGGCACTGCCCCTCGTGCTGTGCCACGGCTGGCCGGACTCCGCCTGGCGCTACTCGAAGGTCGTCGACCTGCTCACTGACCCGCTCGGGCACGGTGCCGACCCGGCGGACGCCTTCGACGTGGTGGTGCCCGACATGCCGGGGTACGGCTGGTCGGACCACCCGCCCGCACCGCTGGACGCGGTAGCCGTGGCCCGGCTGTGGGCACAGCTCATGGAGGCTCTCGGGTACGAGCGGTTCGGCGCCGCGGGGGGCGACATCGGCAGCAGCGTCAGCAGGTTCCTGGCCCTCGACCACCCTGACCGGGTGGTCGCCGTCCACCGCACGGACGCGGGCCTCCCCGTGCCGGGTGCGTACGCCTCGCTCAGCGAGGAGGAGACGGCCTGGGTCCGACGCGCGGCCGCGTGGGGGGCTAGCGAGGGTGCGTACGCGGCGATGCACCGCACGAGGCCGGATACCGCCGCGGTCGGGCTCACGGATTCACCGGCTGGGCTCGCGGCGTGGATCGTCGAAAAGCTGCGCGCGTGGAGCGACTGCGGTGGAGATGTCGAGGCCCGCTTCAGCAAGGACGAGATCCTCACCAACGTCTCGACCTACTGGTTCACCAGCACCATCGGCCCGTCCATGCGGATGTACGCCGCGAACGCGGCCATTCCCGTCGAGCAGCACGCTCGCCGGGTGGAGGTGCCTTCCGGCTTCTCCCTGTTCCAGGGTGACGTGCTGCTACCTCCTCGTGCGTGGCTGGAGCGCACCACCAACCTCGTGAGGCTGACGCATCCGGTGGCCGGCGGGCACTTCGCGCCCTTCGAGGAGCCGGAGGTGTACGCCCAGGAGTTGCGCGACTTCTTCCGCCCCTTCCGCTCTTGAAGCCGTAGACGGAGGCGCTCGGGTCGACGTCGGCGCGCCGCAAGCCCTCTGGCGACCCGACCAGCCGCCGACCCCCGGACGGGACCACCGTCAGGCGGTCAGTCCGATTCGTCTGAGGACCTCACGTGCGGAGCAGTGCCCTTTGGTGGATCTGTCCGGCTCGTGGCCTCGAGAGGCGGTCACGGTGAGGACGCCGCGGTCGGTGTCGAGCGCGGCCAGGACCTCAGCGCCGTCGGGGATGCCGACTTCACGCCGGACCCGGCAGCCGAGGTCAGCCGGCTGCGGGCATCCAGCGGAAGGGCGGCGACGGCGCAACCCGTCCGGGGGCGACCAGCGCTGCCGGGTGGGAACACGGTGAGCACTGCGCCGTCCCGTTCGGCCGGCGGGGGAGCCGTCGCGGCAAGGGTGAGCGGCAGCATGAGCCGGTCCTTGGCGTCGAGCGTGCGGATGAGCGCGTTGCTGCGGGGCGCGGCCGGGCCGGCCGGCCGCGCCCACATCCCGGACAGGTCCACCGCCGGCCCGGTGCCGGCATCGCCGCTGGTGACGGCGGCCAGCCGCAGCGCGTCGGCCGGCGCCCGCTCGCCAACGGCGGCCAGCAGCGGGCCGACACGGCCCACGAGGCGGGCACCCCGGGCAGCGCTGGAGCGGCTGCGGGTGTGGCTACGGCGGCGACGAGCGAGTTGCCGCGCGGCCGGAGTCGGAGCTGGCGCCGCCGCAGTGCGGCGGCGCGCCATCGGCGAGAGCGGAGGAGCGCATCGATCCCGGAGGGGACCGTGCCGGCTGGCCGGGAGAGCCCGGCTCCGGGTTCGGAAGGTGGGAGAACTCCCACTCCGTGGTGTCCGAGGGGGGACTTGAACCCCCACGCCCTATACGGGCACTAGCACCTCAAGCTAGCGCGTCTGCCATTCCGCCACCCGGACGAGTGCGGGACCAGACTACCCGACCGCTCGGCCCGGTCGGCGCACCCCTCCACCCCTTCCCCGCGAGGCGTCGCAGGCCCTAGCCTTCCCCGCCGTGACCGGATCGTGACCAAAGCGACGGCGAGACCCGCCTGGGGTCCTGCACCTCCGCTCCGCCGCGCGGCAGCGCTCGTGGTGCTCGGCCTCGGCGTCGCCGCCGGCGCCGCGGCGATCACGATCCTGTCGCTGATCATGCGGTCGGTGACCGCGGTCGGCGGCTCCTGCGCCGACGGCGGCCCGTACGTCCCCGCCCAGCCCTGCCCGTCGGGCACCGGGACGGCGCTGCTGCTGGTCTTCGCCTGCGCGCTCGCCGGCCTGGTCACCACCCTCTGGGGCGCCGCGGTGCTCCGCGCGCCGCTGCCGCTGCTGCTGGCCTGGCCGGCGCTGTTCCTCACGCTGGGCTGGAACTTCCTCGAGGACGGCTTCGACCCGCCGATGGGGGAGGAGCTGGCCCTCGGCTACGTGCTCTGCGGCGTCGTCTTCGTGCTCATGGGCACCGGGCCGCTGCTGCTGTGGCTCGTCGCCGCCCGCGACGCCCGCCGCGCCCGCCGGGCGCAGGCCGCCGTCCCACCGCCCGTGCCGGTCGGCACGACCGCGACCCGGCAGGCCGGGCCGGCGGTGCCCCGGCCCCGCCGCGAGGACGACGAGGCGGCCGTCCCGGCCATGTCGCTGGCCGGCCGGCTCGAGCGGCTGGCCGCCCTGCACGCGTCCGGCGAGCTCACCGACGAGGAGTACGCCCTGGCCAAGCGGGCCACCCTGCGCGAGGAGCTCGGGCCGTGACCGCGCCCGGACCGCGGCGGCCCACCGCCCTCTGGTGGCTGTACTACCTGCTGGCCGCCGTCGTCGGGGTGTACGCCGGGATGCTGCTGTTCGAGTGGGCGACGACCTGAGCCGCTACCGGCCGGCCACGGCGACCCGGCCGCGCCCGCCCCGCTTGGCCTCGTAGAGCGCCGCGTCGGCCGCGGAGTACAGCGTCCGCGCGTCGCCCGTCGAGTGCGCCACCCCAACGCTGATCGACAGCGACAGCAGCGTGCCGTCGGGCAGCTGCAGGGGCGCGGAGCGGACGGCGGCGAGCAGCTGCTCGGCCCGCCGGGCGGCGACCTCCGGGGTGCAGCCGGGCAGCAGCACGGCCAGCTCGTCGCCGCCGAGCCGCGAGAGGACGGCGTCGTCGGCGCGGACCGAGCCGCGCAGCACCCCGGCCAGGTGGACCAGGACCTCGTCGCCCACCGGGTGCCCGTAGGAGTCGTTGATCGTCTTGAACGCGTCGACGTCGACCAGCACCAGGCCGGTGCCCACGCCCTCCGGCGCCGTGCGCGCCGACTCCAGCGCCTCGTCGAACACCCGGCGGTTGACCAGCCCGGTGAGCGCGTCGACGGCCGCCTGCTGCTGCAGCGCCGCGACCAGCCGCTCCTGCGTCTCGTTGGCCCGCACCAGCATCACCGACATGACCAGCAGCACCGCGCCGAAGAACACCAGGTCGGTCGCGGCCTTGGCCACCGGCTCCAGCAGCAGCAGGGTCGCGGTGTTCACCGCCAGGGCCAGGCCCGTGGTGAGGACGACGGCGCCCCGCCGCAGGTGCGACGCCGCCCAGAGCACCGGGAAGGCGAGGAAGGCCTGCCCGGTGATGCTGGTGTCGCCGCTGACGAAGTTGAGCGTGCTGGCCAGGAACACCCCGCCGAGGGCCAGCCCGACGCACACCCCGACCCGGTCGAGCAGCTCGGCCCGCACGAACCGGCAGACCGCGGCCGCGCCGAGCAGCACCAGCACCCCGGCCCACTGCACGGCCTGGGTGGCCGCGGGAGCCTGCTCCACGACGGTGAGCCCGGCCAGCGCGGTGGCGCACACGGCGAGGATGAGCACCGCGCTGCGCGCGGCGGCGCGGGGGTCGCGGGCCCGCAGGGCGCTCGGCATCCTCATGCCCCCGACATCGGCAGCGGTGCCACCGCGGTCGAGACCGGGGCACCCGATCGGGTGACCGGCGCCCGCCCTACGCTCGACCGGTGAGCACCCCAGCCGGATCGCCGGCCCAGGCCGAGGTCGCGGACCTGCTCAGCGAGCTGATCCGCATCGACACCACCAACACCGGCGACACCGCCACCAGCGCGGGGGAGCGGGCGGCGGCCGAGTGGGTGGCCGGCAAGCTCGACGAGGTCGGCATCGGCGCGCGGATCCTCGAGTCGGAGCGCGGCCGGGCCAGCCTGGTCGCCCGCATCCCGGGGGAGGACCCCGGCCGGCCGGCGCTGCTCGTGCACGGGCACCTCGACGTCGTCCCCGCCGACCCGTCCGAGTGGAGCGTGCACCCCTTCTCCGGCGAGCAGCGCGACGGCCACGTCTGGGGCCGCGGCGCCGTCGACATGAAGGACATGGACGCGATGGTCCTGGCGCTGGTGCGCGAGTGGGCCCGCACCGGCGTCCGCCCGCCGCGCGACATCGTGCTGGCCTACGTGGCCGACGAGGAGGCCGGCGGCCGGCTCGGCGCCCGCTTCCTCGTCGAGGAGCACCCCGACCTGTTCGAGGGGTGCACCGAGGCGATCAGCGAGGTCGGCGGCTTCTCCATCACCGTCCGCGACGACCTGCGCCTGTACCTGGTGCAGACCGCGGAGAAGGGCCTGGCCTGGATGCGGCTGACCGCCGGCGGCCGGCCCGGGCACGGCTCGTTCGTGCACGACGACAACGCCGTCACCCGGCTGTGCGAGGCGGTCGCCCGGATCGGCTCCGCCCGGCTGCCCACCGTGCTCACCCCGCCGATGCGCGAGTTCCTCGACGCGGTCAGCGACGCCTACGGCATCGAGATCGACCCCGACGAGCCCGAGCAGGCGCTGGCCCGGCTCGGCTCGATCGCCCGCATGATCGGCGCGGCCCTGCGCAACACCGCCAACCCGACGATGCTCGACGCCGGCTACAAGGCCAACGTCATCCCCGGCACCGCCTCGGCGACCGTCGACGGGCGCTTCCTCCACGGCCAGGAGGAGGAGTTCGAGCGGCAGCTCGCCTCGCTCGTCGGCGAGGGGGTGCAGCGCGAGTGGATCGTCCACGACCAGGCCGTGGAGACGACGTTCGACGGCCCGCTGGTCGACTCGATGGTCGCCGCCCTCGAGGCCGAGGACGACGGCGCGCGGCCGGTGCCGTTCACCATGAGCGGCGGCACCGACGCCAAGAGCTTCGAGCGCCTGGGCATGCGCTGCTTCGGCTTCTCGCCGCTGCGCCTGCCGCCGGAGCTGGACTTCGCCGCGCTGTTCCACGGCATCGACGAGCGGGTGCCGGTGGAGTCGCTGCAGTTCGGCATCCGGGTGCTCGACCGGTTCCTGCGGCAGGCGTGATGTGATGCCGGGGTGACCCAGAACACGCCCGGCCCCGGCTCCGTCGCGCTGATCACCGGGGGCAGCGGCGGCTTCGGCCGCGCCCTGGCCGCGAAGCTGCGCGCGCGCGAGGTCACCGTCGTCCTCACCGACCTCGACACCGAGCGCAACCGGTCGGTCGCCGCCGAGCTCGGCTGCCCGTTCCTGCCGCTGGACGTCACCGACCGCGCCGCCAACGAGGCGGTGGTGGCCCGGATCGAGGAGGAGCACGGCCGGCTCGACGCCGCGTACCTCAACGCCGGCATCTCGGCGGAGAAGTCCGAGGGCGAGCTGGACCTCGACGAGTTCCTGCGCGTCGTCGACATCGACCTGTTCGGCGTGGTGTACGGCGCGGTCTCCGCGCGGCCGGCGATCCGGCGGGCCGGCGGGGGAGCGATCGTGGTGACGTCGTCGCTGGCCGGGCTCTCGCCGATGGCCGGCGACCCGGGCTACAGCGTCGCCAAGAGCGGGGCGATCGCGTTCGTCCGCTCGATGGCGCCGCGGCTGGCCGCCGAGGGGACGACGATCACGGCCGTCTGCCCCGGCTTCGCCGACACCGCGATCATCGACCGCATCCGCGAGCACTTCACCGCCGCGGACTTCCCCGTGCTCAGCGCCGGGGAGGTCGCCGACGCGATGGTCATGGCCTGGGAGTCGGGCGAGCCCGGCGCGGCCTACGTCGTCCAGCCCGGCGTGGGCACCGTGCCCTACCGGTTCAAGGGCGTGCCCGCGGCGCGGACGGCGGCCGGCGAGACCGCCGTCGTCCCCGAGGCGCTGCGCCCGCCGTCGATGCGATGAGCCGCCACGACCAGCCCACCTGGTCGTGCGCCGTCCTCCCTCGCGGTGCGGCGCGGGGGAGGAGCCCCGGGGACCAGCCCACCTGATCCCGGCCGAGACGGATCACGGCGGAGGCTGGTCGTGGCGGCGGTGTCCTTGCCAGACTTCGCCATGGCCGTGTCCCGGGCACACCACCGCACGCGCATGGGCGGGCGCGACCCGCAGCAGCAGCACCGGGCCGCCACGCCGCTCGAGCTTCTGTTCGACCTGACCTTCGTCGTCGCCTTCGGGACGGCGGCCAACGAGCTGGCGCACGCGCTGGCCGAAGGGCACGTCGGCGCCGGGCTGGCCGGCTTCGCCTTCGCCACGTTCGGCACCGCCTGGGCGTGGATCAACTTCTCCTGGTTCGCCTCGGCCTACGACACCGACGACTGGGTGTTCCGGCTGACCACGATGGTGCAGATGCTCGGCGTGCTGATCTTCGCGCTGGGCCTGCCGGCGATGTTCGCCTCGATCGAGGAGGGCGACACCGTCGACAACGCGGTCATGGTCGCCGGCTACGTGGTCATGCGGCTGGCCGTCGTCTTCCAGTGGCTGCGCGCCGCCCGCCAGGACCCCGACCGCCGCAGCGCCTGCCGCACGTACGCGGTCGCGACCTCCGTCGCGCAGGTCGGCTGGCTCGCGCTGCTGATCGCGCAGACCTCGCTGCTGGTCACCTTCCTCTGCGTCGTCGTGCTCGTCCTCGTCGAGCTGGCCGGGCCGGTGGTCGCCGAGAAGCTCAAGGGCGGCACCCCGTGGCACGCCCACCACATCGCCGAGCGGTACGGGCTGCTGGTGATCATCACGCTGGGGGAGGGGCTGCTCGGCACCACCGTCGCCCTCGCCGCGATCATCGGGCCCGAGGGCCCGGGGTGGTCGGCCGACGTCGTCGTCCTCGGGCTGGCCGGGACGGCGCTGACCTTCGGCATGTGGTGGATGTACTTCGTGCTGCCCTTCGGCCAGGTGCTGGACCGGCACCGCGAGCGCGGGTTCGGGTGGGGCTACGGCCACATCGTCCTGTTCGGCGCCGCGGTCGCGGTCGGGGCCGGCCTGCACGTCGCCGCGTACTTCGTCGAGCACCACAGCGTGCTCGGGACGATGGGCACGGTGCTCACCGTCGCCGTCCCGGTGGCCCTGTACGTGCTGGCGGGCTACGCCCTCTACGACCAGCTCACCCGCACCTTCGACCCGTTCCACCTGCTGCTGCTGGCCGGCTCGGCGCTGGTCGTCGGCGCCGCGGTGGCGATGGCGGCGGCGGGTGCGCCGCTGGTGTGGTGCCTCGCCGTGCTGGCGCTCACCCCGTGGGTGACCGTGGTCGGCTACGAGACGGTCGGGCACCGGCACGAGGAGCGGGTGCTGGACGCGCTGTGAGCCGAGCGGGGTCCCACGGCCGCGCCCCGCGCCGCGGGACCCCGCACCCCCCGTGTCAGTGCGCCTGGGGCCGGCCCAGGCGGGCCTTGGTGGCCTCGACGTCCATGCCGTGCAGGCGCAGCAGGTTCTCGCCGAGGATCTTGCGCTTGGCCTGGTCGGTGAGCTGCGGGTAGCCGTAGCCCTCGCACAGGTCCTGCGGGATGGAGAAGTCCATGAACGCCCGCAGCGCCCACTGCGGCTGCCAGATCGGCGCCTCCGAGCCGTAGACGATCTTGTCCTCGCCGCACCAGAACAGCAGCTTGCCCAGCACCTCGGCGAACATCCGCGGCGCCCGGACGACGAAGTTGATGGTGGCGGCCAGCGAGGCGTACAGGTTCGGGTGGCGGATGAGCTGCCAGCACACCTCGTCGAGGAACGGCAGCCCCACGTGGAAGATCACGAAGTTGATGTCCGGGAAGTTGGCGGCGGCGCCGTCCATGTCCCAGGTCTGGGTGGCCTCGACCGGTTGCGGCCCGAGCGGCACGCCCTTGTGCACGCCGATCAGGTTCACGCCGAGCTCCCGCGCCTTCTCGAAGACGGGGAAGGCCACCTGCGGGTCGTCCATCCGCCAGGGGAACGGCGAGCCGTAGTCGTAGCGGACGTTGTAGAACTTGAACGCCTTCGCGCCGAACTCGCCGACCTGGCGCTCCATCATGTCGAGCGCCCGGCGCCCCTCCAGCGGGTTGACCGAGCCCCAGAAGACGGTCCGGTCGGGGTCGCGGGCGGCCAGCTCGGCGCAGGTCTCCCACGGGGAGAGCCCGTCGCGGAACAGGTCGGTCAGCGGCAGCGGCATCGCCACGAGCATGTCGGTGTCGGACTCGTCGTAGACCATCTGCCGGATGTCGGCGGGGGTCCACTCCTTGAGGTACTCCTCGGCCGACAGCTTCGGCTGGTCGTCGGGCGTGAGCACCTGGTGGAAGGCGTACAGGTGGTTCATGAACATCTGCCCGGCCGAGCCGTAGGCGTTCTTCTGCGTGAAGTTGAACGGGTGCGCGACCCCGTCGAAGACGAACGCGTCACCGATCATGACCGGCCTCCAGGGTGGCGAGATAGGCGTCCCGGTCGCCGGCGGCGACGGGGTCGGGCAGGAAGCGGAGCGTGCGGGCGGCGCTCTCCGACAGCCGGTCGGTCGTCCAGGCCTCGTCCCAGACGACCTCGACCTCGCAGGTGTCGACGCCGGGCTGCCCGGTGATCGCCGACTCGACGTCGGCGAGCACCCGGGCGGCGAACGGGCACCAGCCCGAGGTGAGCAGCAGCTCCACCCGGGCGTGCCCCTCGTGCAGGGTGACCGAGCGCAGCAGCCCCATGTCGACGACCGAGATCCCCTTCTCGCGGCAGCAGGGGTCGTAGACGTCGGCGAGGGCGCGCACCGCCCAGTCCGGGGCAGGGCTCATGGGCGGATCCTGGGACGCCGGTTCCCCGGGGCGCCAGGCCCGTTATTTCAGATGGCGACGCCGAGCGCCCGGGAGACCCGGGCGGCGCCGGCGACCAGCGCCCGCTGCCGCGCCGGGTCGGCGGCGGGGATGACGGCGGCGACCGCGCCGACGCCGTCGGGGTCGACCACGGCCGTGCCCAGGCAGCGCACCCCGACCGCGTACTCGCCGTCGTCCACCGCGACGTCGCCGGCCGCCGGCAGCCGCAGCCGGCGGCGGTCCACCACCGTCCGCGGCGTGAGGTCGTGCAGCGGGTGCCGGGCGAAGTACTCCTCCCGGGCCGGCGCGGGCAGCTGGCCGAGGATGCACCGGCCCAGCGCGGTGGCGTGCCCGGCGTCGTGGATGCCGACCCACATCTCGATCCGCGGGGCGCGGGGGCCGTCGACGATGTCGGCGACCACGATCTCGCCGTCGACGTACCGGGCCAGGTAGACCGCGCCGCCGAGCTCGTCGCGCAGCCACTCCAGCGCCGGGCGGGCCGAGGCCAGGCCGCGCGCGGCGGTCCCGTACCGCCGGACGACGTCGATGCGGTGGCCGAGCACGTAGGAGCCGTCGGCCAGCCGCTGCAGCCAGCCCTCGTGGGCGCAGGTGCGCAGCAGGTGGTAGGTCGTGGCCAGCGGCAGCCCGGCGGCGCGCGCGAGCTCCTTGGCGCGGGCGCGGCCGTCGTGCTCGGCCACGATCTCCAGCAGCCGCAGGGCGCGCTGCACGGACTGGATCAGCGTCGGCTGCCCCTGCGCTGCGCCCACGGCCCGCTCCTCTCGCGGTGGGGACACGATGGCAGAACCGGCGCCTGGTAGGCAGAGGGGCGTGCGCATCCTGGTCACCGGCAGCTCCGGCCACCTCGGCGAGGCGCTCGTGCGCGAGCTGCGGGCCGCCGGGCACGCGGTCACCGGCCTGGACCGGCTGCCCTCGCCGCACACCGACGTGGTCGCCTCGGTGACCGACCGCGACGCCGTCCGCGCCGCGGCGACCGGCGCCGGGGCGGTGGTGCACGCGGCCACGCTGCACAAGCCGCACGTGGGCTCGCACGACCGGCAGGCGTTCGTCGCCACCAACGTCACCGGCACGCTGACCCTGCTCGAGGCCGCCGTCGCCGCCGGCGTGGACCGGTTCGTGTTCACCAGCACGACCAGCGCGTTCGGCCGGGCGCTCACCCCGGCGACCGGGGAGCCGGCCGCGTGGATCACCGAGGACGTCGTCCCGCGGCCGCGCAACGTCTACGGCGCCACCAAGGTCGCCGCCGAGGACCTCTGCGAGCTCGTGGCCCGCGACGAGGGCCTGTCCGTCGTGGTGCTGCGCACGTCGCGCTTCTTCCCCGAGGGGGACGACGACGACCGGGTGCGCACCGCCTACCCCGACGAGAACGTCAAGGTCAACGAGCTGCTGCACCGGCGCGTCGACCTGGCCGACGTGGTCTCGGCGCACGTGGCGGCGCTGGAGCGGGCCCCGGGGCTCGGCTTCCGGCGCTACGTCGTCAGCGCCACCACGCCGTTCCGGCCGGCCGACCTGGCCGAGTTGCGCCGCGACGCCCCGGCCGTGGTGGCGCGGCTGTTCCCCGACGCGGCGGAGGTCTACGCGGCGCGCGGCTGGCGGATGTTCCCGTCGGTCGACCGGGTGTACGTCAACGACCGGGCGCGGGCGGAGCTGGGCTGGGAGCCGGTCTACGACTTCCGGCGGGCGCTGGACCTGCTGCGCGCCGGGCGCCCGCCGCGCAGCCCGCTGGCGGACGCGGTGGGCGCCAAGGGGTACCACCCGGTGCCCACCGGGCCCTACACCCTCAGATGACCGGCTTGGGCAGGTAGGACAGCCGCGAGCGGCGGCGCAGGATCACCTTGCGCGTGCCGTCGGCGTGCAGCTGGAGACGGGCGAGCTCCCAGCCGCCGGTCTCGGCCTGCAGGCTCAGCATGGTCGCCGCTGCGGATCGGGACGTGCCCGCCGGGATCCGCAGCGGCGCGAACTCCCACTCCGCGACCGCCTCCATGCCGGCGATTGTGCCCCGCGTTCGCCGGGGCGTCACGCGTCGGTCATCCGGCCGTGCGACCCGGGTCTGCCGGAGGTCCGCCCGGGCGGCACGATGGTCACCGACCGCACCCGCACCCGATCCCGAGGAGGACGACGTGACCGAGCCCGGCACCGACGTGCCCGACGCCGACCGCGCCGAGCAGGAAGCGCTCCTCGACCCGCCGGCCGTGGGCCTGGCCGGGGAGGCCAGCGCGCCGGGGGAGGGCGTCCCGGAGGCCGACGCGCTCGAGCAGCAGCTGGCGGCGCGGCCCGGGGAGACCGGATCGCCGCGGTGGCCGGTGGGCGACCGGGAGGCGAACGACGCCGACGTCCTGGAGCAGGAGGCCGAGGTCCCCGTGGACGACGACGACGTCGTGACCTGACCTGCGGTCCCCCCTCCGGCGGCCGCGGACGGCGGGCCGCGCCCCCTCCCGCACCGCGCCGGCTTTGGTTAGGCTCCCCTAACTCGACCACCGAGGGGGCGCCATGACCACCCGACCCGAGACCCCGGCTCCCCGGGCCGTCCGGCCGGAGCCCGCCGAGCGCGCGCGCACCGTCGCCGCCGGCCCGGGCGCCACCGTCTGCGCCACCGGGGTGGAGGCCACCCTGCCGCTGGCCCACGCGGTCACCGCCGACGGTCAGCTGCTGCTCGTCGTGCCGGCCGACGGCGAGCTGGCCGCCGCGATCGGGGCCTCGCCGCAGCGCGACGTCTCGGCGCTGGTGATGGTCAGCGACCGCGCCCCGGTGCCGCTGCGCCGGCCCGTGCGCGCGCAGATGTGGCTGTCCGGCTGGGCCACCCCGGTGGCCGAGCGCGACGCGCGCGCCGCCGTCCTGGCCTTCGCCGACGTCCGGCCGGCGCCGGCGCTCCTGGACGTGGGCACCACCGCCGTGCTGCTGCGCCTCGACCTGGCCGAGGTCGTGCTGCGCGAGGGCGGCGCGGTCGCCGAGGTCGGCCCGGAGGAGTTCGCCGCGGCCGCGCCCGACCCGCTGGCCGGCGTCGAGGCGGCCACCCTGGCCCACCTCGACCGCGACCACCCCGAGTTCCTCGACCGGCTCGCCGCCCGGCTGCCCCGGGGCGAGGTGGGCCCCGGCGACGTCGTCCGCCCGCTGGGGCTGGACCGCTTCGGGCTGCGGCTGCGCATCGAGCGGCGGGTCGGGCACCAGGACGTGCGCCTGACCTTCCCCCAGCCGCTCACCTGCCCCGGCCAGCTCGGCGCCGCGATGCGCGCGCTGACCTGCGCCGGCGCGGGCGGCTGACGCTCACCGGTCCAGGAACGCGGCGAGCCGGGCCGCCTCCGCCGCGACGGCGGCGGCGTCGTCGGGCCGCAGCGGGGTGAACGGTGCCGGCCGCACCCGGCCGCCCGTCCAGCTCCAGGTGCCGGCGACGAAGCCGTCGACGAGGAAGGTGGGCAGCACGTTCGCGTACCCCGGGAGCACCTGCCCCCGGGCCGCCTCGGGCAGCACCCGCGACCGGTCGGCGTGGGCCAGCAGCGCGTTGTCGAACCCGGGCAGGAACCGCACCGGCGCCGGCGCCTCCGGCTCGGCGAGCCGGCCCTCCGGCAGGTCGACCAGCTCGCGGCCGCTCTCGTCGCGGTAGGTCCGCAGCCGGGGACGCAGGCCGTCGACCACCTCCCGCAGCCGCGTGAGGCCGGACCACGCCTGGACGTCGCGCACCGCCGCCGGGCCGAACCCGGCCAGGTACCGCAGCACCAGCCGCTCGGCGTCGGGGGCGCCCACCGGCCGGCCCAGCCAGGCCTCGGCGTGCGCGACCGCGATGCCCGAGCGCGACCACCAGCCGCCCCAGGCGCTGGTCGCGGGGTCGTGCACCAGCGGCAGCCGGAGCTCGGCCACGGCCGCCAGCTGGGCGCGCCGCCCGCCCGGGTGGCGGTCGGCCAGCCGGCGGCCCAGCTCCCGGCGCAGCAGGAGGTCGTCGCCGAGCACGGCGGCCGCGGTGCCGGCCACCGCGCCGGGGTCGTGCCCGGCGAGCCCCCGGCGGAACCAGGCGGCGGTGGAGAGCCGGTCCAGCAGCGGCTGCAGCGTCGGGCGCAGCCAGCGGAAGTCGTCGGCGGAGGTGACGTGCTGCGTGCCGCGCAGGGTGGGGGCCCGCACGACCCGGCGGTCGGTCACCAGCGCCGACAGCTGCTCGGGCGCGAACGACGCCAGCCGCGTCCACAGGCCGACGTGCGGCCAGTTCGGCTCCTGCGCCTGCAGCGCCACCAGCCGCTCGACCGCGGCCGCGACCGGCAGGTCGCTGCGCGCGAGCAGCAGCTGGCGGTCGAGCAGCGTCCGGTTCAGCGTCCGGCGGTCGAGGGTTCGCGGCGGGGAGGCCGTGAGCGTCGCCATGGGACGACGCTAGGGCCACCAGCGGACACTTCCCGTCCGCTATCCGCCGCCGTCGTCCGCGGCCTCCCGGAGCAGCCGGGCGAGCCGGGTGCGCCGGGGCCGGACGTCGACCTCGCGCACCGCGCGGGCGAGCGCCGCGCCGGTGGCGTGCACGATCGAGAGGTGCTGCTGGGCGCGGGTGAGCCCGGTGTAGACCAGCGGCCGCGAGAGCATCCCGCCGGCCTCCGGCGGCAGGACGACGACCACGCCGGGCCACTCCGAGCCCTGCGCCCGGTGCACCGTGATGGCCCAGCCGTGCCGCAGGTCGGGCAGCGCGTCGCCGGTCACCGTCACCGGCCCGGAGGAGAAGTCGACGGTCAGGGAGCCGTCGCCGGTGCCGGTGACCACGCCCACCTCGCCGTTGGCGAACCCGATGGGCTCCAGGTCGAGGTGGTTGGCGGTCGCCACGACCCGGTCGCCGACGTCGAAGCCGAACACGGTGCCGTCGCCGGGGTTGAGCACCGCCTTGAGCGCCTTGTTCAGCTCCACCGTCCCGGCCGGGCCGCGGTGCACCGGGGTGACCACCTGCACCGACGCCGCCGGGATGCCCAGCGCCCGGGGGATCGAGTCGGTGACCAGCTGCACCACCCGCCGGGCCGCCTCGGCCGAGCCCTGGGCCGGCACCACGACCACCTCGCGGTCGGGGGAGTCGACCCGCGGCAGCTCGCCCTCGCGCACCGCGGTGGCCAGCCGCGCGATCGCGCCGCCCTCGGCCTGGCGGTAGAGCGTGGTCAGCTCGGTCACCGGCACCGCGCCGGAGTCGATCAGGTCGCCGAGCACGTGGCCGGGACCGATCGAGGGCAGCTGCGCGGGGTCGCCGACGAGCAGCAGGTGGGTGCCGTCGGAGCAGGCCTCCAGCAGCGCCGCGGTCAGCTCGACGTCGAGCATCGAGGCCTCGTCGACCACCACGACGTCGGCGTCGAGCGGCCACTCCTCGTTGCGGGTGAACCCGCCGGTGGTCCCCTGCGCGCCGAGCAGCCGGTGCACGGTGACCGCCGGGTGGTCGGTGAGCTCCTCCAGCCGCTTGGCCGCGCGCCCGGTGGGCGCGGCCAGCGCCACCTCGCTGCCCTTCTTGCGCAGCAGCTGCACGACGGCGGCCACGGTGCGGCTCTTGCCGGTACCCGGGCCGCCGGTGAGCAGGCTGACCCCGGCCCGCAGCGTCTGCGCCACCGCCTCGGCCTGCGCCTTGTCCAGGCCCTTGGCCACCGAGCGCACCGACACCGGGTCGGCGATCGGCTCCGCGGTGGCCAGCAGCCGCTGCACGTTCTCGGCGACGGCCTCCTCGGCCATGCCGTAGCGGGCCAGCGAGAACTGGACGAGGCGCGGGTCGGGCTCCTCGTCCGCGGTGTCGTCCTCCCCGCCCGGCCCCCACGGCGGCTCGTGCTCGAGCACGTCGCCGGACTCGACGGCCGAGGCGATCGCGGCGACGGGGTCGGCCACGCCCTCGGCCCGCAGCGCCGCCACCAGCAGCTCGGCCGGGAGCACGGTGTGCCCGTCGCGGGTGGCCGTGCGCAGCGTCTGCGCGACGATCGCCCGGCCGCGGCGCGGGTCCTGCCGGCTGGCCCCGGGCAGGACGGCGATCGCCAGCCGGTCGGCGTCGGTGAGGGTGACCCCGGTCAGCCCGAGCAGCGCCCACGGGTCGTCGCGCAGCCGGCGCGCCGCGTCGTGGCCGAGGGCGTCGGCGACGCCGGCGGCCAGCTTGGCCTCCAGCCCGGCGCCCACCAGCAGGCCGACCACCTCGTAGGCCGGCTGCGCGGCGAGGAAGCTGGAGAACAACCGCTCGGCGCGCTGCTTGCCGACCCGCGGCAGCTTCATCAGCTTGGCGGCGGTGACGTCGTCGGGGGTGGTGATGCCGGCGGCGGGCAGCTCCGCCGCCGCGCGCTTGCCGAGCCCCGGCCACAGGCCGGCCGCGCAGAAGGCGGCGAAGACCCGGTCCTCGCCCACGGGTCCGCTCACCGGCGGCGCTCCGGGTAGCCGAACGGCGGGGCGGAGACGTCCTCCAGCGCGGTGCGGATCGCGGCGGGCAGCCGCACGCCGTCGGCGTCGAGCGAGGCCTGCAGCTGGGCCGCGGTGCGCGCCCCCACCACCGGCGCGACGACGCCGGGCCGGTCGCGCACCCACGCCAGGGCCACCGCCAGCGGGGTGGTGCCCAGCCCCTCGGCGGCGGTGATCACCGCCTCGACGATCCGGTCGGACAGCGGGGAGCGCAGCCCGTCGATGAAGCCCTGCCAGGCGGGGGAGGCGCCGCGGGACTCCGACGGCGTGCTGTGCCGGTACTTGCCGGTGAGGATCCCCCGGCCCAGGGGCGACCAGGCGAGCACGCCCAGCCCCAGCGCCTCGGCGGCCGGCACCACCTCGCGCTCGACGCCGCGCTGCAGCAGCGAGTACTCCACCTGGGTGCTCACCAGCGGGGTGCGGCCCGGCCAGGCGCGTTGCCAGGTGGCGGCCTGGGCGGTCTGCCAGCCGGTGAAGTTGCTCACCCCGACGTAGCGGACCCGGCCGGAGGACACGGCGGCGTCGCAGGCGGCGAGGCTCTCCTCCAGCGGGGTGGCGTCGTCCCACGCGTGCAGCTGCCACAGGTCGACGTGGTCGAGGCCGAGCCGGTCCAGCGAGGCGTCGAGCGCGGCGAGCAGGTGCCCGCGCGAGGCGCCGCGGCCCATCGGCCCGGGCGAGGTGGGGCCGACGGCCTTGGTGGCGACGAGCACGTCGCCGCGGGGGACGACGTCGGACAGCAGCCGGCCCAGGGTGCGCTCGCTGTCGCCCGCGCCGTAGACGTCGGCGGTGTCGACGAGGGTGCCCCCGGCGTCGACGAAGGCGGTGAGCTGCATCGCCGCCTCGTCCTCGTCGGTGTCGCGGCCCCAGGTCATGGTCCCCAGCGCCAGCCGTGAGACGACCAGGCCGCTGCGTCCCAGCGCCCGTTGTTCCACGACCGGCCAACCTACCGGCGCACCCCGACGGCGGCCGGTGAGCGCCCCCAGCCCGGAGCGGCGCGCCGGATCGCCGCGGCCGGGCGCATAGGCTGACCTCCCGTGCCCGCCGCGAGCTCCGTCCCGCCCGCCGTCCCCGCCGTGGGGGGCTGAGCGGCGTGGGCTGGTTCGAAGCCGTCGTCCTGGGCCTGGTGCAGGGGCTGACCGAGTTCCTGCCGATCTCCTCCAGCGCCCACCTGCGCATCGTCGGCGAGGCGTTCGGCTGGGACGACCCCGGCGCGGCGTTCACCGCGATCACGCAGATCGGCACCGAGGCCGCCGTCCTGCTCTACTTCCGCAAGGACATCGCGCGGATCGTCACCGCCTGGGTGCTGTCGCTGGCCGGCCGGCGCAGGGGCGACCCCGACGCGCGGATGGGCTGGCTGATCATCGTCGGCAGCGTCCCGATCGCCGTCCTGGGCCTGCTGTTCCAGGACCGGATCGAGACGACGTTCCGCGACCTGCGGCTCGTGGCGATCGCGCTGGTCGCGTTCTCGCTCGTGCTGTTCTGGGCCGACCGCGTCGGGCGCAAGGAGCGGGAGCTCAAGGAGCTGACCGTGGGCCACGGCATCGCCTTCGGCTTCGCCCAGGCGATGGCGCTGCTCCCCGGCGTCTCGCGCTCCGGCGGCACGATCACCATGGGCCTGTTCCTCGGCTACACCCGGGCGGCCGCCGCCCGGTACTCGTTCCTGCTGGCCATCCCCGCGGTCCTGGGCTCGGGGGGCTTCCAGACCTACGAGGCGCTCACCGGGGACCTCGCCGGCGGCGCGATCGTCTGGGGGCCCACCGTGCTGGCCACGGTCATCGCCTTCGTCGTGGGCTTCACCGTCATCGCCTGGCTGCTGCGCTACCTCGACCGCGGCAGCTTCACGCCGTTCGTCGTCTACCGCGTGATCCTCGGCCTGCTCCTGCTGGCCCTCGTCGGGGCCGGGGTCCTCGCCCCCTGAGGCCCGTAGGGTTGCCGGTCGTGACCACGGTGATCCTCCTGCGCCACGGGCGGACGACGGCCAACACCGGCGGCGTCCTGGCCGGGTGGACGCCCGGCGTGCAGCTCGACGAGACCGGCCACGCCCAGGTGCGGGCGGTGGCCGCGCGCCTGGCCCCGGTGCCGCTGGCCGCGGTCGTGAGCAGCCCGCTGGAGCGGTGCGTGCAGACCGCCGGGGCCGTGGTCGAGGGGCGGGAGCTGGAGCCGCAGACCGACGAGCGGCTGGGCGAGGCCCGCTACGGCGACTGGACCGGCCGGCCGCTCGCCGAGCTCGTCAAGGAGCCGCTCTGGAAGGTCGTGCAGCAGCACCCGTCGGCCGCCGTCTTCCCCGGACCCGAGGGCGAGGGGCTGGCGCAGACCCAGGCCCGCGCGGTCGCCGCGGTGCGCGAGTGGAACGCCAAGCTGGGCCCGGACGCGGTCTGGCTGGCCTGCAGCCACGGCGACGTGATCAAGGCCGTGCTCGCCGACGCGCTCGGCCTGCACCTCGACCAGTTCCAGCGGATCGTCGTCGACCCGGCGTCGGTCTCGGTGGTCACGTACACCGACACCCGGCCGTTCGTCGTCCGCACGAACGACACCGGCGGCGACGTCGCCGCGCTGCTGCCGCCCAAGAAGAAGAAGCGGCGCCGCCGCACGGCCGACTCCGACGCCGTCGTCGGCGGGGGAGCCGGGCCGGGCGCCTGACCGGTGTCGTCGGGTGGACCAGCGCGGACGCCCGCGTAACCTGGGGCGCGTGCCACGCCAGGTCCACCTCTTCGACCGCCCGACCCGGTTCGTCGCGGGAACGGTGGGCCAGCCCGGGGACCGCACCTTCTACCTGCAGGCCTCGGACGCCACCGGTCGCACCGTGAGCGTCGCCCTGGAGAAGACGCAGGTGCAGATCCTCGCCGACCGCATGAGCGAGCTGCTCGACGAGATCGCCGCCCGCGCGAACACGGTCATCCCGCCCGACGCCGACGTCGACGACCTCGACCCGCTCACCCCGCCCGTCGACGAGGAGTTCCGGGTCGCCGCCATGGGGCTGGCCTGGGACGGCGACGCGCAGGCCGTGGTCGTCGAGGCGGTGGCCGCCGGCGACGAGCCGATCGACGAGGAGGCCATCCTCTCCGACGCCGAGGAGGGGCCCGACGCGCTGCGGGTGACCATCACGCCGGGGGCGGCCCGGGCGTTCGTGGCGCGCGCCCGCCGGGTGGTCGCCGCCGGCCGCCCCGCCTGCCCGCTGTGCTCGCTGCCGCTGGACCCGTCCGGGCACGTGTGCCCCCGGCAGAACGGCTACCGCCGCTGACCGGCGCCCCGATGAGCGACGTCCCCGAGCCGGTCGCCCCGGCCGGCCTGCGCCCACCGGCCGGCGACGCCGAGGCCCGCGCCCTCCTGCTCGAGGGCGAGATCGACCTCGAGGGCCGCATGCTCGACGCGTCGAACGTGACCCTCGTCGGCGCGATCCGCACCGGCACGCTCGAGGCGGAGTGCGTCTACAAGCCGGTGGCGGGGGAGCGGCCGCTGTGGGACTTCCCCGACGGCACGCTCGCCGGCCGGGAGGTGTCGGCGGCGCTGGTCTCGGAGGCCACCGGCTGGCGGATCGTGCCGCCCACGGTGCTCCGCGACGGGCCGTTCGGTCCCGGCATGGTGCAGCTGTGGGTGGACGGCGACGACACCGTCGACCTCGCCGCGTTCGTCCGCTCCGACCACCCGGGGCTGCGGCGGATGGCGGTGTTCGACGCGGTGGTGAACAACGCCGACCGCAAGGGCGGGCACATCATCCCGATGCCCGACGGCCACGTGCACGGCGTCGACCACGGCATCTGCTTCTCGGTGGACCCCAAGCTGCGCACCCTGCTGTGGCGCTGGGCCGGCAAGCCGCTGCCCGCCGACGCGGTGGCGGTGCTGGAGAAGCTGCAGACCGACCTCCTCGGCGACCTCGGCGAGCAGCTGCACGAGCACCTCACCCGCCGCGAGGTGCGCCGCACCCAGCAGCGGGTCGCCGAGCTGCTGCGCACCGGCCGCCACCCCGAGCCCTCCGGCGACTGGCCCGCCCTGCCCTGGCCGCCCTTCTGACGTCGGCCTGACCCGCCCACCCGTCGGCATCGGGCGCTGATGGCGACGGGTGGGCAGATCTCGCTGCACGATCATCGGCATGCCGCACCGTTCGCGCCTGTCCGTCCTGCTGCTCGACCTGCCGCCGGAGCACCACGAGGCCGGCGTGGCCTTCTGGTCCGGGGCGACGGGCCACCCGGCCCGGCAGGACCCCGACGAGCCGCAGTGGGCGTCGCTCGGCTCCTTCGCCGGCGGCTTCCACCTCGAGACCCAGCGCACCGGCGAGGGGACGCCGCCGCGCTGGCACGTCGACATCGAGACCGACGACATCCCGGCCGAGGTGGCGCGGCTGGAGGCGCTGGGCGCGCGGCGGCTGGCGGACAAGGGGACGTTCTGGCAGATGACCGACCCAGCGGGGTTGGTGTTCTGCGTCGTCGGCGTCCAGAACGGCCAGGAGGAGTTCGACGCGCACGCCACCACCTGGCCCTGAGCGCTACTCGATCCGCACCAGGTCCAGCATCGCGGCGGCCGTCGCGGCGTCACCGTGCACGGTGAGCACCTCCATCGGCAGCCGCCGCCACAGCGCCAGCAGCAGGTCGCCGGCGTCGCCGGTCAGGGTGGCGATGGGGAACGGCCGCGTGCCCGGGAACAGGGTGCGCTCGGCGTCGGCGTCGACCGCGTGCAGGACGACGGGGTGCGCCGTCTCCGGCGGCCCCTGCGGCAGCGCGGACGGCGCCATCACCTCGAGCCACTCGTCGATGCCGTCGAGGGCGACGTCGGCGGGGATCGGCCGCACCCGCCCGAGGACGTCCTCGACGTCGGCGGTGTGGACGACGGCCTCGTGGGTCTGCCGCCGCAGCACGAAGGCGACGTCGCGGCGCGCCGCCCAGGTCCACACCGGCTCGGCCGGGTCGGCGCCGTCCAGGGCCGTCTCCAGCTCGGCCGCCGCGGCCGCGGTGAAGCCGAGCAGCTCGTCGTCCGGCTTGCGGGCCGGCTCGCGGTAGCCGGTCGGGTCCGCGGCGCGGGTGCGCACCACCCACGCCCAGAAGTGCTGGACCTCGGCCAGGTGCCACACCAGGTCGGCCAGGTCCCAGTCGGGGCACCCCGGGACCCGGGCCCGCCAGCCGTGCGCCAGCACCGCCTCGGCGGCGGCGTCGGCGAACCGCGCGTTCGTCCGCTGCAGCACCGGCAGGTACTCGTCGAGCTCCATCGCACCCTCCCGTCGACCGCCCGCTCCCGACCGTAGGGGCAGGGCGCGGTGGGCGGGGATCGGGCGGCGTCGGAGGCCGCCTCTAGGCTCGACGTCGTGCTGTCCTGGCCCGCTCCGCTGCTGCCGACCCTGCCCGGGGCAGGTCCCGCGCTGAAACTGCACGACACGGCGCGGGGCGAGGTGGTCGCCACGGCCCCCGACGGCACCGCGCGCATCTACGTCTGCGGCATCACGCCCTACGACGCCACGCACCTGGGCCACGCGGCCACCTACCTGGCGTTCGACCTGGTCAACCGGGTGTGGCGGGACGCCGGGCACGCCGTCCACTACGTGCAGAACGTCACCGACATCGACGACCCCCTGCTGGAGCGCGCCGAGCGCGACCACGAGGACTGGATCGTGCTCGGCATGCGCGAGACCGCGCTGTTCCGCGAGGACATGACGGCGCTGCGGGTGCTGCCGCCGGACGACTACGTCGGCGCGGTCGAGTCGATCCCGCGGATCGTCGCCCGCATCGAGGACCTGCTCGACGCCGGCCTCGCCTACGTGCTCGACGACGGCAGCGGCGACGTCTACCACGACGTCGCGCAGGCCCCCGGCTTCGGCGGCGAGTCGCGCTACGACGAGGCGACGATGCTGCGGTTCTTCGCCGAGCGCGGGGGCGACCCCGACCGCCCCGGCAAGCGGCAGCCCCTCGACCCGCTGCTGTGGCGCGGCGAGCGGCCCGGCGAGCCCTCCTGGCCCGGCCCGCGCGGCGCCGCCGGCCGGCCCGGCTGGCACATCGAGTGCGCCACCATCGCGCTGGAGACCATCGGCATGGGCTTCGACGTCCAGGGCGGCGGCAGCGACCTGGTCTTCCCGCACCACGAGTACTCCGCCGTCCACGCCGAGGCGCTCACCGCCACCAAGCCCTTCGCCCGGGCCTACGTGCACACCGCGATGATCGGCCTCGACGGCGAGAAGATGAGCAAGAGCCGCGGCAACCTGGTCTTCGTCTCCCGGCTGCGCGGCGACGGCGTCGACCCGATGGCGGTGCGGCTGGCCCTGCTCGCCGGGCACTACCGCACCGACCGCGAGTGGACGGCGCAGCTGCTGCGCGACGCCGAGCAGCGGCTGGCCACCTGGCGGCGGGCGGTGGCCGCACCCGCGGGGGCGCCGGGCTTCCCGGTGCTGGCGGCGGTGCGCGCCCGGCTCGCCGACGACCTCGACTCGCCGGCCGCCATCGCCGCGGTCGACGCGTGGGCCGCCGCCACCCTCGCCGGCGCCGCCGAGGACGACACCGCCCCGGCGCTCGTGCGCGACACCGTCGACGCGCTGCTCGGGGTCGGGCTGTAGGCCATGAGCGGCCCGTTCCGGTTCACCGACCGCGCCGCCCGGGAGGCGGAGGAGGGCGCGCTGGCGCCCGCCGCCGTCCGGTCGACGGCCACCCGGGGCCGCGCCGTCCCCGAGCCGGAGGACCGGCTGCGGACGGCGTTCGAGCGCGACCGCGACCGCATCCTGCACGCCAAGGCCTTCCGCCGGCTCAAGCACAAGACGCAGGTCTTCCTCAACCCCGACGGCGACCACTTCGTCACGCGGCTGACGCACACGCTCCAGGTCACCCAGGTCGCCCGCTCGCTGGCCCGCGCGCTCGGGCTCAACGAGACCCTCGCCGAGGCGATCGCGCTGGGCCACGACCTCGGGCACTCGCCCTTCGGGCACATCGGCGAGGAGGCCTTCGACCCGTACGTGCCCGGCGGCTGGCACCACGCGGCGCAGGGCGTGCGGATCGTCGAGGTGCTCGAGCACCTCAACCTCACCTGGGAGGTGCGCGACGGCATCCGCGCGCACAGCTGGAAGATCACCCCGCCACCGGCCACGCACGAGGGGGAGTGCGTCCGCTACGCCGACCGGATCGCCTACCTCTCCCACGACGCCCAGGACGCCGTCCGCGCCGGCGTGCTGGAGCCGGCCGACCTGCCGGCGCGCACCCGCGAGGTGTTCGGCGAGCCCGGCGGCGAGATGGTCGGCGCGATGATCGACGCCGTCGTGGCGGGCAGCCTGGCGCCGGGCAACACCGCCGGGGCCGTGGTCATGGCGCCGGCCGCCCTCGAGGCGTTCCACGAGCTGCGGGCGTTCATGTTCGAGCGGGTCTACGGCTCACCCACCGCGGCGGGGCAGAAGCACGTGGCCATCGCCGTCATCCGCCGGCTGGTCGACCACCACCTGGCGCACCCCGAGCTGATCCCGGCCAGCTACCGCGACACCTCCGCCGACCCGGTCACCCAGGTCGTCGACTACGTCTCGGGCATGACCGACCGGTTCGCGCTCAACATGCACGACCGGCTCTTCGACGACGACGCGTCGTCCCGCATGACCCCGCTGCTGCGCACCTCCTGACCGAGGTCGCGGCACGGGCGACATCGGCGCTCTCGCACGCTTTGCGCCGGCAAGGCGTGCGACATCGCCGATGTCGCCGGAAGCGGCGTCAGCCGGAGGAGCCGCGGCGGCGGAGGTAGCGCTCGAACTCGCGGGCGATCGAGTCGCCGCTGGTGGTGGAGAGGTCGGCCTCGGTGGCCCGCTCCTCGAGCGAGCGCACGTACTCGACGACCTCGGCGTCCTCCTGCGCCATCTCGTCGACGGTGCGCACCCACTCGTCGGCCTGCTGGGGCAGCGCACCCATGGGCACGGTGAGCTCGAGGACCTCCTCGACCCGCTGCAGCAGCGCCACGGTCGCCCGCGGCGACGGCGGCTGCGAGACGTAGTGCGGCACGGCGGCCCAGAAGCTGATCGCCGGCAGCCCGGCCTGCACGCAGGCGTCCTGGAAGACGCCGAGGATCCCGGTCGGGCCCTCGTAGCGGGACGTCTCCAGGCCCCAGCGCTGCGCGGCCTCGGCGTCGTAGGCCGAGCCGCTCACCGGGGTCGGCCGGGTGTGCGGGGTGTCGGCCAGCAGCGCGCCGAGGCCGATGACCGTGTGCACGTCGAGCTCGCGGCAGATCTCGATGAGCTCCTCGCAGAAGCCGCGCCAGCGCATGTTCGGCTCGATGCCGCGGATGAGCACGATGTCGCGGCGGCTGTCCGCGGGCCGGGCGACCGAGATGCGCGTGGTGGGCCACTCGATGCGCCGCGACACCCCGCCGACCAGCGACACCGTCGGCCGGTTGACCTGGAAGTCGTAGTAGTCCTCGGGGTCGAGCGCGGCCAGCGGCGTGGCGTCCCAGATGAGCTCGAGGTGCTCGACGGCTCCGGTGGCGGCGTCCCCCGCGTCGTTCCAGCCCTCGAACGCGACCACCGCCACCGCGTCGGTCAGCCGGGGGAGGTCCTCAGGGGTGGACTTCGGGTCGATCACCTCTCCGAGCCTACGTCGGCCGCCCCCCGCCCACCGGGTCCCGTGCGGTGCGTGGGGCAGATGCCGGGGAAGGTTCGCCCGGGAGGTGGACGGAAGGTGCGATCATGGCACCGTTGTTCGGGGACGACGAGGCGCCAACCGCCCGTCGGAGTGCCGGAGCCCTGGCGCCCGACGCCGCAGAGGACTCTGCCCGCTCGACGACCGAGGACCGCCATGCCCCACACCCCAGCCCTCCGCCCGGACGCCACGGCGGAGCTGACCGCCCTGCTCCGGCAGCGCATCCTCGTGCTGGACGGCGCGATGGGCACCGCGATCCAGGCCGAGCGCCCCGACGAGGCCACCTACCGCGGCGCCCGGTTCGCCGACTGGCCCACCCCGCTGGCCGGCAACAACGACCTGCTCGTCCTCACCGCGCCGACGCTGGTGGCCGGCATCCACCGCCAGTACCTCGAGGCCGGCGCCGACGTCGTCGAGACCAACACCTTCAACGCCAACCGCATCTCGCTGGCCGACTACGGGATGTCCGACCTGGCGCCGGAGCTGAACCTGGCCGCGGCCCGGCTGGCCCGCGCCGAGGCCGACGCGATGTCCGCCCGGACCCCCGACCGGCCGCGCTGGGTCGCCGGCGCGCTCGGCCCCACCAACCGGACGGCGTCGATCTCGCCCGACGTCAACGACCCCGGCGCCCGCAACGTCACCTACGACGAGCTCGTCGAGACCTACCTGGAGCAGGCCGACGCCCTCGTCGACGGCGGCGTCGACCTGCTGCTGATCGAGACCGTCTTCGACACCCTCAACGCCAAGGCGGCGATCTTCGCCGTCGAGACGCTGTTCGAGCAGCGCGGCCGCCGGTGGCCGGTGATCGTCTCCGGCACGATCACCGACGCCTCCGGGCGGACGCTGTCCGGCCAGACCACCGAGGCGTTCTGGCACTCGGTGCGGCACGCGAAGCCGCTGCTCGTCGGGCTCAACTGCGCGCTGGGCGCGGCGGAGATGCGGCCCTACCTGGCCGAGCTGTCCCGCGTCGCCGACACGTTCGTCTCCTGCTACCCGAACGCGGGCCTGCCCAACGCCTTCGGCGAGTACGACGAGTCGCCGGAGCAGACCGCCGCCGTGCTCGAGGAGTTCGCCGCCAGCGGCTTCGTCAACCTCGTCGGCGGCTGCTGCGGCACCACCCCCGCGCACGTCGCCGCGCTCGCCGCGGCGGTGGCCGGCAAGGCGCCGCGCACCCCGGCCGGCACCCGCCCGGCGCTGCGGCTGTCGGGCCTGGAGCCGCTGACGGTCACCGAGGAGAGCCTGTTCGTCAACGTCGGCGAGCGGACCAACATCACCGGCTCGGCCCGCTTCCGCAACCTGATCAAGGCCGGCGACTACCCGACCGCGCTCACCGTCGCCCGCCAGCAGGTGGAGGCCGGCGCCCAGGTCATCGACGTCAACATGGACGAGGGGATGATCGACGGCGTCGCGGCCATGGCCCGCTTCACCAGGCTCATCGCCACCGAGCCCGACATCTGCCGGGTGCCGCTGATGATCGACTCCTCCAAGTGGGAGGTCATCGAGGCGGGCCTGAAGACCACCCAGGGCAAGCCGATCGTCAACTCCATCTCGCTGAAGAACGGCGAGGAGGAGTTCGTCCGCGAGGCCCGGCTGTGCCGCAAGTACGGGGCCGCGGTCGTGGTCATGGCCTTCGACGAGGACGGCCAGGCCGACTCGTTCGAGCGGCGCACCCGGATCTGCCGGCGGGCCTACGACATCCTCACCGAGCGGGTCGGCTTCCCGGCCGAGGACGTCATCTTCGACCCGAACGTGTTCGCCGTCGCCACGGGCATCGAGGAGCACGCCCGCTACGGCCTGGACTTCATCGAGGCCACCCGCTGGATCAAGGAGAACCTGCCCGGCGCGCTGGTCTCGGGCGGCATCTCCAACGTCTCGTTCTCGTTCCGCGGCAACAACCCCGTGCGCGAGGCGATCCACGCCGTCTTCCTGTACCACGCGATCGCCGCCGGCCTGGACATGGGCATCGTCAACGCCGGGGCGCTGGAGGTCTACGACGAGGTCCACCCCGAGCTGCGGGAGCGGATCGAGGACGTCGTCCTGGCCCGCCGGCCCGACGCGACCGAGCGGCTGCTGGAGATCGCCGGGGACTTCGCCGGCGACGGCGAGGCCAAGGAGGCCGCCGCCGAGGAGTGGCGGTCGCTGCCGGTGGCCGAGCGGATCACCCACGCCCTGGTCAAGGGGATCGACGAGTTCGTCGAGGCCGACACCGAGGAGCTGCGCGCCGAGATCAGCGGCCGCGGCGGCCGGCCGATCGAGGTCATCGAGGGCCCGCTGATGGCCGGCATGAACGTCGTCGGCGACCTGTTCGGCGCCGGGAAGATGTTCCTGCCGCAGGTGGTGAAGTCGGCGCGGGTGATGAAGAAGGCCGTGGCCTACCTCATCCCCTTCATCGAGGCCGAGAAGCAGCCGGGCGACGCCGAGCGCAGCAACGGCAAGGTGGTCATGGCCACCGTCAAGGGCGACGTCCACGACATCGGCAAGAACATCGTCGGCGTCGTCCTGCAGTGCAACAACTACGACGTCGTCGACCTCGGCGTGATGGTGCCGGCGCAGAAGATCCTGGACACCGCCAAGGAGGAAGGCGCCGACATCGTCGGGCTGTCGGGCCTGATCACGCCGTCGCTGGACGAGATGGTCAACCTGGCCACCGAGATGGAGCGGCAGGGCTTCGACATCCCGCTGCTCATCGGCGGGGCGACGACGTCGCGCGCGCACACCGCGGTCAAGGTCGCGCCCCGCTACCACGGCCCGGTCATCTGGGTGAAGGACGCCTCGCGGTCGGTGCCGGTGGTCGCGGCGCTGCTGTCCGACGAGCAGCGGCCCGAACTGCTGGCCCGGGTCGAGGCCGACCACGAGGCGCTGCGCGAGCGGCACGCCGCGCGCGAGGACACCCGGGCGCTGCTGCCGCTGGCCGCCGCCCGCGCCGCGGCGCCGCCGATCGACTGGAGCGGTTACACCCCGCCGCGCCCGCGCATGCTGGCGCAGCAGACCCGCGACCTGTGCGCCGGCCCCGGCTGCGACCACCGGCACGGCGAGGCGGCGACCCAGCACGTGCGGGTCTTCCGCGACTACCCGCTGGAGGAGCTTCGGGCCTACATCGACTGGCAGCCGTTCTTCCACGCCTGGGAGCTGCGCGGGCGGTTCCCCGACATCCTGCACAACCCGGCCAGCGGCGAGGCCGCGCGCCGGCTCTACGACGACGCGCAGGCGATGCTCGACCGCATCGTGGCCGAGAAGTGGCTGACCGCCAACGGCGTCGTCGGCCTGTTCCCGGCCAACAGCGTCGACGGCGACGACATCGAGGTCTACACCGACGAGTCGCGCACCGCCGTCCGGGCGACCCTGCACCAGCTGCGCCAGCAGACCGAGGGCCGGGACGGCTCGCCGCGCAAGTCGCTGGCCGACTTCGTCGCGCCCAGGGCCACCGGGCTGCGGGACCACGTCGGCGCGTTCGCGGTCACCGCCGGGCTGGGGTCGGCCGAGCGCGTCACGGCGTTCAAGAAGGACAACGACGACTACAGCGCCATCCTGCTCGAGGCGCTGGCCGACCGGCTGGCCGAGGCGTTCGCCGAACGGCTGCACGAGCGGGTGCGCCGGGAGCTGTGGGGTTACGCCCCCGACGAGGCGCTGGGCAACGACGAGCTGATCGCCGAGAAGTACACCGGCATCCGGCCGGCGCCCGGCTACCCGGCCTGCCCCGAGCACACCGAGAAGCAGACCATCTGGGAACTGCTCGACGTCGAGGCGAACGCCGGCATCGAGCTCACCGAGAGCATGGCCATGTGGCCCGGCGCGGCGGTGAGCGGCCTGTACTTCTCCCACCCGCAGTCGCGCTACTTCGTGCTCGGCCGCGTCGGCCGCGACCAGGTCGAGGACTACGCCCGCCGCAAGGGCTGGACGGTGGCCGAGGCGGAGCGGTGGCTCTCGCCCAACCTGGGCTACCGCACCGAGGACGAGTGACCGCCGGGGGACCGGCGTCGATCAGGTGACCTGATCGACGCCTGTCCGCCCCCACCAGCGTTGGTCCGGTAGGACAGCCGTCTGTCGAGGACGTCCGTGTCCCGGGCCGGCGCTCAGCTCGCCTGGGTCCTCGGATGTGCGCGCACGCCGCCCCGCCATGACTCCGTCTGGTAGCGGGGGATCGTGGTGCGCCTGGAGTTCAGCAGGTCGCGCAGCCGACCGAGCTTCTGGTCGCGGCGCTGCCACAGATCGTCCGACGCGATGCGGACGCCGCGCAGATCCAGGTCCAACAGGTCGTCCTGGCGCTTCTTCTCCTCCCACAGCACCTGGGACGGCGTCCGGTCGCGCCAGGGGTCCGTGTACTTCACCTGCCCGTCGCACTCGACGAAGACGCCGTGATCAGGCCAGAGCATGTCCAGGACGGCGATCAGGCGCCCGGCCACGAACACGGCCTGCTGCAGCAGTGGCTCCGGAAGTCCGGCCGCGACGATCGCCAGCCGGGTCCAAGTCTCGAGCGGCGAGTGGGCTCCGACGCGGGCCAGCGAGAACGCTCGTGCAGCGCGGCCGCAGTTGACCCAGTGCGTCTGGGCGAGGGCCGCGGCCTCGAGCTGTCCGATCGTGAGACGCCCGTCGGCCAACGCGTCGTCGGCGGCCACCACCGTGTCCGTCAGCTGCCACTCCCGACCGACGTCGGCGAGCGTTCGGCCGACAGCGGTGACGGGGAGTCCGTCGAGATCGACGACGTCCTCCACGAGCAGGGATGCCTGGCTGACCCGGTAGCCCTTGCCGGCGCGGAACCTCGCGGGATCCGTCAGGTGCACCTCGGCGTCGGCGGAACGGGGCACCACGAACTGGTGGAGCCTGGCGGCGGACGTGTGGCTGACGACGACGCGTTCGCCGTCGAGGCGGCGCAGGACGGCGGCGCACTCCAGGCGGTGGGTGCTGCCTTCCGCCTCGTGCCGGCGCCAGACGTCTGCCGTGGTGTAGACGCCGTGCCGTAGACGCCGCCACTGCCCCGACCGCAGCAAGGGGCCGATCGCGTTGCGGTCGATTCCGGCGGCGAACGCGTCGGAAGTGGCGAAGACGCCTCGGTGCTGCCTCATCGCCCTGGTCAGGAGTGGTTCCACGCCCGCACCGTCACAGCTGGGGGTGCATGTGGGAACGATGTCCCGCGAGCTGTGGACGGCGGTGACGGGTGTGGACGTCGGCTCCAGGGGCGGTTCTCGGCAGCCAGGAACTGGGACGGAGCAGGCGCCGCTGGTCGGCATCCGCTGGCCACCCCCGCATCCGTCCGCTGTCCTTCTCCACCAACGTGAGCGGGGGAGGACAGCCGATGATCAGGTGACCTGATCGAAGCCCGCGCATCGCCCACAACCGCACCCCTGACACGTGTCACGGGTCGGCCGTGGCGACGGCGGCCCAGGTCGTGAGCGGTGGCACCTGTGCCCGGCGGGATCCGGCGGCAGCCTCGAGGTGACGGCAGGACCGGCCGCGCAGGAGCCGGTCCGCGACTCACCCAGGAGGCACCATGCGGATCGTCGAGGACCCGGCCGTGGAGGTCCGCGACCTGCGCCGGCGGCACGGCGACTTCGAGGCGGTGCGCGGCATCTCGTTCGAGGTGGGCGCCGGCGAGGTCTTCGCCCTGCTCGGCGTCAACGGCGCCGGCAAGACCTCCGCGCTGGAGGTGGTCAAGGGGCTGGCCCCGGCCGCGGGCGGCTCGGTGCGGGTGCTCGGCGCCGACCCGCTGCGCGAGCGGGCCGCCGTCCGGCCGCACCTGGGCGTGCTGCTGCAGAGCAGCGGGCTGCCCGGCGACCTGACCGTGCGCGAGACCGTGCGCACCTGGGCGCGCACCCTCACCGACCCGCAGCCGGACGACGAGGTGCTGGCCGCCGTGGGCCTGCTCGAGCGGGCCGCCGTCCGGGTGCGCAGCCTCTCCGGCGGTGAGCGCCGCCGGCTGGACCTGGCGCTGGCGGTGCTGGGCCGGCCGCGGGTGCTCGTGCTCGACGAGCCCACCACCGGCCTGGACCCCGAGAGCCGGCGCGCCGTCTGGACGCTGGTCCGGCGGCTGGTCGCCGACGGCACCGCCGTGCTGCTCACCACCCACCACCTGGAGGAGGCCGAGCAGCTCGCCGACCGCATCGCCGTGATGCGCGCCGGCCGGATCGTGCTCGACGGCACGGCCGAGCAGATCGCCGCCAGCCGGCCGGCGACCATCCGGTTCACCCTGCCGCCCGGCGCCCCGCCGCTGCCCGCGCTGCCCGGCGCCGAGCTGGTCAGCGGCCCGCCGCGCGTCGAGCTGCACACCAAGGCGCTGCAGCCGGTGCTCACCGCGCTGCTCGCCTGGGCCGACGGCGCCGGCGTCGAGCTGGCCGGCCTGCAGGCCCGCAGCGCCTCGCTCGAGGACGCCTTCCTCGCCGTCGCCGACGGCGCCGAGCCGGCCGCCGCCTGAACCCGAGAGGAGACCCGCCATGACCACCCTGACCGTTCCCGGCCCCTCCCGCCTCCGCCGGACCTACGCGCTCGCCGAGGCCGAGACCCGGCTGCTGCTGCGCAACCGCACCGCGCTGGTCAACTCGGTGCTGCTGCCGCTGCTGCTCGTCGCCGCCGTGCCCGCGCTGGGCCTGGAGGGCGACGGCCCGCTGGGGCCGCGCCTGGCGGTGAGCGCCGTCGGCATCACCCTGGTGTTCCTCACCTACTACAACCTGGTCACCACCTTCGTGGCCCGCCGGGAGGAGCTGGTGCTGCAGCGCATGCGCACCGGCGAGCTGGCCGACGCCGAGGTGCTGCTCGGCACCGCCGCACCCACCCTGCTGGTCACGGTCGCCCAGGTCGCGCTGGTGCTGGCCGGCACTGCGGTGATCGGGGAGTGGGCGGCGCCGGTCGACGTCGTCCTGCCGCTGGCCGCGCTGCTCGGCGGGGCCGCGCTCATGGTGCTGCTCGCCGCGGCCAGCGCCGCGTTCACCCGCACCGCGGAGAGCGCGCAGATCACCACCCTGCCGCTGGTGATGGCCGCGACCGCGCTGTCGGGCCTGTTCTTCCCGCTCTCGGCGCTGCCGGAGCAGCTGGGCACCCTGGCGCGGCTGCTGCCGCTAACCCCCGTGGTGGAGCTGGCCCAGCTGGGGCTGGCCGGCCGCGCCTGGGACGGCGAGGTGGTCGACCTCGCCGGGGCCTGGGCCGCCGCGCCGCTGCCGCTGGCCGTGCTCGCCGGCTGGCTCGCCGCCGGCGCGGTGGTGGCACCCCGCGTGTTCCGGTGGGCGCCCCGTCGATGACCGGGGCGCGACCGGCGGACGGTCGGTACGGCAGCATCCTGGCCGTGCCGACCGTCTCGCGCTGGTGGGGGAGCCGCTCCGACCCGCAGCGGCTCGACCTCTACACCCGCTGGTCCTTCTACGGCTGGCTCGGGCTGACCCCGCTCCTCGCGCTGCTCACCACGGCCCCGGCCGCCGCGGACGCGGGCCCCGTCCCGGTCGTGCTGTTCCTCGCGGGGGCGACGGCGGTCGGCGTGCTCGGCCTGGCCATCGCCCGCGCCGGCCTGGCGGGACCGCGGGGGACGGCGCCGGTGCCACGCCGGCTGCTGATCGCGGCGGCGGGCGCGGCGCTGGCCACCACCGCGGTGTCGGTCTCGGCCTTCCCCGACGCCGAGGCCGGCGCCGTGGAGTGGGGCGTCGCCCTGCCGTGGGCCATGGTGCTCACCGCCTGCTCGCCGTTCTGGCCGGCCAGGGTGCTGGCGCTGCTCTCGAGCGGGGTCGGGCTGCTGGTCGGCGCCGTCGTCGTCGCCACCGGCGGCCCGCCGGACGTCGCCGTCGTCCTCGCCGTCGTCTTCGGCGTCACGGTGGCGGCGGTGACGACGGCGTTCCGGTTCTCGGTGTGGGTGCTCGACGTCGTCGTGGAGATGGACCGCACCCGCGGCGTGCAGCTGCAGCTGGCGGTGGCCGAGGAGCGGCTGCGCTTCGCCCGCGACCTGCACGACGTGATGGGCCGCAACCTCTCGGCGATCGCGGTGAAGAGCCAGCTGGCCGGGGAGCTGGTGCGCCGGCAGCGCCCGGAGGCCGCCGACGAGGTGGCCGACATCAGCCGGATCGCCGAGCAGTCGCTGCGCGAGGTGCGCGACGTGGTGCGCGGGTACCGCACCGCCGACCTCGCCGGCGAGCTGGCCGGCGCCCGGTCGGTGCTGCGCGCCGCGGGGGTGGACTGCACGGTGGCGGGGGAGGAGCACGGCGGCGGGCTCCCGGAGGGCGTGCAGACGGCGCTCGGGTGGGGGGTGCGGGAGGCGGTGACCAACGTGCTGCGGCACAGCCGGGCGAGCGCGTGCACGATCACGCTGGCCGTCGAGGACGGCGCGGCGCGGCTGCGGGTGGTCAACGACGGCGTCGGCCCGGACGTCGACCGCTGGGGCAACGGGCTCTCCGGCCTGGCTGAGCGGCTGGCCGGCGCCGGCGGACGGCTCGCGGCGGCCCCGGAGGGCGACCGGTTCGTGCTCACCGCCACCGTGCCGGTCGGGGAGGCCGCGTGATCCGGGTCCTGCTCGCCGACGACGAGAACCTCATCCGCTCGGCGCTGGCGGCGCTGCTCGCCCTCGAGGACGACCTCGAGGTGGTCGCCCAGGCCGCGTCCGGCGCCGAGGCGCTGGCCATGGCCCGGGCGCACCGCCCCGACGTCGCCGTCCTCGACCTGCAGATGCCCGACCGCGACGGCATCTCGGTGGCCGCGGAGCTCGCCGGCCTGCTGCCCGGCTGCGCCTGCGTGATCGTCACCGGCCACGGGCGCGCCGGTCACCTCAAGCGGGCGCTGTCGGCCGGGGTCCGCGGCTTCCTGCCCAAGACCGTGCACGCCGGCGTCCTCACCGACGTCGTCCGCACCGTGCACCGCGGCGGCCGGTACGTCGACCCGGAGCTGGCCGCCGAGGCCATCAGCGCCGGCGACAACCCGCTCACGCCGCGGGAGGCCGACGTCCTCGAGCTCGCCGCCACCGGGGCGCCGGTCGAGGAGATCGCCGCCCGCATCCACCTCTCGCCCGGCACCGTGCGCAACCACCTCTCCGCCGCGGCCGCCAAGCTCGGTGCGCCGAACCGGCACGCCGCGGTGGAGGCGGCCCGCCGGCACGGCTGGATCTGACCGGCGGGCGGCGCCGCACCCGGCGTGCGACAGTCGCTCGCGGAAGTCCCGTCAGGAGGTGCGGGCGGCCGGCCTCGAGCGCGCCCAGCTGAGCAACCGGCGCATCGGGATGGCCCTCGGCATCCTCATGGCCCGCGGCGGGCTGACCGAGCAGCAGGCGTTCGACGCGCTGCGCACCGCCAGCTCGCGGCGCAACGTCAGGCTGCGCGATCTCGCCGAACAGGTGATCTTCACCGGCACGCTCTGAGGTGGCCCGGTCCCGGCTGGGACGATGGAGGGGCCCGGGTCCCCCGACGAGAGACGAGCAGTTGAGGACGACGCGATCCCCCCACCCCGACGCGCTGCAGGCCGTGCTGTTCGACATGGACGGCACCCTCGTGGAGACCGAGGAGCTGTGGGGTGACGCGCTGGCGGCGCTGGCCCGCCGGCACGGCGGGACGGTGTCGCCTCAGGCGCGGGCGCGGACCGTGGGCACGAGCATGCCGGTGGCCCTCGGCATCCTCTACGCCGACCTCGGCCTGACCGCCGACGACCGGCAGCTGCTCGCCGACACCGCGTGGGTCCAGGACGTCATGGTGGAGCTGCTCGACCGCGAGCTTCGCTGGCAGCCGGGTGCCCGCGAGCTGGTCGCCGAGGTGCGCGCGGCCAGCGTCCCCACCGGCCTGGTCACGACGACGCCGCGCCGGCTGGCCACGACCGTCCTCGACCGCATGGCCGTCGACCTCGGCTCCGACTTCGCCGTCACCGTGTGCGGCGACGAGGTGCCGGCCACCAAGCCCGACCCCGCGCCCTACCGGCAGGCGATGGCCGCGCTCGGGGTCACGCCCGACGGCTGCGTGGTGGTCGAGGACTCCCACGCCGGGGCCAGCGCGGGGCTGGCGGCCGGCGCCGCGGTGCTCGGCGTCCCGTCGATGCAGCCGCTGCGCCCGGCGCCGGGGCTGGTCCTGCGCTCCTCGCTGGCCGGCGTCGGGCTGGCCGAGCTCGCCGACGTGCTCGCCGCGCGCGACCTGGCCGCCTGATGCCCGGCGCCCGGCCGGCGTTGCACTTCACCGCCGGCTCGGGGTGGATCAACGACCCCCTCGGCCTGACCCACCGGGACGGGGTCTACCACCTGTGGTTCCAGCACGTGCCCGGCGCGGCGGAGTGGGGGCCGGCCTGCTCCTGGGGGCACGCGATCAGCCCGGACCTGCTGACCTGGTCGGAGGGCGCCACCGCGCTCGCGCCGGGGGACGGCGACGGCGGCTGCTGGTCGGGCAGCGTGGTGACCGGGCCCGACGGCGCGGTGCGGGTGTTCTACACGTCGGTGGCCGAACCGGACCTCGGCGTCGGCCGGGTGCGCACCGCCCGCCCCGCCGACGGCGCGCTCACCGCCTGGCGCAAGGACCCCGGCAGCGTGGTGGAGCCGCCGCCCGGGGTGCGGGCCCGCCAGTTCCGCGATCCGTACGTGTTCGCCGAGGACGGGCGCTGGTGGATGCTCGTCGGGGCCGGCCTGGACGACGGCACCGCGACCGCCCTGACCTGGGTCTCCGACGACCTGCGGTCGTGGACCTGGGTCGGCCCGCTCGCCGCCCGGCACCGCGACGAGACCGACCCGGTGTGGACCGGCGCGATGTGGGAGTGCCCGCAGCTGGTGCGCGTCGGCGACCGCCACCTGCTGGTCGTCTCGGTCTGGGCCGACGGCGAGCTGCACTCGGTGGCCTGCGCCGTCGGCCGCTTCACCGACGGCCGGTTCACCGCCGCCTCGTGGCACCGGATCGGCTGGGGGGCCGCCCACTACGCGGCCTCGGCGTTCCGCGACCGCGGCGGCCGGCCCGGCCTGGTGTTCTGGCTGCGCGGGATCGCCGACCCGGCCGGCGGCTGGACCGGCGCGACCAGCCTGCCGTACCTGCTCGGCCTCGACGGCGACCGGCCGGTGCTCACCCCGCACGACGCGCTCGCCGCGCGCCGCACGGCCCCGCAGCCCGCGACCGCGCTGGACGCGGCCTGGCGGCCGGCCGCCGGCGGCGACGAGCTGCGCCTCGTCGGCGCCGACGGCGCCCCGGTCGCCCGGCTGCGGTGGGACGGCGGCCGGGTGCTCGTCGACGACGGCGCCGCGCTGCCCCACCCCCGTGGCGATCTGCGGCTGGTGCTGGACGGCCCGGTGCTCGAGGTGTGCGGGCCGGGCGGCGTGCTCGCCGTGCCGGTGCCCGCCGGCCTCGCGCGGCCGGTCGGCGACGGCGACCTCACCTGGTGGGCGCTGGACGCATGAGAACCGGCTCACAGCGGCCTCACCGCCTCCTCACCGGCGGCGCGCAGCGTCGCGGCGTGACCCGCGCACCGGTGCTCCCGACCCGCCCCCCGTCGCTGCGGCTGCTGCTGGCCGCGCCCGCCACCGACCTGTGGTCGACGGTGCTCACCGCCGTCGGCGGCCGGCTGCGCACGCTGCGGCCGACCTCGGTGACGCTGCAGCCCGACGGCGCGGCCACGGTGCAGTACTCCGCCGTCGTCGCCTGGCCGGGGGAGCGGGAGACCCGCGAGGCGCTGGCCGCCACCACCGGCAGCCGCATCCCCGCCGGGGCCGCCGTCGTCGAGGGGGAGATCGACGGCGCGAGCGTGCGGGTGGGGCTGTGGCGGTGGCCGCTGGACCCGGCGCTGCCCGCGCTCGGGTGGGCCGCCTCGGCCGCCGCGGTGGGGGAGCGGCTGGGCGCGCTGGGCCTGCTCGAGCAGCGCCCGCGGCTGCGGCTGCGCTCCTACCGGCCCGGGCGGCGGGCCGTGGTCGAGGTCGTGGCCCCCGGGCGGCGGCTGTTCCTCAAGGTGGTGCGGCCGGCCGCGGTCGACCGGCTGGCCGCCCGGCACGCGGCGCTGGCGGGCGCGCTCCCGGCGCCGCCGGTGCTCGCCGCGCTGCCCGACGGTGCCGTCGTCCTGCCGGCGCTGCCGGGGACGCCGCTGCGCGACCTGCTCGGCGCGGACGGCCCTGGTGCCGGGCTGCCCGGCTGGGACCGGTTGGACGCGCTGCTCGACGGGCTGCCGGCCCTGCCCGCGGCGGACCGGCGGCCGGGCGACGGGCTGGCCCGCGCTGCCGGGTACGCCACGGTGCTCGGCGCGGTCGCCGGGGGGCTGCGCGGCCGGCTGGACGCCCTGACCGGCCGGCTCGCGGCGGTGGAGCCCGGCGCGCATCCGCTCGTGCCGGTGCACGGCGACTTCTACGAGGCGCAGCTGCTGGTGTCCGGCGGCGCGGTGACCGGGCTGCTCGACGTCGACACCGCCGGCGCCGGGCACCGCGTCGACGACTGGGCCACCCTGCTGGCGCACCTGGCGCTGCTCGAGCACGTCTTGCCGCGCCCGGCCACGGCCGCGGCGTACCGCCGCGAGCTGGAGGCGGCGGCGCTGCGCAGGTGGCCGGGCGGCCAGCTGCACCCGCGGGTGGCCGCCGTGCTGCTCGGCCTGGCCACCGGCCCCTTCCGCGTGCAGCAGGAGGGCTGGCCGGCCGCGACGGAGGCCCGGCTGCGGCTCGCCGAGGCCGAGGCGGCCCGCGCATGAGAAGGCCCTCACCGGGCTCTCCCCGAGGCCTCACCGGCGGCGGAGACCGTGGTTCCCGTACCGCTCACCCGACCCGGGAGGACCCCTCATGACCCGCCGCCCCGCCACCTGGAAGATCGTCACCTTCGGCGCCGCCCTGACCGGGCTCGGCGTCGCCGGCGCCGGGATCGCCGCCGCCGGCGACGACCGCCCGTCGATCAGCGCCGCCCCGGTGTCGGTCGCCGCCGACCGGGCGGACGACTCGCCCGACGCCGCCCCCGCCGCGCCGGCGGCCGACGTCTCACCGGAGAGCGCCGACTCCCCGCAGGAGAGCGCCGCGGACAGCCCCGACGCCGTCCCGGCCGCACCGGAGCCCACCGGGCCGCCGGCGCCGGTCGCCGACGTCTCGCCCGAGAGCGCCGACCCGCCGGCCGCCAGCGGCTGGGACTCGCCGGACGCCGCCCCGGTGCCCGGCCCGGCCCCGGCTGACACCGCCGACTCCCCGGACGACGCGGCTCCGGCGCCCGGGGACACGGACGACAGCGCGGACGACAGCGCCGACGACTGACCCGGTCTCCCACCGCGAGCCCCCGGCCCTCCCGGCCGGGGGCTCGCGCGCGGTCAGCCCTCGACCAGCCGGTAGCCCATCCCGCGCACCGTCTCGATCCGGGCGGGCCCGAGCTTCCTGCGCAGGTACCGCACGTACACGTCGACGACGTTGGACGCCGGGTCGAAGTCGTAGCCCCACACGTGGCTGAGCAGCTGCTCGCGGGCCAGCACCTGGCCGGGGTGGCGCAGGAACGTCTCGGCCAGCGCGAACTCGCGGGCGGAGAGGTCCACCGTGCGCCCGTCGGCGGCCGCGCGCCGGGTGCGCAGGTCGAGGGAGAGCCCGCCGCAGGTGAGCACGGTGGTCTCGGCGCCCCGCCCACCGGCCAGCCGCAGCCGCACGCGGGCGAGCAGCTCCTCGAACCGGAACGGCTTGGGCATGTAGTCGTCGGCGCCGCCCTCGAGCCCGGCCACGGTGTCCTGCACGCTGTCGCGCGCGGTGAGGACGACGACCGGGATCGTGCACCGCTCGGCGCGCAGAGCCCGCAGGACGGCGAACCCGTCGAGCTGCGGCAGGCCGATGTCGAGCACGAGCAGGTCGAAGTCGCCGCTGCGGGCCTGGGCCAGGGCGGTGCGCCCGTCGGCGGCCACGGCGGTGGAGAACCCGTTGGCCCGCAACCCCTTCTCGACGAACGCGGCGATGCGCGGCTCGTCCTCGGCGATCAGCACGCGGCTCAGCGGTGGCCTCCTGGAACGGCGCCCGCGGCCGGCGCGGGCGGAGCGGGACCGGGCACGACGGCGGGGTCGATGTCGGGATCGGCCGGCGCCGGCCGCGCGGGCAGCACGAGGCTGAAGGTGGCGCCGCCGCCCGGAGGGCTGTCCAGCAGCACCCGCCCGCCGTGGGCGGTGGCGATCGCCCGGACGATGGCCAGGCCGAGACCGGAGCCGTCGGCGCGGGCCGCGCCCGCGGCGCCGCGCGCGAAGCGGTCGAAGATCCGCTCCCGGTCGGCCTCGGCCACCCCGGGCCCGGCGTCGGCGACCCAGAACCGCAGCTCGCCGCCGGCCAGCTGGCTGCCCAGGGCGATGCGGGCGCCGTGCCGGGTGTACCGCAGGGCGTTGTCGGCGAGCGCCACCAGCGCCTGGGTCACCCGCTGCGGGTCGAGCAGCGCGTCGACGCGGGCCGCGGTCTCCAGCGCCCAGGCGCGGTCGCCGAGCCGGCGCACCTTGCCGAACGCCTCGGTCGTGAGCGCGGCGACGTCCACCGGCTGCGGGCGGACGAACTCCGGCTGCTCGGCGCGGGCGAGCAGCAGCAGGTCGGAGACGAGCCGGCCCATCCGGTCGAGCTCGTCGCCGACCAGGGCCACCGTCGCGCGGACGTCGCCGGGGTCGTCGGCGTCGAGGACCTCCAGGTGGCCGCGGACGATGGTGAGCGGGGTGCGCAGCTCGTGGCCGGCGTCGTCGAGGAAGCGCCGCTGGCCGGCCACGCCGGCCTCGACGCGGTCGAGCATGGCGTTGACCGAGGCGACGAGGTGGCCCAGCTCGTCGGCCGAGCGCCGCTCGTCGGGGATGCGCCGGGAGAGGTCGGTCTCGGTGATCGCCGACGCGGTCGCCGCGACGTCGCGCACCGGCCGCAGGATCCGGCCGGCCACCACCCAGGCGCCCGCCGCCGCGGCGACCACGGTCAGCCCGCCGACGCCCAGCATCAGCCGCGCGGTGTGGTGCGCGGCCTCCCGCTCCTGGTCGGCGAAGTAGGCGACGACGGCGACGGCCCGGGAGGGGTCGCCGTCGAGGGTGACCGGGACGGCGAGGTAGCGGACCTCGCCGGCGCCGGAGGCGTAGCTGCCCGCCCGGCTGGTGGTCACGTCGCCGACCAGGGCGGTGAACCGGGCGTCCTCGCTGAGCAGCACCGGCGCCTCGATGCGGCTCTGGAACCGGTAGGCACCGTCGACGTAGCCGAGGAACTTCTCGTTCGGCCGGGCGAGGTTGTAGGTGATCAGCGTCTCGAGGACGTCGGCCACCGACTCGAACGGCCGCCCGGTGGAGGGGTCGAGGTCGGAGCCCAGGATCTGCCGGAACTCGAACACCTCCGACTCCAGCGCGCGGTCCATCCGCTCGTCGGTCTCGCGGATCAGCAGCCGCCAGGTGACGAGGGTGACCACCGCGAGCGTGCCGAGCACCATCAGCAGCAGCCACCCGACGATCCGCGTGCGGGCGCTGCGAGGCCGCCGGCGCACGCGGTCAGTCGTCATCGTCGTCGTCAACGTCGTCCGGGCCCCGGTCGTCCCCGTCGTCGCCGTCGTCCGGACCGTCGTCCTGGCCGTCGCCGCCGCCGAGGGGTGGCGGGGGGACGACGTCGGAACCGGTCGGGGCCGGGGCGGGTGCCGGTTGCGGCGCGGTCGTCGTCGCCGGTGCCGCGGGGGCGCGCGAGACGTCGATCGGCGCGGGCAGGCGCGCCGACCCCGGCTCACCCCCCAGGGCCGCCCAGGCCAGGCCGACGACGAGGACGACGGCGAGCGCCGCCAGCGACGCCACCACGACCGACCGGACCGACACCGCGCCCAGCGTGCCGGTGCCGGGCGAACGCCGGGTGAGACGCGGATGAGAGTGCTCTCATCCGCGTCCCCGGGTCAGTCGCGCTCGACGACCGGCAGGGTGGCCCAGCCGGACCGGGCGGCGGCGTCGGCCGGGAACGGCGGGGGAGTGCCGCCGAAGGACGGGCACAGCGCCTGGTGGTCGCACCAGCCGCAGAGCCGGCTGGGGCTGGGCCGGAAGTCGCCGGTGGCGACCGCGCGCTCGATCGCCGCCCAGATCGCCTGCAGGGTGCGCTCGAAGCGGACCAGCTCGCCCTCGTCGGGGGAGTAGGTCAGCGCGTCGCCGTCGCCGAGGTAGATCAGCTTGAGCTGGCTGGCGACGACGCCGCGCACCCGCCAGAGCACCAGCGCGTAGAACTTCATCTGGAACAGCGCCTTGGCCTCGAACGCCTCGCGGGGCATCGCGCCGGTCTTGTAGTCGACCACCCGCAGCGCGCCGTTGGGGGCGACGTCGAGCCGGTCGACGTAGCCGCGCAGCAGCAGCCCGTCGGGCAGCGTGACCTCGACCAGCTGCTCGCGGCCGTCGGGCTGGATCCGGGTCGGGTCCTCCAGCCGGAAGTAGGTCTCGACCAGCCGGCCGGCCGAGGCGAGCCAGGCGTCGAGGGACTCCGCCGGCTGGTCGTCGGCCCCCTCGGCGAACAGCTCGGCGACCTCGGGGTCGGCGCGCAGCTCGTCCCAGGCCGGCGCGATCAGCTCCTGCGCGGCGGCCGGGGTGCGCTGGGCGGCGGGCAGGTCGTAGAGCTTCTCCAGCACCGCGTGCACCAGCGTGCCGCGGACCGCCGCCCGGCTCTTGCGCTCGGGCAGCCGGTCGATGGTGCGGAAGCGGTAGAGCAGGGGACAGGTCTTGAAGTCGGCCGCCCGGCTCGGGGAGAGCGAGGGCCGGCGGGGCGCGCTCGCCGCGTCGGCGGGGGCGTCCGGGGGAGAGGCAGCACCGGCGGCGGGCTGCCCGGTCTGCACTGGACCCGTGAGCGCCGAGTCCTGCGCCATCGCCGTCATGCACCCGAGGCTAGGTCGCCCGGCCGACAGTTCCGAGCGGCCGGGCATCACCGGGGGACAGGGATCACAGCAGCCCCCTCCGTACGCTGGCCCCCCGTGGACACGCCTGAGCAGACCGTCCCCGGGGCCTTCGCCGTCGGCGACCGGGTGCAGCTGACCGACCCCAAGGGACGGCTGCACACCGTCGTCCTCCAGCCGGGCAAGCAGTTCCACACTCACCGCGGCGCGATCGAGCACGACGACCTGATCGGCGCCCCCGAGGGCTCGGTCGTCCACTCCACCGCGAACACCGGCTACCTGGCGTTCCGGCCGCTGCTGGCCGACTTCGTGCTCTCCATGCCCCGCGGGGCCCAGGTGATCTACCCCAAGGACGCCGCCCAGATCGTCGGCTTCGGCGACATCGGCCCCGGCATGCGCGTGCTCGAGGCCGGCGCGGGGTCCGGCGCGCTGACCTGCTCGCTGCTGCGGGCGGTGGGGGAGAAGGGCTCGGTCACCAGCTACGAGCGGCGCGAGGACTTCGCCGACGTCGCCCGGGCCAACGTCGGCGCCTTCTTCGGCGAGGTGCCGGGCAACTGGTCGCTGCGCCTCGGCGACCTCGCCGAGCACCCGGCGGAGGAGGTCGTCGACCGCGTCGTGCTCGACATGCTCGAGCCCTGGGCGGTGCTGCCCACCGTCGCCGCCGCGCTGCGGCCCGGCGGCGTGCTCGTCGGGTACGTGGCGACGACGACGCAGCTGTCGACCTACGTCGAGGCGCTGCGCGAGCAGGGCGTGTGGACCGAGCCGCACGCCTGGGAGACGCTGCTGCGCCCGTGGCACGCCGTCGGGCTGGCCGTCCGGCCCGAGCACCGGATGGTGGCGCACACCGCCTTCCTGGTCACCGCGCGGCGGCTGGCGGAGGGCACGGTGGCCCCGCTGCGGCAGCGCCGGCCCCAGAAGAACTGAACGGTCCGCGCACCCCCGCGTAACGGTTCGGCGCAGGCGCCCCCGTCCCGCGCGAGCCCCCGGCGCGCTGTCGGTCGGCGTGTATAGATTTGCCTCCTGGCTCCCCCGAAAGTGCGGAGGTGCGCGATGGGCCTGGGTCCCGAGGAACCGCGGGCGCGACGGGAACGTGACGTCGCCAGCCTGCTGAGTCAGATCTCCTACCTGGAGGAGGAGATCGCCCTCCTGCGCCGCAAGGTGGCCGACAGCCCCCGTCAGGTCCGCGCGCTCGAGGAGCGGGTCGCCGAGGCCGAGGGCCGGGCGGCGTTCCTGTCCGAGCGCAACGACAAGCTCGCCGGCACGCTGCGCGACGCGCGCGAGCAGCTGGTGACGCTCAAGGAGGAGGTCGACCGGCTCGGCCAGCCGCCGTCGGGCTACGGCGTCTTCCTGGGCCGGTACGACGACGGCACGGTCGACGTCTTCACCGGCGGCCGCAAGCTGCGCGTCTCGGTCTCCCCGAACGTGGAGCTCGACGGGCTGCGGCCCGGCCAGGAGGTCATGCTCAACGAGGCGATGAACGTCGTCGAGGCGCTCGGCTTCGAGAAGGCCGGCGACGTCGTCATGCTCAAGGAGCTGCTCGAGCCGGTCGACGGCGTCACCGCCCGGGCGCTGGTCATCGGGCACACCGACGAGGAGCGGGTCGTCTACCTGGCCGACTCGCTGACCGACCAGCCGCTGCGGGTCGGCGACTCGCTGCTGCTGGAGTCGCGGTCGGGGTACGTCTACGAGCGCATCCCGAAGAGCGAGGTCGAGGAGCTCATCCTCGAAGAGGTCCCCGACATCGACTACTCCGACATCGGCGGCCTGGCGCGGCAGATCGAGCAGATCCGCGACGCCGTGGAACTGCCGTTCCTGCACGCCGACCTGTTCCGCGAGTACCAGCTGCGCCCGCCGAAGGGCATCCTGCTCTACGGCCCGCCCGGCTGCGGCAAGACGCTCATCGCCAAGGCGGTGGCCAACTCGCTGGCCAAGCAGGTGGCCGCGGTGCGCGGGGAGGACTCCGGCTCGAAGGCCGGCCGCTCCTACTTCCTGAACATCAAGGGCCCGGAGCTGCTCAACAAGTACGTCGGCGAGACCGAGCGGCACATCCGGCTGGTCTTCCAGCGGGCGCGGGAGAAGGCCAGCGAGGGCACGCCGGTCATCGTGTTCTTCGACGAGATGGACTCGATCTTCCGCACCCGCGGGTCGGGCGTCTCCTCCGACGTCGAGTCGACGATCGTGCCGCAGCTGCTCAGCGAGATCGACGGCGTCGAGGGCCTCGAGAACGTCATCGTGATCGGCGCCTCCAACCGCGAGGACATGATCGACCCGGCGATCCTGCGGCCCGGCCGGCTCGACGTGAAGATCAAGATCGAGCGGCCGGACGCGGAGGCCGCCCGCGACATCTTCAGCAAGTACCTGACCACCGGCCTGCCGCTGCACCCCGACGACCTGGCCGAGCACGGGGGCAACCGCGACGCCACGATCGCCGCGATGATCCAGCGCACCGTCGAGCGCATGTACACCGAGAGCGAGGAGAACCGCTTCCTCGAGGTGACCTACGCCAACGGTGACAAGGAGGTCCTGTACTTCAAGGACTTCAACTCCGGCGCGATGCTGCAGAACATCGTCGACCGGGCGAAGAAGATGGCCATCAAGGAGAACCTGGAGACCGGGACCCCCGGCCTGCGGGTCGGCCACCTCATGCAGGCCTGCCTCGACGAGTTCAAGGAGAACGAGGACCTGCCCAACACCACCAACCCCGACGACTGGGCGCGGATCTCGGGCAAGAAGGGCGAGCGGATCGTCTACATCCGCACGCTCATCAGCGGCAAGGGCAACGAGTCCGGCCGCGCCATCGACACCGCGACCAACACCGGGCAGTACCTGTAGGGGGACGCCCTCCTCCCGGACGAGGTCCGGCGGGGGGGGGGGGGGGGCGCGGGCCCCCCCCCCCCCCCCCACGGCTGGGTCCGCCAGGTGCCGAACTCGTCGCCGTCGGTGTCGGCGAACCACCAGATGGTCCCGCCGTCGGGGGACAGGGTGCCGATGAGGGTGCCGTTCGGCCGGTCGGTG
>NZ_JBJGYO010000015.1:0-101512 GCF_054050035.1 Geodermatophilus sp. SYSU D00815 | reverse complement strand
GGGGGGGGGGGGGGGGGGGGGGGGGGGGGGGGGGGGGGGGGGGGGGGGGGGGGGGGGGGGGGGGGGGGGGGGGGGGGGGGGGGGGGGGGGGGGGGGGGGGGGGGGGGGGGGGGGGGGGGGGGGGGCGCGGCGGGGGGGGGGGGGGGGGGGGGGGGGCGCCCCCCCCCCCCCCCCCCCCCCCCACTCCGGTACCTCAGTTCCCGCTGGCGAAGGCGGCGTCGAAGGCGGCCGCCGGCGGGTCGAACGCCAGCCGGCGGACGAACGCCAGGGCCTCCGGCGCCCCGACGAGCCGGTCCATGCCGGCGTCCTCCCACTCCACCGAGATCGGCCCGTCGTAGCCGATCGTGTTGAGCATCCGGAAGCAGGCCTCCCACGGGACGTCGCCGTGGCCGGTCGAGACGAAGTCCCAGCCGCGCCGCGGGTCCGCCCACGGCAGGTGCGAGCCCATCCGGCCGTTGCGGCCGTTGCCCACCTGCTTCTTCGCGTCCTTGCAGTCGACGTGGTAGATCCGGTCCTTGAAGTCCCAGATGAAGGAGACCGGGTCGAGGTCCTGCCACACGAAGTGCGACGGGTCCCAGTTGAGCCCGAACGCCTCGCGGTGGCCGATGGCCTCCAGGGTGCGCACCGTCGTCCAGTAGTCGTAGGCGATCTCCGACGGGTGCACCTCGTGCGCGAACCGGACGCCGACCTCGTCGAAGACGTCGAGGATGGGGTTCCAGCGGGCGGCGAAGTCGGCGTAGCCGTCCTCGATCATCGACTCGGGCACCGGCGGGAACATCGCCACGGTCTTCCAGATCTTCGACCCGGTGAACCCGACGACGGTCTTCACGCCCAGCTTCGCCGCCGCGCGGGCGGTCAGCTTCATCTCCTCGGCGGCCCGCTGCCGCACGCCCTCGGGCTCGCCGTCGCCCCAGACGCGCGCGTTCACCATGCCGCGGTGCCGCTCGTCGATCGGGTCGTCGCAGACCGCCTGCCCGTGCAGGTGGTTGGAGATGGCCCACACCTTCAGGCCGTACTTGTCGAGCAGCGCGAGCCGCTCCTGCACGTAGGAGTCGTCGTTCGCGGCGCGCTCGACGTCGAGGTGGTCGCCCCAGCAGGCGATCTCCAGGCCGTCGTAGCCCCACTCGGAGGCGAGCCGGGCCACCTCCTCGAACGGCAGGTCGGCCCACTGGCCGGTGAACAGGGTGACGGGACGGGGCATCAGAGAGGTCTCCTCGTTCGATTGGTCCTGTGGCCCCGTCCAGGGCACCGCCGCGAGCTCGCGAGGGGCGGGGAGGACGGGGTCCTTGGTCTCAGATCGCGGTGAAGGTCGACTTGTCGCCGGCGCTGCGCTCGACCGCCGCGAGCACCCGCTGCACCTGCAGCCCGTCGGCGAACGACGGCGTCGGGTCCTCGCCCGAGGCGATGGCGGTCAGCAGGTCGACGACCTGGTGGGTGAAGCCGTGCTCGTAGCCGAGGCCGTGCCCGGCCGGCCACCAGGCGGCCACGTAGGGGTGCTCGGGCTCGGTGACGACGATGCGCCGGAACCCGGCCGTCGCGGCGGGCTCGCTCGCGTCGAGGAAGTGCAGGACGTTCATGTCCTCGAAGTCGAACGCGAGGCTGCCGGCCGAGCCGTTGATCTCGATGCGGATGGCGTTCTTGCGGCCGGTGGCGAACCGGGTCGCCTCGAACACGCCCAACGCGCCGCCGTCGAAGCGCGCCAGGAAGACGGCGGCGTCGTCCACGGTGACCCGGCCGACGCCCTCGCCCCCGACGCCGGAGAGGGCGCCGCCGGCGGCGGCCAGCGGCCGCTCCTCGACGAACGTCTCCAGCATGCCGCTGACGCCGGCGATCGCCTGGCCGGTGATGTACTGCGTGAGGTCGATGATGTGCGCGCCGATGTCGCCGAGCGCGCCGGAACCGGCCTTGTCCTTCTCCAGGCGCCACGACATCGGCGCGGACGGGTCGGCGATCCAGTCCTGCAGGTACTGCGCGCGCACGTGCCGGATCTCGCCCAGCCGGCCGTCGGCCACCAGCTGCCGGGCCAGGCCGATCGCCGGCACGCGGCGGTAGGTGAACCCGACCATCGACCGGACGCCGCGGGCGGCGGCCCGGGCGGCGGCCTCGGCCATCGCCTCCGCCTCGGCCACGGTGTTGGCCAGCGGCTTCTCGCAGAGGACGTGCTTGCCGGCCTCGAGCGCGGCGATGGCGATCTCGGCGTGCGTGTCGCCGGGGGTGCAGACGTCGACCAGGTCGACGTCGTCGCGCTCGAGCAGCCGGCGCCAGTCGGTCTCGGTGTCCTGCCAGCCCAGGCGCGCGGCGGCGTCCTCGAGCCGGGCCTTGTCGCGGCCGACGAGGACCCGCAGCTCCGGCTGCAGCGGGAGGTCGAAGAAGTGGGGGGCGGTGCGCCAGGCCTGCGAGTGCGCGGCGCCCATGAACGCGTAGCCGACGAGGCCGACGCCGAAGGTGGGGGGCATGAGCGGGTCTCCGTGGATGTGCGGGGTCACCGGGGAGCGGGTGCCGCTCCCCGGTGACCCCACGGGTGGGTCAGGACTCGAAGGCGCGGTCGATGTACTGGTCGACGTTGTCCGCGGTGACCACGGGCGCGTTCAGCACGATCGTGCGCGGCACCTCCTGCGAGACGATGTCGGACAGCGACTTCTCCTGCGCGACCAGGCGGGCCAGCCGGATGCCGTCGGCCGCCTGGGTGTGCGGGTAGATGACCGTCGCCTGCAGCACGGAGTCACCGGACTGGATCTCGCGCATCGCGTTCGCCGAGCCGGCGCCGCCGACCATGAAGAACTCGTCGCGGCCGGCGTTCTCGATCGCCGCGAGGACGCCGACGCCCTGGTCGTCGTCGTGGTTCCAGATGGCGTCGATCTGCGGGGCGGCCTGCAGCAGGTTGGCCGCGGCCTCCTCGCCGCCCTCGACCGTGAAGTCCGCGGCGACCCGGTTGCTCACCTCGAGGCCGCAGTCGGCCAGCGCGTCGGCGAAGCCCTGGCTGCGGTCCTGGGTCAGCGGCAGCGAGTCGATGCCGGCGATCTCCGCGACGACCGCGTCGGGGTTGTCGCCGAGCTGCTCGCAGATGTAGGTGCCGGCGGAGACGCCCATGCCGTAGTTGTCGCCGAGGATCGTGGCCCGGGCGGCGAACGGGCTGTTGAACTCGCGGTCGACGTTGATGACCGGGATGCCGGCCTCCATCGCCTGCAGCGCGACCGGGGTCAGCGCGTCGCCGTCGAAGGGCAGCAGCACGATCACGTCGACGCCCTCGTTGATGAAGGTCTCGACCTGGCTGATCTGCGTGCTCACGTCGTTGGTGCCCTCGGCGACGCTGAGCTCGATGTCGCCGTACTCCTCGGCGGCGGCCCGGGCCGCCTCGGTGATGCCGGCCATCCAGCCGTGGTCGGCCGCGGGGGCGGAGAAACCGATGGTGACGGTGTCGCCCTCCTCGTCGTTCGAGCTGGCCGCCCGGGTGCCGCCGTCGTCCCCGGAGTCCTCGGGGGTGTTGCTGGTGCAGCCGGCCACGAGCGCGCCGGCTGCGAAGAGGCCCACGGCCGTGGGCATCAGGCGCCGGAACCGGCGCTGCCGCACTGCAGACATCTCTCTCTCCTCGGTGAGTGGACCCCTGGCACGGAACCAGGGCCGAGCGGTGCCGGTGGACCGGGTGGTCCGCCGGGGTGGTGCCGACCGGGGCGCGGACGCCGCGCCGGGTCAGGTCGTGGGTGACGGGCCGCTCGCGGGCGGGGCCGACCCGGCGGACGTCGTGCCGCCGGACGCGAGGCCACCGGGGCCGCCCGGTGAGCGGGCGCTGCGCATCCGGCCCTCGCGGCTGGCCAGCCGCTGCTGCAGCAGGACGGCGAGCACGATGATCACGCCGCGGGCGACCGCCTGCGCCGAGCTGGACAGGTTGTTCAGCGTGAAGACGTTGCCCAGCGTGGTGAAGATCAGGACGCCGAGGACGGTGCCGACGATCGTGCCGCGCCCACCGATGAGCAGGGTCCCGCCGATGACCACGGCGGCGATCGCGTCGAGCTCGTAGAGCGTGCCGTGGGTGGAGCTGCCCGTCGTCGTCCGGGCCATCATCATGACCGCGGCGATGCCGCAGGTGATGCCGGACAGCACGTAGAGCGCCACGGTGTGCCGCTGCACCCGGATGCCGGCGAGCCGGGCCGCCTCGGCGTTGCCGCCGACGGCGAACGTGCGCCGCCCGAACGTCGTCCGGTTGAGCAGCACCCAGCCGGCCGCGGCGACCAGCGCAAAGATGATCACCAGCGTCGGGACGCCGAGGACGCTGCCGGAGAAGAAGTCGAGGAAGCTCTCGTCGCGCACGATCTGGGTGCGCCGGTTGCTCATGATCTCGGCCAGGCCGCGGGCGGCGGCCAGCATGGCCAGCGTCGCGATGAACGCGGCGAGCTTGCCGTAGGCGATGACCACGCCGTTGACCAGCCCGCAGCCGGCGCCCACGGCGATGGCCGTGAAGACCATGACGATCCAGTGCGTGTCCTCGGCCATCGTCTGCGTGGCCAGGGTGGTGGCCCAGACCGACGACAGCGCCACGATCGCGCCGACCGAGAGGTCGATGCCGCCGCCGATGATCACGAAGGTCATGCCCACGCTGACCACGCCGATGACCGCGGCCAGCCGCAGGATCGTGAGCACGTTGTCGACGTCGGCGAAGCGGTCGCCGGCGGTGATGACGCCGACGACGCAGAGGATGACGAGGGCGACGACGAGGCCGAGCAGCCGGCCGAACGGCCCGGCCATCAGGCCCGGTCCGCGGCCGGGGGCCGTCGCGGTGGACGACCCACCCGTGCTCGTGCTGGTCGTCGCGCTCATGCTGCGTCCCCTCCGTGCCGTGAACCTGCCGGGACGGCGACCGTCCCCTCCATGACCATGTCGAGCACCGCGTGCTCGTCGAGGGCGCCGGCCGGGCGCTCGGCCACGACCGCGCCGTCCGAGATGACGAGGACCCGGTCGGCCAGACCGAGCACCTCCGGGATCTCGCTGGAGACCACGACCACCGCCACCCCGCGGTCGGCGAGGGTGCGGATCAGCGCGTAGATCTCCGACCGCGCGCCGACGTCGACGCCGCGGGTGGGCTCGTCGAGCAGCAGCACCTTGCAGTCGCGCAGCAGCCAGCGGGCGAGGACCACCTTCTGCTGGTTGCCGCCGGAGAGCGTGCGCACCTCGCGCTCGACGTCGGCCGGCCGCACCTCCAGCGCGGTGACCTGCTCGCGCGCCGCCGTCCGCTCCGCGCCCCGGGCGAGGAAGCCGGCGCGGGCGAAGCGCGCCATGCTCGAGACGCTGATGTTGCGGTAGACCGCCTCGCCGAGCAGCAGCGCCTGGCTCTTGCGCTCCTCCGGCGCCAGCCCGATGCCCGCGGCCACCGCCGACGCGACGTCGCCGGCACGCAGCCGCTTGCCGAGGACGCGCACCCGGCCGCTGGTGGGCCGGCGGGCGCCGTAGACGGTCTCGAGGATCTCGGAGCGGCCCGAACCCACCAGGCCGGCCAGGCCCACGATCTCGCCGGGGCGGACGACGAACGAGACGTCGGCGAAGTGCCCGGCCAGCGACAGGCCCTCGACCTCCAGCACCGGCGCCTCGTCGCCGAGCCGGGCCCGCCGCTCGGGGAAGACGTACTCGATGTCGCGACCGGTCATCAGGGTGATGACCTCGCGGGTGGGGGTCTCGCGCACCGGCAGGCCGGTGGCGACCGTGCGACCGTCCTTGAGCACGGTGATCCGGTCGCCGATCTCGCGGATCTCCTCCAGCCGGTGGGAGATGTAGACGACGGCCACGCCGTGGGCCGTGACGTCGCGGATGACGGCGAACAGCCGCTGGACCTCCTCGTTGTCCAGCACGGCCGACGGCTCGTCCATGATGATCAGCTGCGCGTTCTGCGACAGCGCCCGCGCCATGCTGACCACCTGCTGGGCGGCCGCCGGCAGCGAACCGACCTCGGCGGTGGGCCGGATCTCGGGGTGGCCCAGCCGCGTGAGCAGCTCGGCGGCCTCCCGGTTGGCCTGCGCCGGGCGGGACAGGCCGAAGCGCGCTCGCTCGCGGCCCAGGAAGATGTTGTCGGCCACGGTCAGGCCGGCGACCAGGTCGAGCTCCTGGTAGATCGTGGCGATGCCCAGGCTCATCGCCGCCTGCGGGTTGCCCAGCCGCACCGGCTCGCCGCGCCAGGTGATCTGCCCGGCGTCGGGCTGGTGCGCACCGGCGAGGACCTTGATCAGGGTCGACTTGCCCGCACCGTTCTGGCCCAGCAGGCAGTGCACCTCACCGGCCCGGACGTCGAGGTCGACGCCGTCGAGCGCCCGCACCCCTGGGAACGCCTTGACGATGCCGTGCATCTCCAGCAGCGGACCCCCCGCCGCGGACGCCTCGACCACGAGACCTCACCCCCGGACTTCTGCTCACCATTGACCATTAGTCGGCTGAGCGCAGAACATAAGGGGGCGCCGGGGTGTGGTCAAGGCCACCCCGGGGTGTTGACCGAACTGCAACCAACGGTGACCCGCGCCACCACGGCGCGAGCAGCCACCGTCGGGGGCCGCCCGGCGGGCCGTCAGCGGGCGGCGAGGGCCTGGTGGACGCCGTCCTCGTCGAGGAAGCCCTCGATCGCCATGAGCGCGGCGCCCACCCGGCCGGACATCTCCGGGGCGTCGCTGACCGTGATCTCCAGCGACCGCGCGGCCAGCGGCATCGACCGCCGGTAGACCGTCTCGCGGATGCCGGCGAGCAGGGGCAGCCCGGCCTGGGCCACACCGCCGGTCATCACGATGCGGTGCGGGTTGAAGAAGTTGACCAGCGCGGCCAGCACCGTGCCGATGGTCCGCCCCGCGTCGCGCACCAGCTCCAGCGCGGCGCCATCGCCCTGCACCGCCAGCTCGACGACGTCCCGGGTGCTGGCGACCGGCAGGCCGGCCGCTATGGCGTCGCGCAGCAGCGCCCCGCCGCCGGCGATCGCCTCCAGGCAGTTCTCGTTGCCGCACCGGCAGGTGACGGTGCGGCCGTCCGGCTGGGCGACGTAGATGTGCCCGATGTCGCCGGCGCTGCCCTGGGCGCCCCGGTAGACCTGGCCCTCGACGATGACGCCGCAGCCGATGCCGGTGCCCACCTTCACGACGAGGACGTCCTGCAGCGAGCCGGCGACGCCCATCTCGCCGAGCGCCATGACGTTCACGTCGTTGTCGACGTAGACCGGGCACTCGTAGCGGCCGAACGCGCTGGGGACCGGGTAGTCGTGCCAGCCCGGCATGATCGGCGGGTGGGAGGGCCGGCCGGTCGAGAACTCCACCGGGCCCGGCACCCCGACGCCCACGGCCCGCACGTCCTCGGGGGTCAGGCCGGCCTCGCCCAGCACCTTCTGCGCCAGCCGGTCCACCTCGGCCAGCACCGGCCCCGGGCCCTCGGCGATGTCGATCGGGTGCCCGATGGTGGCGAGGACCTGCGCGGACAGGTCGGTGACGGCGACGTCGACGCTGGTGACCCCCAGGTCGACGGCGAGCACGCAGCCGGCGCGGCTGTTGAACCGCAGGATGGTGGGGGGCCGGCCGCCGGTGCTCCACCCCCGGCCGCCCTCCTCCAGCAGGTTGGCCGCGATGAGCTGGTCGACGCGCGCGCTGATCGTGTTCCGCGAGGCGCCGGTGAGCGCGACGAGGTCGGCCCGGCTGCGCGCACGGCCGGTGCGCACGTGCCGCAGCAGCGCGCCGGCCGAGGCAGAGGTGGACCCCACGGCGTCATAGTGGCACGTCGGCGGCTCGCCATCGGTCGATCAGCGATCGCACGCGACCCCACGGGGTGGCGCTTCCTCCGCCGGCCGGAGGAGGCCGGCGACCGCGTCCGGGCGGGTCAGCGGCGTCATGTGCGCGGCCCCGGGCAGCTCCACCAGCCGCCCGAGCGGGGCGGCCGCGGCGACGGCGCGGGCCCAGTCGGCCGGGCAGAGCGCGTCGCGCGTGCCGCGGACGACGGTGACCGGCACGCCGACCCCGCGCAGCCGGTGGTCGATCCGGTCGGGCGCGGCGGAGCGGAACAGCGCCGCCATCGCGCGCGGTCCGGTGCGCAGCCACTGCGCGAGCACGAGGGGGTACTGCCAGGGCGGCTCGCGCAGCGCGGTCGCCAGCCAGCGCGCGGTCAGGCCCCACGGCGAGCGCAGCCGCGGGTCGGTGGTGGGCCCGAGCAGGACCAGCCCGACGACCCGCGGGTCGCCGGCGGCGGCGACCACCACCTGGCAGCTCTGCGAGTGGCCGACGAGCACCACCGGCCCCTCCCCCAGCCCCGCGCGCAGCAGGCCGGCGAGCGCGTCGACCGAGGGCACCGGCGCGCGCCGCCCCATGCCGGGCAGCGCGACGACGTCGGCGGCCAGCCGGCGGCGCAGCCGTGCCCAGGTGCGGCGGTCGAGGCCGAGGCCGGGCACGAGGACGACCCGGGGCGCTGCGGGGGGCATACGCGCCCCCTACCCGTGGTTGACCAGTGCGGGAGGCCGCGGCGGGACGGCCGCGGAGCTCACGATTGGCCCACTCGGGGGCTGGGCAGGGAGACTGTGTCCCGGATCGCACGGCCTCCCAGCATGCCCCTGGCGGCCGGAGAACCCCGGAGTGGGAGACTGATTCATCATGACGACATCATCTGCGGGCGTTCAGACAGGCAGCGGCTCCGCGACCGGCCGGCCGCGCGTGGTCATCGTGGGCACCGGGTTCGGCGGGCTGTTCGCCGCGCAGGCGCTCAAGCGCGCTGATGTCGACGTCACGATCATCGGCAAGACCGCCCACCACCTGTTCCAGCCGCTGCTGTACCAGGTGGCCACCGGCATCCTCTCCGAGGGCGAGATCGCCCCGGCCACCCGCGAGATCCTGCGCCGGCAGAAGAACGCCCGGGTGGTGCTCGGCGAGGTCACCGACATCGACCTGACCCAGCGCACGGTCACCTCGACGATCCTGGGCCGCACCACGGTGCACCCCTACGACGAGCTGATCGTCGCCGCCGGCGCCGGCCAGTCGTACTTCGGCAACGACCAGTTCGCCGAGTTCGCCCCCGGCATGAAGAGCATCGACGACGCCCTCGAGCTGCGCGGCCGCATCTTCGGCGCCTTCGAGCTCGCCGAGCTGGCCACCGACCAGGCCGAGATCGACCGGCTGATGACCTTCGTCGTCGTCGGGGCCGGCCCCACCGGCGTGGAGATGGCCGGCCAGATCGCCGAGCTCGCGCACCGCACGCTGCGCCGCGACTTCCGCAACATCGACCCGACGACGGCGCGGATCATCCTGCTCGACGCCGCGCCCATGGTGCTGCCGTCGTTCGGCGAGCGGCTCGGCGGGCGGGCCCGCCGGCAGCTGAACAACATCGGCGTCGAGGTCCAGCTCGGCGCGATGGTCACGAACGTCGACGAGAACGGCATCGAGGTCAAGGACGCCGACGGGCAGGTCCGGCGGATCAACGCGGCCACCAAGATCTGGGCCGCCGGCGTGCAGGCCTCCCCGCTCGGCAAGCAGCTCGCCGAGCAGTCGGGCGCCGAGATCGACCGCGCGGGCCGGGTCTCCGTCCAGCCCGACCTCACGCTGCCCGGGCACCCCGAGGTGCACGTCGTCGGCGACATGATGAGCCTGGACAAGCTCCCAGGCGTCGCCCAGGTGGCCATCCAGGGCGGCAAGTACGCCGCCGACGCGATCAAGCGCCGGCTGGCCGGCAAGCCCCCGGCCAAGCCCTTCCACTACTTCGACAAGGGCTCGATGGCGACGATCTCCCGGTTCTCCGCGGTCGCCGACATCGGGAAGTTCAAGTTCGGGGGCTTCGTCGCCTGGGTGCTCTGGCTGGTCGTCCACCTCTTCTACATCGTGGGCTTCAAGAGCCGGGTCACCACCGTGCTGCACTGGGCGGTCAGCTTCCTGGGCCGGGGCCGGTCCCAGCGCGTCGCCACCCAGCAGCAGGTCTACGGCCGGCTGGCGCTGGAGCACCTCGGCCCCGACTTCGAGGTGTCCAAGACCGGCGGGCTCACCGACGGCGAGGAGGTCCACGGCGACCTCACGGGACGCCGCTCCGCCTAGCCGTGGGCCCCGCCCCGCACGGCGGGGCCCGCGTCAGAGCCAGCCGCGCCGGGCCCCCAGCCGGCGGACGGCGTCGTCGAGCTGCGCGGCGGCCGTCGCCGGGTCGGTGCCGTGGGCCAGCCGCAGCCGGCCGGCGGCGTCGTACCCCTCGGTGAGCAGCCCGCCGCGGCGGTCGACCTCGAGGACGACCTCGACGCCCTGCGGATCGGCCAGGAAGGTCACCTCGAGCTCGTTGATCCGCCCGCGCAGGTCGGGCGGCGGGGCGAACTCCACCTCCTGGTAGAAGGGCAGGTCGCTGCCGCGCAGCCGCCCCTTCTCCACGTCGGCCCCGAGGAACCGGAAGCCCCGCCGGCCCAGGGCCTGCAGCACGGTGCGCTGCACCGGCAGCGGGACGACGTCCACCGCGTCGAGGTCGCCGGGGTCGACCGCGCCGGAGATGTCCACGCGGGTGCGCAGCCCGACCGACATGCCGCGCAGGTGCCAGCCGTCGAGGCTGGTGAACGGGCACTGCAGGGGGACGGCGAACCGGAACGGCACGCTGCGGCGCTCCCCCGGTTCGATGCGGGCGGCGCCGGCGATCGCGGCGGAGCCGAAGACGACCTCCTCCCGCCACTCGCTGTCGTGGTCCTCGACCTCGACGGTCGCGACCAGCTCCACCCGGATCTCGTTCACGTCCTGGGCCAGCTTGCCGCCGGTGACGGTCGCGGTGCCCGAGACGGTGCCGCCGGGCGTCGTCTCGGCGGAGTCGAGCACCGTCTCGACGTCGGCGTTGCCCGCGCCGAGGCGGGCCATGAGGTTGCGGAAGGCCATCGCTGCACTCCTGGGGGAAGGGGAGCTGCTCGACGCAGCCCGCGTGCCCCGGCAACGTCCTCGCCGCCCCGTCAGGTTCCGGCGTCCAGCCACCACGCGAGGGCCTGCCGGGCCAGGGCCGGCGGCACGACGTGGCCGCCGTCGAACTCCTCGTAGGTGACGGTGTAGCCCTCCCGGCGCAGCACCCGCACCACCCGGCGGCCGCACACGTCGACCGGCAGCACCCGGTCGCCGGTGCCGTGCGAGATCCACACGCGGGGCCGCCCGTGCACCGCCGGCGGCGCCACGAACCCCGGCGAGAAGGCGACGACCGCCTCGGCGAGGTCGCCGTTGCCCAGGCCGAGCGAGAGGGCGTAGGAGGCGCCGTCGGAGAATCCGGCGAAGCCGACGCGGCTGATCGCGCACGTCTGGGCCGCGGCGTCGAGCGCCGCGTCCAGGACGGCGACGTCGCGGCCCCACCCGCCGGCCAGCAGGTCCCAGGTCGTCGCCGCCGACGTGGGCGCGAGCACGAGCACGCCGCGCTCCTCGGCGACGCCCCCGAGGGCCGCGATGCCCTGCGCGGCCGTGCCGCCGGCGCCGTGGAAGAACACCAGCAGCGGCCGCGGCGCGGGCTCCCCCGGTGGCACGGCGAGCACGACCTCGACCCCGGGGCCCAGGTCGAGCGGGTGCAGGCCGGGCTCCGGGCACCCCCGCGGCGCCCCGGTGGTGGGGCGGCTCTCCAGCCGGCCCTCGGCCGCCGGGCGCGGTGCGGGCCCGGTCACGTGGCGTGCGCCAGCGGCGGCACGTGCTCGTCGGCCCGCTCGAGGTGCAGCGGCCGGACCGGACGGGTGTCCTCGAACCAGAGGAAGGCGTCGTAGCGGTCGCCGAGGACGGTGGGCACGTAGTTGCCCCACCGCTCCCGCTCCGGCCGGTAGACCACGCCGATCGCCCGGTGGTCCAGCCGCCGGTCGAGCCACCCGGGCCGGTCGCCGCCGTCCCACACGAGCAGCGCGTCCCGGCCGAGCCGCTCGTGCAGCAGCGCCTCGAGGCTGCCGGCGCGGGCCGGCGGCACGGGCATCCGCTGCATCTGCGCGCCCCACGCCTCCCCCGCGACGACCCCGCCGCGGTGCCCCCCGCACCCGACGAGGACGACGTGCTCGCGGCCGTGCCGCTCCCGGGCCAGCTGCCCGAGGTTGACCATCCCGGCGTCGGCCATGTCGGTGTGGCGCGCGTCGCCGACGTGGGTGTTGTGCTCCCACACGACGACCTTGCCGGCGGTGTGCTCGAGCAGCCGGTCGAGGGTGTCGGCCATGTGCACGTCGCGGACGTTCCACGACTCGGCCGAGCCGCGGACCATCGCGCGGTAGTACCGCTCCGCGCCGACGACGACCGCCGCGTTCTGCTCGGCCGCGAACCGGCCCTCGTCGTCGGTCGCCGCCTCCGCGCGCCCGCGCTCCTCGCAGAGGTGGCGCAGCAGGTCGACCACCGCCTGCTCGCACGACGAGGGGGCGAACCGGCTGGCGAACGCGTACTCGGCGCCGTCCTCCCCGAAGGGCTCGAAGCAGCGCAGGGCCCGCGCGGCGGTGTCCACGGACCCCGGCTCGTGCGCGCGCAGCCACCCGACGAGCTCGTGCATCGAGTCCCAGAGGCTGTAGACGTCGAGCCCGTAGAAGCCGACCCGCGCGGCCTCCGCCCGCCCGGCGTTGAAGCCGCGCAGCCAGCGGCAGAAGTCGACGACCTCGTCGTTGGCCCACATCCACGTCGGCCAGCGGGCGAAGGCGTCGAGCGCGGCGCGCGGGTCGTCGTCGGAGCCGGGCCGCAGCCGCACGCTGCGGTTCACCCGGTAGCAGTCGGGCCAGTCCCCCTCCACGGCGACGGCGCCGAAACCGAGCTCGGCGACGAGCCGGCGGGTGAGCTCGGCGCGCCAGGCGTAGTACTCGTGGGTGCCGTGGCTGGCCTCGCCGATCGCCACGATCCGCGCGTCCCCGATCCGCGCCAGCAGCGGGTCGAGGTCGGCCGGCGTGGCGAGCGGGCGCGCCAGGGAGTGGACGGCGTCCACGTCAGCTCCCTCCGGTATTGCCCTCCCGCACGACCGCCTCGGCGACCGCCCGGGCGTCCCGGGTGCGCAGCCAGGTCCTCCGCTGCCGCGCCGCGGACGTACCCCGCGCGAGCAGCCCGGCAACCAGCTCCCCCACCTGCTCCCACTCGCCGGCGGCGCGCAGGTCGTCCTCCAGCTCGGTGAGCAGCCGCCGCACGGCCAGCCGCGCGTCGACCAGCGTGCCGAGCACCGGGTCGAACAGCTCGCCCCACAACCCGTGCCGGGCGGCCCGCCAGCGGGCGGCCCGCAGCAGCTCGGGCCGGGGGTCGGGGCAGGGCTCTCCGCGCGCCGCGCGGGCGGCCAGCACCCGCACGAGCGAGCGGGCCAGCGCGGCGTGCAGCACGGCGTCGTCGACGCGGGTGCACACGTCGCCGATCCGGAACTCCAGCGTGGGCAGGTGGTAGGAGGGCCGCACGTCCCAGTAGAGGTGGGAGCTGTCGGCGACGACGCCGGAGGCGACCAGGCCGGCCACCACCTCGGTGAACCGCTCCGCGCTGCCGAAGCGCTCGGGCGAGCCGCTGTTCGGCCAGCGCGACCACCACAGCGTGCGGTAGCTGTCGTAGCCGGTGTCGACGCCGTCGTGGAACGGCGAGCTGCCGGTCATCGCCAGCAGCAGCGGCAGGTACGGGCGGGCGCGGTCCATGACGGCCACCGCCGTCTCCAGGTCGGGCACGGCGACGTGCACGTGGCAGCCGCAGATGTCCTGCTGCAGGGCGAGCACCGCCCACCGCTCGACCATCGCCTCGTACCGCGGCGCGGCGGTCAGCCGCAGGTCGCGCCACGAGCCGGACGGGTGCGTGGACGCGGCGAGCAGCGCCCGCCCGGCCGAGGCGGCCGCGGCGGCGGCCTCGGCCCGGGTGGCGGCGAGCTCGGCCCGCAGGTCGTCGAGGGAGGCGCACACGCCGGTCGCCGTCTCGAGCTGGGTGGTGGTGATCTCCGCGTGCAGGCGGCCCCCGGCGCGGCCCGACATCGCCGACGCCGACAGCTCCGGAGCCGGCGCCAGCGCGAAGGTCTCCGGGTCGACGAGGTGGAACTCCTCCTCCACGCCGAGCGTGGCGCCGGGCAGGGGCGGCGGGGCCGGCGCGAGCACCGAACCGCCGGGGTCGACGGGCGAGGACCCGGGGATGCCGGACGGACGCTCCATCGCGCGCTCCTCTGCACTGAGGGGCGGGACGCCGACCAGCGGCGCCGCCGGCTGACCGGACACAGGGCGGCACGATCCTCGGCCGTGCCGGAACGGTACGGCGTCCCGGCGCTCCCGCGCACCCCGTCCCGCGGCCGGTTCCGGACCGGATGCCCGCCGCTCCGGCGACGGGTCGGTCACGGCTCGGCGAACCAGGCGAAGCCGAGCCCCGGCAGCACCAGCCGCCCCGCCACGACCTCGGGCGGCCCGTCGCTGGTGAGCACCGGCTCGAACGTGCCGAAGCCCGTGACGGTGTCGGCGTCGACGTGCTGGGCCGCCGGCGAGAAGTTGGCCAGCCCGACGAAGGTGCCGCTGCGCGGGTGCCGCCGGCGCCAGGCGAGCACCGCCTCGCTCCCGACGTCGAGCACCTCCGACTCGCTCCCGCCGCGCAGCGCCAGCAGCGACCGGCGCACCTCCCCGAGCCGGCGGATCCGGGCGAACACCCGGCCCTCGAGCGTGGTCGGGTCGCCCCGGCGCGCGGCGGCGGCCCAGTCCATCGGCGGGCGGTGCAGCCAGCGGTTGTCCGGCGCCCGCGCGGGGTCGGCCAGGTAGCCGTGGTCGTTGCGCAGGGCCAGCTCGTCGCCCATGTACAGCAGCGGGATCCCGCCCCAGGCGTAGGTGACGGAGTGGAGCAGCTCCAGCCGCCGGAGGGCGGCCTCCAGCGCGTCGCCGTCCCCGGCCTCCAGGGCCGCCTCGACGCCGCACAGCGACGCCGCGGAGCCCGAGATCCGCGCGTCGCCGGTGGCCTCGTTCTCCTGGAACAGCGCGCCGCGGGCGAAGGAGCCGGGGAAGCGGCCGGAGTAGAAGTCGTTGAGGAACCGCCGGTGCGCGAAGCCGTCCGCCCCGATCGCCGCGGCGTCCTCGTCGGAGACGGCCCAGCCGATGTCGTCGTGCCCGCGGACGTAGGTGACCCACGACGTCCCCGGCGGAATCGGCTCCATCCGGCGCAGGGACTGCCGCGCCAGGCGGGCGTCCTGGGTGGCCAGGCTGCTCCACAGCAGCACCATGAGCTGGTTGTGGTAGGCCAGCTCGCACTCCGGGCGGTACCGGTCGTGGCCGCCGAGGTAGGGCACCAGGTCGTCGGGCGCGACGATCGCCTCGGCCTTGAAGACGACGCCGGGCGCGGCCAGCCGGGTGACCGCGTGCAGCAGCTGGAGCAGCGTGTGCCCCTCCGGCTGGTTCTGGCACGTGGTGCCCAGCCGCTTCCACATGAACGGGACGGCGTCCATGCGGAAGACGTCGACCCCGCGGTTGGCCAGCCAGGTGATCTCGCCGAGCATCGCGAGGGTGACCTCGGGCTCGGTGTAGTCGAGGTCCCACTGGTAGGGCCAGAACGTCGTCCAGACCCAGCCCCCGGCGCCGCCGCAGGCCTCCGGCACCCAGCTGAACGACCCGGGCGCGCGGTCGGGGAAGACCTCCGGGATGGTCGCGTCGTAGGCGTCGGGCATCTCCCGGTCGGGGAAGGCGGTGTAGAACCCGGCGTACCCCGGGTCGCCGGCCAGCCAGCGCCGCGCCCACTCGTGCTCGCGGGCGGTGTGGTTGAGCACCAGGTCGATGCACAGGGCCATGTCGCGCTCGTGCAGCGCCGCCGCGACCCGCTCCAGGTCGGCCATGGTGCCCAGCCTCGGGTCGACCGCGCGGTAGTCGGCGACGGCGTAGCCGCCGTCGTTCTCGCCCTCCCGGGGCCTCAGCAGCGGCATGAGGTGCAGGTAGGTGGTGCCCAGCTCGGCGAGGTGGTCGAGCCTCGACGGCAGCTCGGCCAGGGTGCCGCAGAACCGGTCGACGTAGCAGACGTAGCCCTGCACGCGGGCCCGCTGGAACCAGGCGGGGTCGATCTCGCGCCGCCGGTCGAGCCGGCGCAGCGACGCCGGCCGCTCGGCCGCGGCGGCCAGGGCCAGCCGCAGCGCGCGGGCGAGGAGGTCGTCGGCCCGGTCGCCGTAGAGGACGGCGAGGGGCTCGTGGACGTCGAACAGGGCCAGCTCGGCGCGGGCGAGGAAGGCGTCGCCCTCGGTGCCGAGCGCCGCGTGCGCCTCGTCGGCCAGGGCGGGGCGCAGCGCGCGCCAGGCCGTCTCCGCCGCTGCTCGGCGGGTGGCGTCCGAGGCCGTCATGCGCTGCCCTCTCCGTCGAGGTCCGGCGGTCCTGGGGGGATCATGCTGCCGGGCCGGCGGGAGCGCGCGCCGGGTCGTCCTGCCCGGTCCGCACCGAGATCGGCGTTCCGGGGCCCTGGCGGCGGCGCTGTTCACCGACGGCGCAACGCGGCGGGTGCCACCGACGCCCTCGGCGGCGTTCACTGGACGTGTAATCGCGTAATCACGTCGGAAGGGGGCGCGTCGTGAGCGTCCTGCCCGAGCCGGGGACCGCGGCGGCGGCCGAGGGTGCCCTGGACGCCTACTCCCGCATCGTCACCGCGGTCGCCGCCGACCTCACCCCGCACGTCGCCGCCCTGCAGGTCACCGGCCCCGACGGCCGCTCCGGCGCCGGGTCCGCCGTCGTGTTCACCCCCGACGGGCTGCTGCTGACCAACGCCCACGTCGTGGCCCGCGCGCGCCGCGGGCGCGCGGTGTTCGGCGACGGCACGGAGGCCGACGTCGACGTGGTCGGCGCCGACCCGCTCTCCGACCTCGCCGTGGTCCGCGCCCGGACCGAGACGCCGCCGCCGGCCGAGCTCGGCGACGCCGGCTCGCTCAAGGTGGGCCAGCTGGTGGTCGCCGTCGGCAACCCGCTCGGGCTGGCCGGGTCGGTGACCGCCGGCGTCGTCAGCGGGCTGGGCCGGTCGCTGCCCACCCGCGACGGCCGGACGGCCCGCGTGGTGGAGGACGTCATCCAGACCGACGCCGCCCTCAACCCGGGCAACTCCGGCGGCGCGCTGGCCGACTCCGCCAGCCGGGTGGTCGGCATCAACACCGCGGTCGCCGGCTGGGGGCTGGGGCTCGCCGTCCCGATCAACGACACCACCCGGCGGATCGTCGGCTCGCTGATCACCGACGGGCGGGTGCGCCGGGCCTACCTCGGGCTGGTCAGCACGCCGGCGCCGCTGCCCGCGCAGCTGGCCGAGCGCACCGGGCGGCGGCACGGGCTGCGCATCGTCGACGTGGTCGCCGGCTCGCCGGCCGACCGGGCCGGGCTCAAGGCCGGCGACCTGGTGCTGGAGGCCGGCCGCCGCCCCGTGGCCGAGGCGCAGAGCCTGCAGCGGCTGCTGTTCGCCGACGCCATCGGGCAGCCGCTGCCGGTGACCGTGTACCGGCGCGGCGCGATGGTCGACGTCATCACCGTGCCCACGGAGCTGACCGGCTGACCGCTGCCTCACCCGACCGGGTGACGGCCCCCGCCGGGGCGCGCGGCTCCCTCCGCGCGGCTGCCGATGCTGGCGGCCGAGGGAGGGATGTCGTGCACGCCGGTCGACCGGCGGCGACGGTGCTGCTGTCGCTGCTCTACGCGCTCAGCGGGGCGCTGTGCCTGGTGGGCGCGGCGCGCCCGATGGACGCGCGCACCCCGGTGACCTTCCTGTGGGTCCTCGGGGCCGTCGGGCTGGCCGTGGGGACGGCGGTGCGGCTGCTCGGCCGCCGCGTCGGGCCGGCCGCGCAGCACGTGCTCACCGCGGGCATGGCCGTGCTCGTCGGGCTGCTGGCCTGGCGCTCGGCGACGGCGGTGGGCATCGTCGGCCTCGGGCCGGTCCTCGTCGCGCTCGGGCTGTACGCCGCCTGGTTCTTCCCCCTGTCCGCGGCCCGGGCCCACGTGCTGCTCCTCGTCGTCGCCGCGACGGCCGGCGCGGTCGCGGCGCGGCCCGGCGGGTTCGCCTCGGCGTGGGTGCCGGTCGTCGTCGCCACGCTGGTGCTCGCCGAGGTGCTGGCCCGGCTGGCCGCCGCCCTCCGCGCGGCCGCGGCGACCGACCCGCTCACCGGCGTGGCCAACCGGCGGGCCTGGGAGCAGGAGGCCGCGCGCAGCCTGGCGCACGCCAGCCGCACCGGTGAGCCGCTCACGGTGGCGATCCTCGACCTCGACCGGTTCAAGGAGGTCAACGACACCGAGGGCCACGGCGCCGGCGACGCGCTGCTGCGCGACCTCGCCGACCGGTGGAGCGCGCAGCTGCGCCGCGCCGACCTGCTCGGCCGCTACGGCGGGGACGAGTTCGTGCTCTGCCTGCCCGACACCGACCAGCGGGGCGCGACCGAGATCCTCCAGCGGCTCGACGCCAGCCACGACTTCGGCTGGTCGGTGGGCGTGGCCGACGTCCGCCCCGGGGACACCCTCGGCAGCGTGCTCGCCCGCGCCGACGCCGACCTCTACCGGCACAAGCGCAGCCACCGCCGCTAGGTCCCGTCCCGGGTCCCGCCCTGGGCCGGTGAACGGCGGGGAGGGCGGGGTCCTCTCAGGGCCGGCGCCAGTCGTCGGACTGCAGGTGCGAGCCGGCCATCGGGCCCATCTGCAGCATCCCGCCGTCGACGCTCCACGACGCCCCGGTGACGTACCCGGCCGCCGGCGAGGCGAGGAACGCGACCACCGCGGCGACCTCGCGCGCGTCCCCCGGGCGGCGCAGCGGCACGCCGGGCCGGTCGTGACCCGGTGCGGTCGGGTCCTCGTTCTCCTGCCCCGTCATCGGGGTGGCGATCTCGCCCGGCGCGACCGCGTTCACCGTGACGCCGTGCTCGGCCAGCTCGATGGCCGCCACGCGGGTGAGCAGGCCCAGTCCGCCCTTGGCGGCGCAGTAGGCGGCCGCGCCCACCCGCGGCTGGTGCTCGTGGACGCTGGTGATGTTCACGATCCGGCCGCCGCGGCCGGCGTCGACCATGCGCCGGGCGGCCCGCTGCAGGCAGAGGAAGGCGCCGTCGAGGTCGGTGGCCAGCACCTCCCGCCAGGTGGCGAAGTCCAGGTCGAGCACGGTGGTCATGTGCCCGGTGCCGGCGTCGTTGACCAGGACGTCGATCCCGCCCAGCGCGTCGGCCAGCTCGTCGACGACGTCGGCGGCGGCGGGCAGCCGCGTGAGGTCGAGGTGGCGCACCTCCGCCCGGCGGCCGAGCGCCCGCACCTCCTCCGCGGTGGCCTCGGCGGCCTCCTCCTCGCGGTACCAGGTGATGCCGAGGTCGCAGCCCTGCTCGGCCAGGGCCACGGCGGTGGCCCGCCCGATGCCCGACTCCGACCCGGTGACGATCGCGATCCGGGATCCGCTGTCCGCCATGCCTGAAGGCTAGGAACACCGGCGGGTCGCCGCAGGACGACGGCCCGCCGGGTCGACCCCGCGCCTCGGACCGGCGGAGGGCTCCTAGCGGCGGGCCAGCCGCTCGTCGAGCAGCGCGTCGACGTCGCGCTCGGCCTCGGCCAGCCGGCGGGTGTTCTCGGCCGACGGGCTGTGCGCCCACGCGCTGCGGGCCGCGCCGAGGACGAGGTAGGCCAGCGAGATGTCCAGGTCCAGCTGGTCGATCGTGGTGACGGTGGGGCTCATGGCGACCTCCCGGCGGTGGTGCGTCGCTGGCGGTACCAGGCTCCTGCCACGGCGGCCGGGACGGCAGCCTGGAACAGGTGACCCGGCACCCCCCTGTGGTGGGGGAACGCCCTGGACGTTAGGCCGGGGGTACGACAGAACCGGCCGCCTCGGTGAACCTCCGCGCCAGCTCGTGGAGGTGGTGGCGCAGCTCCGGGGAGACCGCGGTGAACGGCGCCCCGGTGAGCGCCAGCCCCGTCGCCGCCCACGTCAGTTCGTCGGCGTCGAGCCGCACCCGGCAGCGGCCGGGGCCCTCGGGCTCCACGGTGGCCCAGCGGCCGATCCGGTGGCGCACCTCCTCCGCCGGCGCCTCGACCAGCGCCTCCGCCTCGCGGCGCACCGGCAGCTCCGCGATCCGGTCGCGGACGAAGGTGGCCGCGTCGGCGGCCGGGAAGCGGCGCGGGCCGAAGCGGGCCCCGGTGCCGCGCGGGCCGAAGACGCGGTCGAGGCGGAAGCTGCGCCAGTCGCCGCGGTCGAGGTCGTAGCCGACGAGGTACCAGCGGCGGCCGAGCGAGACGAGGCGGAAGGGCTCCACGGTCCGGTCGGTGCGCTCGCCGCGGGCGGCCGTGTAGGCGAACTCGACCCGCTCGGCGTCGCGGCAGGCCAGCGCGAGCGAGGTGAGCACGGCGGGGTCGACCCCACCGGCCTGCGCCGGCGCCTCCCCCCAGGCCGCGGGCACGGTCACCGCCCGCAGCGCGTCCACCCGCTTGCGCAGGCGGGCCGGCATCACCTGGACGACCTTGGCCAGCGCCCGCACCGACGTCTCGGCCACCCCCGCGATGTCCGCCGACGCCGCGGCCTGCAGCCCGACGGCGAGCGCGACGGCCTCGTCGTCGTCGAGCACCAGCGGCGGGAGCGCGGCGCCGGGGGCGAGGGCGTACCCGCCGTCCACCCCGCGCCGGGCCTCGACCGGGTAGCCGAGCTCGCGCAGCCGGTCGACGTCGCGGCGCAGCGTCCGCACGGAGACGCCGAGGCGGGCGGCGAGGTCGGTGCCCGCCCAGTGCCGCCGGGCCTGGAGCAGCGACAGCAGCCGGAGGGTGCGCGAGCTGGTGGCGGCCACGACCCGAGTATGTCCGGATTGCGGTCAGGAACTGGCACCTGCGGTCCCTAACGTGGTCCTCACCAGCCGGGACGACGAGAGGACGCGACCATGACGAGCACCGGGACCACCCTCACCGGCGAGCGGGCCGACCTGGTGCAGACCCTGGACAAGCACCGCGGGTTCTTCCGCCACACCGTCCGGGGCCTGACCGACGAGCAGGCGACCGCGCGGCCCACGGCGAGCGAGCTGACCCTCGCCGGGTTGGTGAAGCACGTGGCGAGCACGGAGCGGCAGTGGGCCGACTTCGCGGTGGACGGCCCCTCGGCCTTCGACATGGGCGAGGGCGGCTTCGAGGCCTGGATGGCCCAGTGGCAGCTCCAGGACGGCGAGACGCTGGCGAGCGTGCTCGCCGGCTACGAGGAGGTCGCCCGGCGCACCGACGAGCTGGTGGCCACCCTCGACCTCGACGCCGCCCACCCGCTGCCCGAGGCGCCGTGGTTCGAGCCGGGCGCGGTGTGGTCGGTGCGGCGGGTCTTCCTGCACGTGATCGCCGAGACCGCCCAGCACGCCGGCCACGCCGACATCCTGCGGGAGACCATCGACGGCCAGAAGACCATGGGCTGAGGTCCGCCTCAGCCGGTGATCATCGAGCTGTTGCCGCTCCCCGCGGCGCGTCCGCGCGTGCCGGCGGCGACAACTCGATGATCACGCCGCCGCCCGCGGGGCCTGGACGGCGAGGCGGCGGTCGAGCAGCTGGTCCAGGTCGGCCTCGGCCTCGGTGACCCGCAGCTCGTTCTCGGCGCTCGGGCAGCGGGCGAACCGCCCGCGGGCGCTGCCGAGGGCGATCCAGGCGACGGAGATCTCGAGGTCGAGCTCGTCGGTGCTGGCGGCGGTGGGGATCATGGCGACCTCCTGACGACCGTTCGGTGCGGCGAACGCTAGGTGCCAGATGTGACCGATCGGCGACGCGGAAGTCACCGCTCGGCGCAGCTCTGTCACACCGGTCACACCTCTGCCACCGCGGCCGCCACCTCCTCCAGCGCGGCGAGGCTGTGCCCGCTGACGAACGCGTCGACGTAGGGCAGCGCCGCGGCCATCCCGCCCACCAGCGGGGCGTAGCCCGCGGCCGCCCGGCGCGGGTTCACCCAGACCACGCGGTGCGCCAGCCGGCGCAGCCTGGCCATCGCCGCGGCGACGTCGTCCGGCTCGTCGAGGGCCCACCCGTCGGACAGGACGACGACCACGGCACCGCGGGCCACCCCGCGGCGGCCGTGGTCGACGACGAACCGGCCCAGCGCCTCGGCCAGCCGGGTGCCGCCGGCCCAGTCCGACGACGCCGCCCCGGCGCGGGCCAGGGCGGTGTCGGGGTCGCGCACCGCCAGCTGGCGGGTGAGGCGGGTGAGCCGGGTGGAGAACGCGAACGCCTCGGCCCCCGCTCCGGCCACCGCGCCCTGCAGCAGCGAGAGGTAGACGCGGGTGTAGGGCTGCATCGACCCGGAGACGTCGCAGAGCAGCACCAGCCGGCGCGGCCGGGTGCGGCGGCGGTCGGCGACCAGGCGCGCCGGGTCCCCGCCGGTGCGCTGCGCGGCGCGCACGGTGCGGCGCAGGTCCAGCCGGTCCCCGCGCCGCCGGGTGGAGCGGGTGCGGCGGCTGCGCCGGTGCGGGGTGGCGAGCACCAGGCGGCCCACCACCCGGCGCACCTCCAGCAGCTCCTCGGCGGTCAGCTCGGCGAACGAGGTGTGCCGCAGCCGTTCCTCCCGCGAGGCCGCGGCGAGCAGCACCTCGCGCTCGGCGTCGCCGGCCTCCCCCTCGCTGCCGGGCAGCGACAGGTCGGCCTCCCCCGATCCCGTCCCCGGCGGGCGCTCCGACGACGGCTCGTGCGGCACCGGCCGGGTCCGCGGCTCCGACCCGATCGCCGGTGGCGCGGTGGGGTCCCCCCGGCCGTCCGCCGGGTCGAGCGGGTGGGCGGGGGTGGAGGCATCGAAGACGGCGGAGAAGACGGCGTCGAAGGTGGGCAGCTGGGCGCGGTCGGTGACCAGCGCGATCCGGCAGGTCCAGTAGAGGGCGTCGCGGTCGGTGGGCGGCACCAGCCGCAGCGCCCGGGCCAGGCCCACGGAGCGCTCCGGCGGCGCGGGCAGGCCGGCCCGGTGCAGCGCCGTCGTCAGCCCGACCGCCAGCGGGCCCGGGGCGACCTCAGGCACCGGCCAGCCACGCCGCGCCGCGGGCCTGCGCCAGCTCCAGGTCCTCGCGGTTCTTCAGCACCGAGCCCCAGGTGGCCTCGACCGACGCCGGGTCGAGCCGGTCCACGCCGAGCAGGCCGAGGGCCGCCACCCAGTCGATCGCCTCGGCGATCCCCGGCGGCTTGGCCACGTCCAGCCCGCGCAGCCGGGTGACGGCGGCCGCGGCCTCGAGGGCGAGCGGCTCGTCGCTGCCCGGGACGCGCCGCCGGACGATCTCGGCGACCCGCTCGGGCGACGGGTAGTCGATCCAGTGGTAGAGGCAGCGGCGGGTCAGGGCGTCGTGCAGGTCGCGGGTCCGGTTGGAGGTGAGGACGACGACCGGCGGGTGGCCGGCCCGCACCGTGCCGAGCTCCGGCACGGTCACCGCCGCCTCGGCGAGCACCTCGAACGTGAACGCCTCGAACTCCGCGTCGGCCCGGTCGATCTCGTCGAGCAGCAGCACCGCCGGGCGGGGGCCGGGGTGGGCGATGGCCTGCAGCAGCGGCCGGCGCAGCAGGTACCGCTCGCCGAAGAGGTCCTCCTCGGCGAGCTCGGCGTGCCGCGCCTCGGCCAGCCGGATGCCGAGCAGCTGGCGCGGGTGGTCCCACTCGTAGAGCGCCTCGGCGGCGTCGATGCCCTCGTAGCACTGCAGCCGGAACAGCGGGGTGTCGAGCACCCGGGCCAGCGCCTTGGCCGCCTCCGTCTTGCCGACCCCGGGCTCGCCCTCCAGCAGCAGCGGCTGCGGCAGGCGGACGGCGAGGAACAGCGCCGTCGCCAGGCCGGCGTCGGCGAGGTAGTCGACGCCGTCCAGGGCGGCGGCGAGCGCGGCGACGTCCGGCATCCGCTCCAGGACCTCGGCCTCCGCGCCCGCGCGGGCCGACTCAGGCATAGGCGGCCGGGTCGGCGAGGAAGGCGCGGCGGCAGCCCTCGCCGCAGAACCACGTCCGGACGCCGTCGACGTCGGCGTGCAGCGAGGACCCCACCGCGGCCACGGTCATGCCGCACACCGGGTCCACGGCGGAGGCCGGTGCGGCGACGGGTTCGGGCGACGCCGGCCGCGACCGCCGGGTCGCGACGATCTCGGCCAGCACCGACAGCGCGATCTCCGCCGCCGTCCGGGCGCCGATGTCCAGGCCGGCCGGCGTGCGCACCCGCTGCCGGAGCTCGTCGGGGACGTCGAGCGAGGCCAGCACCGCGGCCCCCCGGCGCCGGCTGGCGACCAGCCCGACGTAGGGCACCCCCGCCCGCAGCGCGGCCGCCAGCGCCGGCTCCTCCCCCGTCCCGTGCGAGGCCACCACGACGGCCTCGGCGTCCTCGGGCGTGACGTCGTCCCCCCGCTCGACGGCGAGGCCGAGCGGGCGGCCCAGCTCGGCCAGCGCATCCGCGATGGGCGAGCCGCCCACCACGACGACGCGCGGCGCCGGCACCCGCGGCTCGAGGAAGATCTCCACCGAGCCGCCGGACAGGCACGGGTTGGCGACGGTGACCGCCCCCTCCTCGTCCGGCGCCGTCCCGACGCCGTCCGGCACAATCCGCAGCAGCAGCGGCTCGCCGCCGGAGAGCACCTTCAGCCCGTACTCGCGCACCGACGCCTCGGCGCACTGCCCGCCGACGAAGCCGTCGATCACCCCGTCGGCGCGCACCAGCGCGGTGTCGCCGGCGTGCGCGCTGGTGGGCCGCGAGGCGCGGACCACCGTCGCCTGCACGAACGGCACCCGCGCCCGCGCGAGGGCGTCAGCGGTCTCGAGCACCGAGGACACGATGGCTCCTCCGATCCGCGCGGTCGGCCCCGCTGCAGGGGTCCGCCGCGAGCCTGCGAGTGGTGGGGGGCAGCGGGGTCCTGGCTCAGATCGGCGGGGTCGGCCGGCCCTGCATCGCGGCCCACACCCGGGCCGGCGTGCACGGCATGTCGACGTGGACGACGCCGAACGGCGCGAGGGCGTCGACGACGGCGTTGACCACCGCCGGCGGCGACCCGACGGTGGCCGACTCCCCGATGCCCTTCGCGCCGATCGGGTGGTGCGGCGAGGGGGTGACCGTGTAGCCGGTCTCCCAGTCCGGCACCTCCATGGCGGTGGGGATCAGGTAGTCCATGAACGACCCGCCGAGGCAGTTGCCCTGCTCGTCGAAGCCGATGAACTCCATGAGCGCCATGCCCACGCCGTCGGCCAGCCCGCCGTGGATCTGCCCCTCGACGATCATCGGGTTGATCCGGGTGCCGCAGTCGTCGACGGCGACGAACCGCCGCACGTGCACCTTGCCGGTGCCCGGGTCGACGTCGACCACGCAGATGTAGGCGCCGAACGGGAAGGTCAGGTTCGGCGGGTCGTAGGTGACCTCGGCATCGAGGTTGCCGTCGATCCCCTCCGGCAGCTCCACGGTGCCGTGCGCGCCGAGCGCGATCTCGGCGATCGTCTTCGCCGCCGTCGGGTCGCCCGCCACGGAGAAGCGTCCCTTCTCCCACTCGAGGTCCTCGGGGCGGGTCTCGAGCATCGCCGCGGCGATCGCCCGTGCCTTGTCCCGCACCTTGCGCGCGGCCAGGGCCACCGCTCCCCCGCTCACCGGCGTCGAGCGGCTGCCGTACGTGCCCAGGCCGAACGGCGTCTGGTCGGTGTCGCCGTGCACGACCTCGATGTCCTCGGGCGGGATGCCCAGCTCCTCGGCGACGATCTGCGCGAACGTCGTCTCGTGGCCCTGGCCCTGGGTCTGCACCGACAGCCGGACGACGGCCTTGCCGGTGGGGTGCACCCGCACCTCGGCGCCGTCGGCCATGCCCAGCCCGACGATGTCCATGTGCTTGCGCGGGCCGGCGCCGACGGTCTCGGTGAAGAACGAGACGCCGATGCCCATGAGCTCGCCGCGGGCCCGCTTCTCGGCCTGCTCGCGGCGCAGCTCGTCGTAGCCGATCTGCTCCATCGCCATGCGCAGCGCCGGCTCGTAGTCGCCGGAGTCGTACTCCCAGCCGGTCTTGTTCTTGTACGGGAACTGCTCGGGGCGGATGAAGTTCTTCAGCCGGAGCTCGGCCGGGTCCATCTCCAACTGCTGGGCGAGGACGTCGACCATCCGCTCGACCAGGTACACCGCCTCGGTCACCCGGAACGAGCAGGCGTAGGCCACCCCGCCCGGGGCCTTGTTGGTGTAGACGCCGGTGACCGAGCAGTGCGCGGCCTCCAAGTCGTAGCTGCCGGTGAAGATGGAGAAGAACCCGGCCGGGTACTTGGTCGGCTGGGCGGTCGCGTTGAACGCGCCGTGGTCGGCCAGCACCTTGGTGCGGACGGCGAGGATCTTGCCCTCGCGGGTCGCCGCCACCTCGCCCTGCATGATGTAGTCGCGGGCGAACGAGGTGCTCATCAGGTTCTCCGAGCGGTCCTCCACCCACTTCACCGGCTTGCCGGTGACGATCGAGCCCACGACGGCGCAGACGTAGCCCGGGTAGATGCCCACCTTGTTGCCGAAGCCGCCGCCGATGTCGGGGGCCACGACGCGGATCTTGTGCTCCGGGATGCCGGCGACCATCGCGTAGAGGGTGCGGTGGGCGTGCGGCGCCTGGGTGGTCTCGTAGAGGGTCAGCTTGCCGTCGACCGGGTCGTAGTCGGCGACCGCGCCGCAGGTCTCCATCGGGGCGGGGTGCACCCGCGGGTAGACGACCTCCTGGCTGACGACGACGTCGGCGCGGGCGAACACGGCGGCCGTGGCCGCGGCGTCGCCGGCCTCCCAGTCGAAGATGTGGTTGTCGGTGCGCCCCTCGAGGTCGTCGCGGATCACCGGGGCGCCGGGGTCGAGCGCGCGGCGGGCGTCGACGACCGGCGGCAGGTCCTCGTACTCGACGTCGATGAGCTCGAGCGCGTCGCGGGCGGAGTAGCGGTCCTCGGCGACGACGAAGGCGACCTCCTGCCCCTGGAAGCGCACCTTGTCGGTGGCCAGGATCGCCATCACGTCGGCCGACAGGGTGGGCGCCCAGGCGAGGTTGAGCGCCTCGAGGTCCTTGCCCGTGATCACCGCGTGCACCTTGGGGTGCGCCAGCGCCTCGGTGGTGTCGATGGAGACGATCCGGGCGTGCGCCAGCGGGGAGCGCAGGATCGCCCCGTGCAGCATTCCCGGCAGCACGAGGTCGTCGACGTAGCGGCCCTTGCCGCGCACGAACCGCGGGTCCTCCTTGCGCTGCACGCGGCCGAAGCCGATCGGCCGGTCGGCCGAGGTCATCGCGGGGTTGGGCTCGCGCTCCTGCGGCATGGTGGAGCGCTCGACGACGGTGGTCATGCCCGCACCTCCTGGTCGGTCGGGGTCGCGGCCGGGTGGGCGGCGGCCCACTGCACCGAGCGGACGATGGTGGCGTAGCCGGTGCACCGGCAGATCTGACCGGAGATGGCCTCGCGGATCTCGCCCTCGTCGGGGTCGGGGTTGCGGTCGAGCAGCGCGCGGGCGGTCAGCATCATCCCGGGCGTGCAGAACCCGCACTGCAGCCCGTGCTCCTCCATGAAGCCCTGCTGCACCGGGTCGAGGGTGCCGTTCTGCGCCATCCCCTCGACGGTGCGGATCTCGTGCCCCTCGGTCATCGCCGCGAGCACGGTGCAGGACTTCACCGGTTCGCCGTCCATGAGGACGACGCAGGTGCCGCAGTTGCTCGTGTCGCAGCCCCAGTGGGTGCCGGTCAGGCCGAGGGTGTCGCGCAGGTAGTGCACGAGCAGCAGCCGCGGCTCGACGTCCTTCGTGATCTCGGTGCCGTTGACGTTCGTGGTGATCTGCACGGGAGGCCTTCCTGCTCAGGCGGGGGTGAGCGCGCCGGCGCGCGCGACGGCGCGGCGCAGCACGCGGCGGGTGAGCTCGTCGGCGAGGTGCCGCTTGTAGTCGACCGGGCCGCGCTGGTCCTCGACCGGCGAGCTGGCCTCGGCGGCGAGGCGGCCGGCCTCGTCGAACAGCTCCTCGGACGGCTGCTGCTCGCAGAGGGCCTCGAGGACGCCGGGCACGCAGCCCTCGACGCCGAGCGCGGTGAGACCGACGGTGACGTCGCAGATCCGGCCGTCGTCCTCGAGGACGACGGCGGCGCCGGCGGCGGCGACCGCCCAGTCGCCCACGCGACGCTCGACCTTCTCGTAGGCGCTGCCCTGGCGGGCGCGGATCGGGAAGCGGACCTCGGTGATCAGCTCGTGCTGCTCGCAGGCGGTCTCGTACGGGCCGCGGTGCAGGTCGGCGATGCCGACGACCCGCTGCCCGGTCTTCCCGGTGATGACGATCTCGGCGTCGAGGACGTCGCACACCGTGGTGAGGTCCTCGGCGGGGTCGGCCTGGCCGAGGGACCCGCCGATGGTGCCGCGGTTGCGGACGACGGGGTCGGCGATCACGCGCTCGGCGTCGTGCACGATCGGGAACAGCCGGCCGACCAGCGGCGAGGCCAGCAGCGTCGCGTGCCGGGTCAGCGCCCCGATGCGCAGGTGGTCGGCGTCCTCGGTGACGAAGTCGAGCTCGGCGAGGCCGTTGATGTCGATGACCCAGTCCGGCCGCGCGAGCCGCAGCTTCATCATCGGCAGCAGGCTGTGGCCGCCGGCGATGACGCGGGCCTCCGGGCCGTGCCGCTCGAGCAGGTCGAGCGCCTCGGCGACGCTGCCGGCCCGGGCGTAGTCGAACGGAGCAGGTGTCTGCACGGGCGCACCCCCTGACCGCGGGCCCCCACGCCGGAGCCCTGGTGGCGGCGAACCTTGTCCGCCCCCGGGGCGGGTGTCAACATCCCGATAAGCAACCCCTTAAGAGGGCGGGACAGTGACGTTCACCCAGCTCAGGACGTTCGCGCTCGTGGCCGAGCTCGGGTCCCTCCGCGCGGCGGCGGCCGCCCTGGGCGTGAGCGAGCCGGCCGTCTCCGCGGCGCTCGCCGCGCTGCGCAACGACCTCGGCGACGCGCTGTTCGTGCGCACGGGCACCGGCATCGCGCTCACCCCGGGCGGCCGGGCGCTGGCCGGGCGGGCGCGCGAGCTGGTGCGGCTGGCCGACCGGACCCGCCGCGACGTGGCCGAGGCGACGTCGGAGGGCCGGCTGCGGGTGCACGCGACGCACGCCTGCGGCGAGCACGCCGCCGAGCCGGTGGTGGCGGCCTTCACCCGCCGGTTCTCCGGGCACGGGGTGCAGATCCGCACCGGCGCGGCCGAGGGGGCGGCGCACGCGCTGGCCGAGGACGCCGCCGACATCGCCCTCGGCGGCCGGCCGGTGCCGCTGCCGGGGCAGCTGCTGGAGAGCGTGCCGTTCCTGCGCTGGTCGCGGGTCCTGGTGGCCGCACCGGCCCTGCCGCTGCCGCGGCGGGGACCGGTGCCGCCGTCGGCGCTGGCCGGCGCCCGGTGGCTGGCGGGGCCGGCGGGCGTGGAGGGCGACCTCGGGGCCGGGCTGCTCGTCGAGCGGCTCGACAGCGAGACCGAGGCGCTGGCCGCCGCCCGCGCCGGCGACGGGGTCTTCCTCGCCCTCGCCCACCTGGTCGCGGAGGACCTGCGCCGCGGCACGCTGGTCCGGGTGCCGCTCGAGCCCACCCCGGTGACCGGCATGTGGTGGGCGACGATCGCCACGGCCTCGGCGACCGGGCCGGCCCGCGCGCTGCAGCGCTTCCTCACCACCCCCGACGCGACCACCGCGCTGCTCGCCCGCCCGCCGCGCAGCACCCGCCGAGCGGCCCCGACGGTGCGCGTCGAGCTCTGGAGTTAGGGGACCCGCGCCGCGGGCACCGGCGACAGGGATGGACGAACTTCGCGGAGCTGGCGGCCCGGCACGGGCTCGAGGACCGGACGGGCACGTCTCCGGACGGACTGCCGGAGCGGTACCTGTACTCGCCGGACATGGCCTACCGGTACGCCTTCGGCCGCTGGTGGGGCGCACCGGACCCGCGCACGACCGACGTGTGGGTCCTGCTCAACCCGGCGACCGGGGACACCGAGCGGCGTCGCCGGCCCACGCTGGAGCGGTGCATCGCCGGGAGCCGGGCGGCCGGCCGGAGCGGGTTGCTCGTCGTGAACCTGTTCGCGCACCGGCACACCGACCCGAAGGCGCTGCGCCGGGCGGCCGAGCCGGTGGGTCCCGCGAACGACGACGTCCTGCGGCGCTTCACCGCGTCTGTCGCCGGGACGATCGCGGCCTGGGGCGCCGGCGGCTCGCTGCACGGGCGGTCACGGGCCGTCGCACCCCTGCTGGACCGGCCGCTGTGCCTCGGCACGACACGGCTCGGGGAGCCGCGGCACCCCCTCTACGTCCCGGCGGACGCGCTGCTGGTCCCCTGGACGGCGCCGTAGCGTCAGGCCCCGTCGATCGGGCGGGCGCCGCGGACCGACTGCGCGGCGCCGGAGCTGACGCCCTCGGTCCCGGCGGGCGCCGTCCCCTCCTCCGCGCCGGAGCCGTGCACGACCTGGCCCTGGGTCATCTCGGGGTCGTCGCGCACCTGCTCGACCGGCGCCTCGCCGGACTTGTCGAACTGCCCGCGGTCGTGCACCTGCTCGACCCGGCTGCCGGCCTCGGCCACCTCGATCGCCTCGGCGATGTCGGCGCCGCTGCGGGAGTCGTCGGGCGCGGTGTCGGCGATCGGGTCGTCCTGGGGAGCGCTCATGCTGGTCTCCGCACGTCGTCGGGCCGGATGGCCGCCGAGTGTGGCCCCGGCACCCCGCGGCGGCAAGGTCAGCGCTGCTGCAGCTCGGCCAGCCGGGCGAGCGCCCGGTCGCGGGCGGCCGCCGCCTCGCCGGCGCGTCGGCCGGCGGACTGCGCGCGCCGCTGGGCGCGGGACAGCTGCGCGTTGACCGAGTTGACCTCCTCGCGGGTGCGGGCCAGCTCGTCCATCAGCTCCTCGACCCGCGCCTCGAGGTGCTCGTGCCGGCCGGCCAGCTCGTCGGCCCGCGCCTGCTCGCGCTCGGCCGCGGCGGCGGCGTCCTCCGCGAGCTCGGCCGCCTCGTCGGCGGCCTCCTGCGCCTCCGCGAGCTCCCGCCGGCGGCGTTCCTCGGCCTCGCGCCGGGCCTGCTCCTCGGCCTGCCGCCGCTTCTCCTCGGCGGCGCGGCGCCGCTCCTGCGCCGTCGTCCGTGCCTCGGTCCGCTTCCCGGTCGCCTTCCGCGGCGCGGGACCGGCCTCCCGCTCCGGTGGCCGGACGACGCGCAGGTCTGGCCGCTGCCCGGTGCCGAGCCCGCTGTAGGACAGCGGCGAGGTCAGCCGCCCGGAGAGCACCGCCTCGCCCGCGTCCGGGTCGGCCATCGCCGCCCGCAGCGTGTCCTCCACCTGCCCGGCCACGCCGCTGCTGATGGGGTGGCCGAGCCGGCGGGCCAGCCCCATCCCCTGCCGGCTCAGCGCGGCGAGCAGCTGGTTGCGCTGCACCGACAGGGCACGCAGCTGGTCGCCGGCGAGGTTCTCCTGCGCCTCGCGCAGCAACCCGCCGAGCTCGACCAGCGACTCGATCTCGTCGCGGTGGTGGCGGACCAGCACGTTCGTCGCCCACGCGGCCAGCGACGGCTTGGGCAGCTGGGAGATCGACTTGGCGAGCACCCGGTCGCCGCCGGCGCGGGCCTCCTCCTCGCGGGCGCGCCGGGTCGCGGTGAACTCCTCCGGCGGGATGCCGTAGAGCTCGTCGGCGACCTCGTCGAAGTCCACGTCCCGACCCTGGCATGCCGGGGCGCGTCCGCGGGACCCCGCATCCCCCGGAGGAGTACCGAGGGTCTGCCGACGACGCCGTCCTGAGCTGCGGGAACGGTCGTACCCGCTCCGTGGGTTCGGGGCGTGCCGCGGATCTCCGGTTCCTCGACCTTCGAGGGCGTGCTGATCGACCGGTCGATCCACCCGCCGGCCACGCCTGCGCGCGTGCCGGCAGCGTGGCTGGACCCGCACCGGGTCGCGGCCCGGCTCCAGCGGATCCAGCGCAACCGGGCGATGGGCGCCGCCGAGGAGTGTCGGCCCGCCGCGAGGTCGACGAGCCGACACGTGCCTGCGCGATCAGCGTCCCAGCGGCGTCATGTCGGCGTAGCGGTCGCCGACCGGCGGCTGGATCGCGCTCAGCCGGCCGAGCTGCTCGTCGGTCAGCCGCAGGTCGTCGGCGGCGGCGTTCTCCTCCAGCCGCGCGACGCGCTTGGTGCCGGGGATCGGGACGACGTCGTCGCCCTGGGCGAGCAGCCAGGCCAGCGCCACCTGCCCCGGGGTCGCGTCGGCCTCGCGGGCGACGGCCTCCACCTCCTCGACGATGCGCAGGTTCCGCTGCAGCGCCTCCCCGGCGAACCGGGGGTTGCTCGCCCGGAAGTCGGAGCCGTCCAGGTCCGCCGCCGAGCGGATCTGCCCGGTGAGGAACCCGCGGCCCAGCGGCGAGTAGGCGACGAACCCGATCCCGAGCTCGCGGACCAGCGGCAGGATCTCCGTTTCGGGGTCGCGGGTCCACAGCGAGTACTCCGTCTGGAGCGCGGTGACCGGGTGGACCGCGTGCGCGCGGCGGATCGTCTCCGCCCCCGCCTCCGACAGCCCGATGGCGCGGACCTTGCCCTGCTCGACCAGCTCGGCGAGCGCCCCCACGGTGTCCTCGATCGGCACGTCGGGGTCCACGCGGTGCTGGTAGCAGAGGTCGATGACGTCGGTCCGCAGCCGCCGCAACGACCCCTCGACCGCGGTGCGGACGTTCGCCGGGCTGCTGTCGTACCGCCGCTCCCCGCCCGCCGCGTGCGAGATGTTGCCGAACTTGGTGGCGAGCACGACCTCGTCGCGGCGGCCGGCGATCGCCCGGCCGACGAGCTCCTCGTTGGTGTACGGGCCGTAGATCTCGGCGGTGTCGAGGAACGTCACGCCGAGGTCGAGGGCGCGGTGGATGGTGCGGGTCGACCCGGCGTCGTCCGTGCCGGCGCCGGTGTAGAACGCCGACATCCCCATGCACCCCAGACCGAGCCGGGAGACGTCGAGCGAGCCGAGGGAGACGTGCCGCATGTGCGAGCCCTTCGAGGTGTCAGGAGCAGGGACACCTCAACCGTAGGCGCCTCCGCTTCGGCCCGCCGCCCTACAGCGTCTTCTCCCGGGCCCCCTGCCACAGGTCGATCCCCGCGTCGACGGCGTGCCGGTCGATCTCCGCCAGCTCGTCGGCGCCGAAGTCGAGGCGCTGCAGCGCGCCGACGTTGGTCTCCAGCTGCCGGACGCTGCTGGCGCCGATGAGCACGGTGGTCACGCGCTCGTCCCGCAGCGCCCAGGCCAGCGCCATCTGGGCCAGCGACTGCCCGCGTCCGGACGCGATGTCGTTGAGCGCCCGCACCCGGTCCAGCGACTCCTCGGAGAGCAGGTCGGCGGAGAGCGACTTGTCCTGGCTGGCGCGCGAGCCCTCCGGGATGCCGTTCAGGTAGCGGTCGGTGAGCATGCCCTGCGCCAGCGGCGAGAACGCGATGCAGCCGACCCCCTTGTCGGCCAGGACGTCGAGCAGGCCCTCGGTCTCGATCCAGCGGTTGAGCATCGAGTACGAGGGCTGGTGGATGAGCAGCGGCGTGCCGAGGTCGGCGAGGATGTCCGCGGCCCGGGCGGTGTCCTCGGGCGAGTAGGACGAGATCCCGGCGTAGAGCGCCTTGCCGGAGCGGACGGCGGTGTCGAGCGCGCCCATCGTCTCCTCGAGCGGCGTCGTCGGGTCCGGCCGGTGCGAGTAGAAGATGTCGACGTAGTCCAGGCCCATGCGCCGCAGCGACTGGTCGAGGCTGGCCAGCACGTACTTGCGCGAGCCGCCGCCCTGACCGTACGGCCCCGGCCACATGTCCCAGCCGGCCTTGGTGGAGATGATCAGCTCGTCGCGGTAGGCGGCGAAGTCCTCGCGCAGGTGCCGGCCGAAGTTGCTCTCGGCGCTGCCGTAGGGCGGCCCGTAGTTGTTGGCCAGGTCGAAGTGGGTGATGCCCAGGTCGAAGGCCCGCCGCAGGATCGACCGCTGCCGGTCGAGGGGGACGTCGTCGCCGAAGTTGTGCCACAGGCCCAGGCTGATCGCCGGCAGGTCGAGGCCGCTGCGGCCGCAACGGCGGTAGGTCATCGAGTCGTAGCGGTCCTGCGCCGCGGTGTAGCCCATGCCTCCATCCTCGTCGGCGGCCTCCGGCGCGGTCAGGCCGGGTCCCGGCGCGGGCGCGGCGCCAGGGAGGCCGGCACCGTCAGCCGAACCGCTCCCGCAGGTGCACCGTCACCTGCTCACCGGCCGCGCTCTTGCCGATCGCCGCGCAGAGCGCCTTGCGCAGCGGCAGCCAGTGCGGTCCCTCCCCCGACGGCATCAGCGTGGCGGTGAACGGCTGCCCGTCGAGCAGGCCGCCGACCTTGACCGGCCGCCGCGTGCCGAGCAGCTCGGCGGAGCCGGTGAGCTCGAGGTAGGTGGGGAAGGCGCCGTCGGTGCGGATCCGCTCGGTGAAGGTGGCGTCCAGGGGCTCGGGTCCCAGGGGCTGCGGTGTCGTCACGCGGGGTTCGACCGGCACGACGGCCGCGACTCATCGGCGGCGGCTCATCGGCCCAGCGCGTCCAGCCTCTCCTGCCGGGCCGTGCGCAGCAACGGCGCCAGCCGCGGGTCGGCGAGGGTGTCCGCCGTCCGCACGGTCAGCTTGCGGAACGACTTCCCGGTGCCCTCGAGCAACCCCTCGTCCGGCAGCCGCGCGCCGTGGTTGAACCCGAGGTTGAGGTGCCGGTCGAAGGCAGCGATGTAGGCGTAGTGCTCGGACATCTTCTTGGGGCCGACGCCGTACCCGACGGTGCGCTGGTGCGGCCAGACGACCCGGACGACGCCGGGGTCCACCTCGTGCACGAGCGCGTCGACCGCCCGCACCAGGTCGGCCACCTCGGGGGTGAGGCGGGGCAGGAGCTCGTCGAGGTCGGCGCCGGCCACGGCGTCCTTCCTACCGCCCCCGGCGGGTCCGGGAGCCGGTCGCGCCCCGATCGGTCACCCCGAGCGGGCCAGGCGGAACCCCAGGTCGTCGATGCGGAAGGTCGGGTGGCTCCTGCGCCGGCAGGAGGCGCGCAGGCTGCGCGGCAGGTCGTGCCACCCGCCGCCGCGGAAGCCGCGGTACGGCCCGTAGACCACGGGGTCGTAGAGGTCCCAGCACCACTCCCAGACGTCGCCGATCGTGTCGTGCAGGCCCCAGGCGTTGGGCGCCCGCGTCCCCACGTCGTGGGCCGCGCCGCCGGCGTTGCCGCGGTGCCAGGCGATGTCGTCGAGCTCCCCGTGGCGCACGTCGCCGGAGCCGGCGCGGCACGCGTGCTCCCACTCCGCCTCGGTGGGCAGCCGGAAGCCGTCGGCGTCGCGGTCCCACACCACGTCGAGCCCGTCGACGTCGTCGCCGGGCTAGTAGGCCGGTGCCAGGCCGTGGTGCTGCGACAGCAGGTTGCAGAAGCGCACGGCGTCGAGCCAGGAGACCTCCGTGACCGGGGCGCGCGGGGCGGGCGCCGGCCCCTTCCCCAGCACCCGCGCGTGGAGCTCCCGCGTGACCGGGTGCGCCGCCAGCCGGAAGGGCGCGACCTCGACCGGCCGGCCGGTCCGGGTGCCCTCGTCGCGCAGGACGATCGTGCCGGCGGGGACGTCGACCATGACCGGTTCCACCGGGCCAGCTTCCCGGTGCGGCCGTCAGCCGGTGCGGGTGGGGGCGAGCTGCGGGCCGGTGACCCCGCAGTGCGGGCACTCCTCGACCCGCAGGCGCGCCGGTTCCCCGGGCCCGGGTTCGGGGGCTGCCGCCAGCGGCCGGCGGACGAGCAGGGCCGCGAGCACGCCCCCGGCGACGAGCAGGACGACGAGGACGAGCATGGCCGTCCGGAACCCGTCGTCGAAGGCCGCCGGGTCGGCGTAGTCGTCGCCGCCGATGCCGGCCGCCACCGGGACGACGGCGACGGCGAGCAGGCTCGCGGCGCGCGCGACGGCGTTGTTCACCCCCGAGGCGACGCCGGCGAACCGGTCCTCGGCCGAGGCGAGCACGGTCGCGGTCAGCGGCGCCACCAGCAGGGTCAGGCCGGCGCCGAAGGCGATCGTGGCGGGCAGCACGTCGGTGACGTACGAGGCGTCCGGGCCGATGCGCAGCATCAGCAGCACGCCCGCCGCGGCCACGAGCGGGCCGGCGGTCAGCAACGGCCGCGGGCCGACGCGCTGGGCCAGCGCGCCGACCCGCGCCGAGAACAGCAGCATGAGCACGGTGACCGGCAGCAGCGCCGTGCCGGCCAGCAGCGGGCTGAAGCCGGAGACGACCTGCAGCTGCAGCACCAGGAGGACGAACACGACCCCCAGCGCCGCGTAGACCAGCAGCGTGACCACGTTCGCCGCGGTGAACTGGCGGTCGCGGAAGAGCGCCGGGGGCACGAGCGGGTGCGGCGAGCGGAGCTCCACCCGCACGAAGAGGGCGAGCGCGAGCAGCCCGACGACGGCGGTCGCCCCCACGACCGGACCGGCTCCCTGCTCGCCGGCCGCGGTGAGCGCGTACGTCAGGGCGCCCAGGCCGACCACCACGAGGGCGGTGCCCGCGAGGTCCAGCCGCGGCGCCGCGGCCGGGTCCCGGGTCTCGGGCACGTGCCGGACCGCGACCAGCACGATGACGACGGCCAGCGGCAGGTTGAGCAGGAACACCGCGCGCCAGTTCCAGTCCACCAGCCACCCGCCGAGGAACGGTCCCACCGCGCCGGCGACGCCGCCCAGGCCCGACCACGCCCCCACCGCCGCCGCGCGGTCGCCCTCGGCGAACGTGGCGGAGATGATCGCCAGGCTGCCCGGGGTGAGCAGGGCTCCCCCGACGCCCTGCAGCGCCCGGGCGGCGACGAGCGTCTCGATGTTCGGCGCGAGACCGCACAGCAGCGAGGCGACGGCGAACCAGCAGACGCCCACGACGAAGACCCGCCGCCGGCCGTACCGGTCGCTGAGCGAGCCCCCGAGCAGGATCAGCGCCGCCAGGGTGAGGGTGTAGGCGTTCACCGTCCACTGCAGGCCCGCGAAGCCGGTCCCCAGGTCCGCGCCGATCCGCTCCAGGGCCACGTTGACCACCGTGGCGTCGAGCATGGCCAGGCTGGACCCGAGCACCGTGGTGAGCAGCACCCAGCGCGCCTGCGCCGTTCCCATGCGCAGGCCCGGCCGGCCGACCGCGGGACGGGATGCCTCTGCGTCCATGTCGCCGTCCCCTCGCGCCGCCCCGTCCGCCGGTCAGGATCGACCCCCGGCGGGGTCGCCGTCCAGCGGCGACCGCCCGCGGGTCAGCCGCGGACCCGGAGCAGCACCTTCCCGGTGGCGCGGCGCTCCTCGAGCTCGGCGATCGCCGCCGCGGCGTCGGCGAGGTCGTGGGTGGAGCCCAGCACCGGGTCGAGGGCGCCCTTCTCCAGCAGCGGCAGCAGCTCCCGCCACTGCTCGGCGACGTACCCGGGCTCCCCGGACCAGAAGGCGCCCCAGCCGACGCCGAGCACGGAGATGTTGTTCAGCAGCAGCCGGTTGACCCGCACCGTGGGGATCTCGCCGCCGGTGAAGCCGAGCACCAGCAGCCGGCCCTCGCGGGCGAGGCTGCGCAGCGAGTCGGTGAAGCGGTCGCCGCCCACCGGGTCGACGACGACGTCGACGCCGCGGCCTCCGGTGAGCTCCTTGACCCGGTCGCGGAAGCCGTCGGCGAGGACGACGTCGTCGGCGCCGGCCGTGCGCGCCACCTCCCCCTTGTCCTCGGTCGAGACCACCGCGAGGACGCGCGCCCCGTACGCCTTGGCGAGCTGGATGGCCGCCGTGCCCAGCCCGCCGGCGGCGCCGTGCACGAGCACGCTCTCCCCGCTGCGCACGCCTCCCCGCCGGGTCAGCGCGAAGTGCATGGTCAGGTAGTTCATGGGCAGCGCCGCGCCCTGCTCGAACGACGTCGAGTCCGGCAGCGGGAAGACGAACCGCGGGTCGGCGGCGACCACCTCGGCGAACCCGCCGAAGCCGGGGAAGGCGGCCACCCGCTGGCCGGGGGCGAACCCGCTGCCCTCGGGCGCCCGCCGGACGGTGCCGGCGACCTCGCTGCCCGGGACGAACGGCAGCTCCGGCTTGAGCTGGTACGCGCCGCGGCTGAGCAGCACCTCGGGGAAGGTGACCCCGGCGACGTGCACGTCGACCAGGACCCTGTCCTCGTCGGCGGGCTCGGGGACCTCGGCGAGCTGCGCCGCTCGCGGGCCGTCGAGGGTGGCGATCTGGACAGCGCGCACGGGACCTCCTGATCAGGACGGGCGGACGCCGCCGAGCATGTCACCCGGCAACCGGACGACGTCGGCGAGGACGCTGCCGTCGGCGCCGAGCCGCTCCGGCGACGGGCTGTCGTACACGACGAGCAGGCGCGGCCGCTCCGGCGGGCCGACGAGCCCGATCCCCTCGGCGTGGTCGCACTCCTCGCCGTAGCCGAGCACGAGGTCGCGGGTGAGCTGGTCGCCGCGGACCACCTGCGGGGTCTCCGCCCGCAGCGCGTCGTGCCAGCGGAAGACGTGCACCGGCCCGTCGAGGTCCATCGTGGGCCCGGCCAGCACGAGCAGGTCGTCGCCGTGCGGGCACAGGTCGCGGACGCCGAGCCCCTGCAGGCGCAGCACGTGCTTGCGGTAGGGGCGGCCGTCGTCGAACGGCGTCAGCAGCAGCCGGTCGGGGGCGTCGGGGTCGACCTCGGGGCGCAGCTCCAGCACCACCGCCCAGCCGCGCAGCACCGGGCCGCGCAGGCCGAGGTACACCCGCGGGCCCGCCACCGCGATGCCCTCGACGTCGAGCCCGTTGTCCTTGCCCGGCAGCGGCAGGAAGGGGCCGAGGTGCTCGTCGTCGGCGAGCAGGTCCCGCAGGTCGGGGCCGTGCGCCCCGAACGAGGCGGCACGGGAGCGGACGCCGTCGCGCTCGAGCTCGCGCACGACGGTCGGCAGGCCGCCGTCCATGCGGACCGGCAGCCGGACCAGGACCTGGCGGTTGGGCTGGCCGGAGACCTTCGCCAGCCGGCGCAGCGCCTTCTCGCCCTCGTGCCGGGCCTTGATCTGCTTGCGGCGCAGGCTGTGCGACCCGACCGCCCACAGGAAGTCACCGGCGCGGGCCAGGCCCTCGAGGTCGGCCTCCCCCTCCTCGTCCTCGCCGCCGCCGGGCAGCGGCACGAGGTCGGCGAGGCGGAAGCTGGTCTGCTGCCCGTAGACGTGCGGGTCGTCGGGGTCGTCGGCCACCAGCCGCTCGACGGTCGCGGTCTCGTCGCCCGCGACCCACAGCACGGGGCCGTCGCTGCGGACGGCGGAGAGGTTGGTGTGCGTGCCGGCCGTGCGCGCCGACTCCTCGAACAGCAGGCGGACGGTCCGTTCCACGGTCACGCCGCCCACCCTTCCACGGCGGAACAGCAGGTCCGCCGCGCGCCTTGCTCGCAGCATGCAGATCGACCTCAGCGGCCGCCGCGCCGTCGTCACCGGCTCCTCCCAGGGCATCGGCCTGGCCATCGCCACCGGGCTGGCGCGCGCCGGCGCCGCCGTCGTCCTCACCGGGCGGGACGCCGCGGCGCTCGACGCGGCCGCCGGGCCGATCCGGGAGCAGGGCGTCGCCGGCGGGGTGACCACCGTGGCCGGGGACCTGACCACCGACGAGGGGACGGCGCAGCTGCTCGCGGCCGTTCCCGACGCCGACGTGCTGGTCAACAACCTGGGCGTCTTCGGCGCCCGCCCGGCCCTCGAGATCTCCGACGACGAGTGGCGGCGGTACTTCGAGACGAACGTGCTCACCGCCGTCCGGCTGACCCGGGCGTACCTGCCGGGGATGCGGGAGCGCGGCTGGGGCCGGGTGCAGTACATCGCCAGCGACTCGGCGGTGGCGATCCCGGCCGAGATGATCCACTACGGCATGACGAAGACGGCGCTGCTCGCCGTCTCCCGCGGGTTCGCCAAGGAGGCGGCCGGCTCGGGGGTCACGGTCAACTCGGTGATCGCCGGCCCGACGCACACCGGCGGGGTCGAGGAATTCGTCCGCTCCCTGGTCGGTGAGGAGCTGCCGTGGGACGAGGCGCAGCGGGAGTTCATGCTGCGGCACCGGCCGCAGTCGCTGCTGCAGCGGCTGATCGAGCCGGAGGAGATCGCGAACATGTGCGTCTACCTCGCCTCGCCGCTGGCGTCGGCGACCACGGGCGGTGCACTGCGCGTCGACGGCGGGTACGTGGACGCGATCGTGCCGTGAGAACGGGCCCGCGTTCCCAGGAGCCGGCGCTACGGTGCGCGCATGACCACCGCGGTCCGCACCCACCGCTCGCTGACGGCCTCGCTGCTCGTGGGAGCGGGGGTCGTCGCCGCCGTCGGCCTGGTCGGCTGGCTGCTGCTGCTGTTCGTCAAGGGCACCGTCGTGCTGGTCAGCTGGGCGCTGGGCATCGCGCTCGTGGTGCTGCCGCTGCTGCTGGCGCGGCGCATCCTCGGTGGGCACACCGGGGCCGAGCGGCGGCAGCGGCTGTGGACCATCGGGCAGGCCGTGGCGCTCGGCGTGGCCCTGTGCGCGATCGCCTACTTCGTCGGCGACCACGGCTGGCTGCTGGTGGCGGTGCCGGCGGCGGTGGTCGCGGTGCTGCGCGTGGTCCGCGCCGTGCAGGCCCGGCGCGAGCGGCGCGCCGTCCGCTGAGCCCGCCTGGCGGCTCCGCCCCGGCTCCACCACCATCGGCGCGGTGACCTCCGCCGCCCGCTCCCTGCTCGGCCGGGTGCACCGGATCGTCGAGCGCGCCCGGCAGGTCACCGACCACCCGGTGCTGGAGGCGGTGGCCCGCGTGGGGCTGGTCGCCTACGGGGCGGTGCACCTGCTGATCGGCTGGCTCGCCCTGCGGCTGGCGTTCGGCAGCACCCGCGCCGACGCCGACCAGACCGGGGCGCTGCAGACGGTCGCCTCCTCCCCCGGCGGGCTGGTGCTGCTGTGGGGGATCGGGCTGGGCATGGTCGCGCTGGCGCTGTGGCAGGCCGGCGAGGTGCTGCTGTGGTGGCGCGGCCTGCTCGACCGCGCCCTCCGGGGGCGGACGGCGTTCGTCTGCGCCAAGTGCCTGGCCAAGGCCGGGGTCTACGCCGTCCTGGGGGTCACCGCGCTGCTGTTCGCCGTCGGGGTGGAGTACGAGGCCGACGAGCGGCTGCGCGAGCTCACCGACGAGACGCTGGACGTGCCCGGCGGCGCGGCGGTCGTCCTCGCCGTCGCCGTCCTCGTGGTCGCCGTGGGCCTCTACACCTTCGTGCGGGGGCTCACCGGTGGCTTCATGAAGGACATCGACCTGCCGGCGGCGCCGGACCCGCTGGAGCCGTGGATCGAGACGATCGGCCGGGTCGGGTACGTCGCCAAGGGCATCGCCTTCGGCCTGGTCGGTGTGCTGCTGTGGCAGGCCGCGACCTCGGCCGACGTCTCGACCGCCACCGGCCTCGACGGCGCGATGACCGTGATCGCCGGGGTCCGCGGCGGGCCGTGGCTGCTCTCCGGGGTGGCGGCCGGGTTCGCCGCGTTCGGCGTGTACGCGCTCGCCCGGGCCCGCTACCCCGACCGCGACCCGTCGTCCTGACGCTCTCAGGCGGGGACGGGCGCCGGCGCTCCGGAGACCGCCACCGTGCGACCGACCAGCCCGGCGTCGGCCACGGCGTCGGCCAGCACGCCGCCGACCGCCCGCCGCGACACGCGCATGCCCTCGACGGCCAGGGGGGCGGCGTCGGCGTCGGTCGACCGGGTCGCCTCCTGCTCGTCGTCGGTCAGGTTGACCGGCTGCACCAGGGTCCAGTCGAGCCCGCTGTCCCGGACCACGCGCTCCTGCCGCTCGGTGTCGGCGATCTGCGGGCGCAGCAGCAGGGCGAACACCAGCCGGCTCGAGAACGGCAGCCGGTCGCGGGTCGGCCCCACGCCGTAGGACGACAGCACGACCAGGCGGCGGACGCCGTGCGCCCGCATCGCGGCCACGATCCGCTCGGTACCGCGTGACCGGACGTCCATCGGCGTCCCCGCGCTGCCGCGCAGCCGGACCCGCAGCGGGCTCTCGGCGATGCCGAGCGCGACCACGACGGCGTCCTGCCCCCGCACCGCGCGGTCGACGTCCGCGGCGACGGTGGCGTCGCCGATCGCCGTCCCGACGCCGGGCGGGAAGCCCGCCGGCCTCCGCGCGAAGGCGGTCACCTCGTGACCGCGCGCGACCAGGGCCTCCACGGCCGCCCGGCCCGATCCTCCAGTGGCTCCCACGACCAGCACTCGCATCGTCCGCTCCTCCCTCGGTGGTGCCGGCCCCGCCGGCCGGCCTGCATCCAGCCTGCGGACGTCCGGAGCGGGGGAACAGGCTCACGCGTCCTGGTTTCCGCGCCGTTCGTCCAGCGACGCTGGACGACCGGCGCGCCCGGCGGCACAGTGGGCCGGTGACCACCTCGCGCAGGCCGTGGACGGCGGCCGACCCGCTCGGCGGTGTGCTCGCCGACCTGCGGATGCGCGGCACGTTCTACTGCCGGGCCGAGGGGACGGCGCCCTGGGGCCTGGAGATGCCGGCCCTCGACGGGTGCCTGAGCTTCCACGTGATCACCGAGGGCGGCTGCCGGCTGGAGGTCGGGGGCACCGTGCACACCCTGGGGTCCGGCGACCTGGCGCTCGTGCCGCACGGCCGCGGTCACCTGCTGCGCAGCGGTCCCGGAGCCCCGATCGCCGGCCGCGCCGATCTGCTGCCGCAGGAGTTCCTCGCCGAGCACTACTCGGTGCTGCGGCTCGGCGGTGGCGGCTCCCTCGCCGGGATGTTCTGCGGCGTCGTGGAGATCGACCGGCCCGGAGCGGCGCACGTGCTGGACCTGCTGCCGCCGGTGCTGGTCCTCTCCGGCCGCGACGCCCGGCACTCCGGGTGGTTGCCGGTGGTGCTCGGGCTGCTCGCCGACGAGGTGCGCCACGACCGCCCGGGCGCGGAGGCGGTCGTCACCCGCCTGGCCGACGTCGTCGTCATCCAGGCGATCCGGGCGTGGCTGGAGACCGGCGGCGACTCCCCCGGCTGGCTGCGGGCGTTGCGCGACCCGCAGATCGGGCGGGTGGTCGCGCTGGTCCACCAGGACCCCGGGGCCGCCTGGACGCTCGACGGCATGGCGCGGGAGGCCCGCATGTCCCGGTCGGCCTTCGCCGCCCGCTTCACCGAGCTCGCCGGGGAGCCCGCCATGCGGTACGTGACGCGCTAGCGCATGCACGTGGCGGGGACCGCCCTCACCCGCGGCGCGCGGGTCGGCGAGCTGGCGCGGGACCTCGGGTACGAGTCGGAGACGGCCTTCGCCCGGGCGTACAAGCGGGTGGCCGGGACGACGCCCGGCGCGGCCCGGACCGCGTCCTCCTGATCAGCTGGGCGTGAGCCCCTCGTCCTCCGCCGTCGCCTCCGCGGTGGCCCGCCGCCCGGCCGCGCGGAGCCGGCCGGCGCCGCTCACGAACGCGCGGCGCCACGGGGCGACGCCCTCGATCTCGATCTCCAGGGAGAAGCTGAGGACCGTCCGGATCAGCACGATCGCGCCGAGGACGAGCACGTTCTCGGCGGTCGGCGCGACGACGACGGTGCGCACCAGGTCGGCCGCGACCAGGATCTCCAGGCCGAGCAGGATGACGGCGCCGAACGACTCCCGGAGCACCCGGTAGGCCCGCCGGCCGTCGTGGGCGTGGCGCCAGGACCGCCCGGCCAGCACGACCGCGACGACCAGCCCGCCGAGCAGCACGAGCGCACCGAGGGCCTCGAACGCCTGGGCGACGCGCTCCATCACCTCGGAGAACGACATGCCGGCGGATCCTGGCCCGCACCAGGCCCGGGCACGTCACCCGCAGCAGAGGAGCTGCACGGCCGGCGGCCCGGGCCCGGCTGCTACGCCACGGCGCGCAGGTCGCCCGTCGCCGTCAGGTCCGCGTAGGCGTCGTCGATCGTGCCGCGGCTGACGACGAGCTCCCGGACCGCCTGGCCGCGCACCAGGTACAGCCGGTCGCCCGCGTCGGGCTCGAACACCGCCGCGTCGCGGAAGCGGAAGGCGTGCCAGAGCGGCACCACGCCACTCAGCTCGGCGGTGAGGTCCCGCCCCAGCCACCGGCTCAGGACGGTCACCTCGTCGACGAACTCGCCCATGTCCCGCTCCTCCCTGACGCCCCTGCCGCGCTGACCGACCGGATCATCGAGCAGGACGCCGTCGCGCGGGGTGCGCCGTGAGCGGTGGTCACGGAGTCGTCATGAACCCGTCATGGACGCCGCCACGCGGCCGGGCAGGGACCCGGTGCACGGGACACGGGCGGACCCGCCGGTGGGCCGCGCACGGACCGCCTTCTCGGCCGGCGGCGGCGTCCCGCACGACGACCGGCGCCCCGGCCCGCGCGGAGCGGGACCGGGGCGCCGGTGGGTTCAGCGGCTGATCAGCTGCAGCCGCTGGTGGAGCCGCAGCCCTCGCAGACGTAGCAGCTGCCGGCGGGGCGCATCTTCGTGCCGCAGGTCATGCACAGCGGCGCGTCGGTGACGTTGCCGGTGACCAGCTCGAGCAGCTCGGCCGAGGAGTGCGCCTCCTTGGCCGGCTTCTCCGCCTTGGGCTCCGGCTTGCGCTCGTCGGTGGGCACCGAGCTGCGCAGCGCCTCGACGTCGACCTCCTCCTCCTCGACGACCGTGCCGGCCGACGCGGAGGTGTCGTAGCCGGACACCTGGGCGGCCCGCTCCTCGGCGGTGAAGATGCCGAGGGTCGCGCGGGTCTCGACCGGCAGGTGGTCCAGCGCCAGGCGGCGGAAGATGTAGTCCATCACCGACTGGGCGATCCGGATGTCCGGGTCGTCGGTCATGCCGGCCGGCTCGAAGCGCATGTTGGTGAACTTCTGGATGTAGGTCTCCAGCGGCACACCGTGCTGCAGCGCGATCGACAGCGCGATCGAGAAGGCGTCCATGACACCGGCCAGGGTCGAGCCCTGCTTGCCGAGCTTGAGGAACACCTCGCCGAGGCTGCCGTCCTCGTACATCCCGGCGGTCATGTAGCCCTCGGCGCCGGCGACGCTGAACGAGGTCGTCATGCTCGTCCGCTTCTTCGGCAGCCGCTTGCGCACCGGGTGGGCCAGCGCCGTCGGGGCGGCCTCGACCTTCACCTCGGCGTCGGCCTTCTTCGCCTTGGCGTCGGAGAGGGGCTGGCCGACCTTGCAGTTGTCGCGGTAGATGGCCAGCGCCTTGAGGCCGAGCTTCCAACCCTGGAAGTAGATGTTCTCGACGTCCTCGACGGTGGCCGACTCCGGCATGTTGACCGTCTTGCTGATGGCGCCGGAGATGAACGGCTGGACCGCCGCCATCATCCGCACGTGGCCCATCGGGGAGATGGCCCGCTCGCCCATGGCGCAGTCGAAGACCTCGTAGTGCTCCGGCCGCAGGCTCGGGGCGTTGACCACGTGGCCGTGCTCGGCGATGTACTCGACGATCGCCTCGATCTGCTCCTCCTGGTAGCCCAGGCTCTTGAGCGCGCGCGGCACCGTCTGGTTGACGATCTGCATCGAGCCGCCGCCGACCAGCTTCTTGAACTTGACCAGCGAGAAGTCCGGCTCGATGCCGGTCGTGTCGCAGTCCATCATGAAGCCGATCGTGCCGGTGGGGGCGAGCACCGAGGCCTGGGCGTTGCGCCAGCCGTTCTCGGCGCCGATGGCCAGGCACTCCTGCCACTCGGCGGTGGCCGCCCTGAGCACGTCGGCGTCGTCGGCGCCGACCGGGCGGATGGCGTCGTTGGCCGCGGCGTGCTTGCGCATCACGCGGGCGTGGGCGTCGGCGTTGCGGGCGAAGCCGTCGTACGCGCCGACGATGCCGGCCAGCTCGGCCGAGCGCCGGTAGGCGGTGCCGGTCATCAGCGAGGTGATGGCCGCCGCGAGGGTCTGGCCGCCGCGCGAGTCGTAGGCGTGGCCGGTGGCCATGAGCAGCGCGCCCAGGTTGGCGTAACCGATGCCGAGCTGGCGGTAGGCCCGGGTGGTCTCCCCGATCGGCTCGGTCGGGAAGTCGGCGAAGCAGATCGAGATGTCCATCGCGGTGATGACCAGCTCGACGGCCTTGACGAAGTTCTTGGTGTCGAAGGTCCCGTCGTCCTTGAGGAACTTCATCAGGTTCAGCGACGCAAGGTTGCACGAGCTGTTGTCGAGGCTCATGTACTCCGAGCACGGGTTGGACGCGTTGATCCGGCCGGTCTCGGGGTTGGTGTGCCAGTCGTTGATCGTGTCGTCGTACTGGATGCCCGGGTCGGCGCACTCCCAGGCGGCCTGCGTGACCTTGCGGAACAGCGTCTTGGCGTCGACGGTCTCGATGACCGAGCCGTCGAGCCGCGCCCGCAGCCCGAACTCGGTGCCCTCCTCGACCGCGCGCATGAACTCGTCGGAGACCCGCACCGAGTTGTTGGCGTTCTGGTACTGGACGCTGGTGATGTCCTTGCCGCCGAGGTCCATGTCGTACCCGGCGTCGCGCAGCGCGCGGATCTTGTCCTCCTCGCGCGCCTTGGTCTCGATGAACTCCTCGATGTCGGGGTGGTCGATGTCGAGGACGACCATCTTGGCCGCGCGGCGGGTGGCGCCGCCGGACTTGATGGTCCCGGCGGAGGCGTCGGCACCGCGCATGAAGCTGACCGGGCCGGAGGCGGTGCCGCCGGAGGAGAGCAGCTCCTTGGAGGAGCGGATGCGGGAGAGGTTGAGGCCGGCACCCGAGCCGCCCTTGAAGATGAGCCCCTCCTCCCGGTACCAGTTCAGGATCGAGTCCATCGTGTCGTCGACGGCGAGGATGAAGCAGGCGCTGACCTGCTGCGGCGCGCTGGTGCCGACGTTGAACCAGACCGGCGAGTTGAAGCTGAAGTACTGGTGCAGCAGCATCCAGGTGAGCTCGTGCTCGAAGATCTCGGCGTCGCCCTCGCTGGCGAAGTAGCCGTGCTCGCGGCCGGCCGCCCCGTAGGTCAGGACGACCCGGTCGATGAGCTGGCGCAGGCTGCTCTCCCGCTGCGGGGTCCCCACCGCCCCGCGGAAGTACTTCGTCGTGACGATGTTCGTCGCGTTGATGCTCCACTCGGCGGGGAACTCCACGCCGCGCTGCTCGAAGTTGATCGAGCCGTCACGCCAGTTGGTCATGACGACGTCGCGGCGCTCCCAGGTCACCTCGTCGTACGGGTGCACCCCGGCGGTGGTGAAGACCCGCTTGACCTTCAGGCCCTTCCCCCGGGCAGGCGCCTTGCCCCCGCGGCGGCTGCGGGCGGTGGACAGGCGGTCGTCGGTCTCGGTCATGAGTTGGAGCTCTCCCTTGGTGCGGCTGCGGCTGGGGAAGCGCCGCGATCGGTGGTGCCCTGACTGGTGTGTAGCGGGTGGTGCTGACAGTTCTCGCTGGTCGTGCTCGGGTTCCGGCGCCGGCGCCGGAGGTGGTCCGCGGCCCGGTGGCTAGGTGCGCCCGCCCCGGCGGCGGGTCGGCGGGCCCTCCGGCGGCAGGCCCGGCAGCGGCGGGGTGCCGCCGGGCAGGTGGCGCGCGCGCAGCTCGGTGATCTCCTTCTCGAAGTCCTCGAGCGAGTCGAACGCGCGGTAGACGCTGGCGAAGCGGAGGTAGGCCACCTCGTCGAGCTCCCGCAGCGGGCGCAGGATGGCCAGGCCGACCTCCTGGCTGGGCACCTCGGCCGCACCGGTGGCGCGGATGGCGTCCTCGACCTGCTGCGCGAGCTGCTGCAGCTGCGCCTCGTCGACCGGCCGCCCCTGGCAGGCGCGGCGCACGCCGGCGACCACCTTGCTGCGGTTGAACGGCTCGCTCACCCCGCTGCGCTTGACGACGGCCAGCACCGCCTCCTCGACGGTGGTGAACCGGCGCCCGCAGGCGGGGCAGGACCGGCGTCGCCGGGTGGTGGCGCCCTCGTCGGCCTCGCGCGAGTCGATGACCCGGCTGTCGGGGTTGTGGCAGAACGGGCACCGCACGGCGATCGACCCCCTCCCGCGGCTCGCCCCAGGCCCCGCCCGACCCGCTCCCTGTGGACCCCCCTGGGGACATCCGGTGGACGTCCCGGGGAGAACCTGAGGACCGGGTGTGGACGGGCTTACAGACCTGTAACTACTAGATGTAGGGGAACCCTAGGGCGGGCTCCACTACATGTGCAAGACGACGCGCGAGACTTCTGTTCCGCCGTGACCAGCCGCAACACCGCGACCCAGCAGTCACACGACACGCCGCGCGACTCGCCCACGCGGGTGGCGACCGCCGAGCCGCGGGTGCATCCTGCGCACCCCGCGGCACACCGGGAGCGGGCGGCCGGTGATCCGGCGGGGACCCCGCCCGGCCCTAGACCCCGGTGAGCGTGTCGTCCCAGCGGGCGGCCCGGGGCTTGGGCACCGCACCTGCGCGCCCCACCCCGTCGAGGCGCATCGGCCGGGTGAAGAGGTCGGGCTCGGGCGAGGGGACCACCGCGGGGACGGGCGCTTCGGGGCCCCGCGGGGCGGGAACCCGTGGGGCCTGCCCGGTCGCGGCGACGAGCACGCCCGTGTCGGCGGCACGGTGCCGACCGGTGCCGGCCGGCGCGGCCGGCGCGCGGTGCCGCCCCGCCGGGACGGGCGCCTCCACCGCCGGGAACTCCGCGGTCTCCCCCACGACCCGGGAGTCGGCACGCCGGCGCCGGCCGGCCGGGTGGCTCGCGCGGCTCGCCGCGTCGCCCCGGTACGCCGGCAGCCCCCGGGTCGCGGCCGGGTCGGCCACGGTGCCCGTCGCACGCGCGGCCCCGGGCGCGGCCGGACGCCCGCGGCGCGCCGCCCCGGCGGTCGCCACGTCGGCCAGGCGCATGCTGCGGGTGGCGGCGGGGTCGTCGGCCGACGTGGGCGCGACCGCGAGGCGCCGCTCCGGCAGGCGGAGGCACTCGAGCTCCGTCCACACGGACTCCTCGACGCCACCCACGGTGAGCCGGACCCGCACCTGGCAGCCGCCGTCGGCGTCGTGCCGCCAGCCGAGGAGCGAGCCGGGCAGCCACTCGCCCGCCGAGTAGACCTCGACGGCCTGCGGCTGGCTGGTGAACACCGCTGCACGACTTCCCATGGCGCCTGGCACGCGACGACCGTATGCGTCCGGGTCAGCACAGAGCGTGAAGGCTCGGGTACTGAGGGTTGACGAAGTCGAGCCCTCGATCTTGTCGGTGTCCTTGCGGCCGGCCGCCCGTCCGTCGACCCCACCGCCCCGCTCGGGGGACCTCAGGGCAGCTCCAGCACCTGCCCCGGCACCAGCGCGGTGCCGTCGAGGTGGTTGACCCGCTGGAGGGCGTCGACCACGGCCCGGACGTCCTGGCCGGGGGCGAGCGTGCCCGCGATCGACCACAGCGTGTCACCCGGCCGCACGACCACGCGGCTCTCCCCCACCAGCTGCAGGCCGGCCTCGTCCCCTCCCGTGACGAGCGGCCCCACCCAGGCCCCCAGTGCCACCCCGGCGCCGAGCGCGAGGACCACGGCCATCCGGCGGGCTCGCCGGGTGAGCCGCACCGGGGCCGGCCGCGGCCGCCGCCGGGGCGTGCACCCTCCGTGCACCGTGCGCACGGTCGGCGCCGGCGGCGCGGCGGGCGCCCGACCGCCCGGCGCCCGGCCGGGTACCGGGCGGCGCGGGCGGGGTGGGGGCGGGACGGCGGCAGGCGTCCGCCCGACCCGGGCGCGCGTCGGACCGGGGACCTCCACCGCCGGGCGGACGGGGTGCGCGGGGCGGGCCACGGCCCGCAGCGACGGGCGCCACGGCGCCTGCACCGCCTCGTCGAACTCCAGCACGGCCTGCTGCACGCTTCCCACGGCCACTCCTCCCGACGTTGCGGACCCGTCGCGTTCTCGAACGTCTGTTCGAATCGAACGCCTGATCGATGTCTACCGGAGCGCGCCGACAGAAGCGACCCGACACGGCCGCCCTTCGAACGTGTGTTTGATTCTTCGCGTCGACAGCGCTACCGTCTGCCACGACGACGGACGGACGCGTGGGACGGTGGGCACCGGCCCGGCGGGCGAGGAGGAGACGTGGCGAGCACGAGGGGGACGTCGGGCGGTCGCCGGGCAGCCGGCGACGGCACGGGGACGAGCACCCGGCGCCGGGCCGCGGCCACCGCGGAGCCGGCCGGGACGGCGACGGAGGAGCGGACGGCCGCCGTCCGCGCCTTCCCCGACCGCGCGGACGCCGGCGACGGGCTCACCCAGCGGCAGCGCCGTGTCCTCGAGGTCATCCGCGACTCGGTCGAGCGGCGCGGCTACCCGCCGTCGGTGCGGGAGATCGGCGAGGCGGTCGGGCTCTCCTCGGCGTCCTCGGTCGCGCACCAGCTGTCGGTGCTGCAGAAGAAGGGCTGGCTGCGCCGCGACCCCAACCGCCCCCGCGCCCTCGACGTGCGGCTGCCCGGCGACCACGCCCTGCCCGCGGCCCCCGTGGCCGACGACGCGGCGCCGGCGCCCACCTACGTCCCGCTCGTGGGCCGGATCGCCGCCGGTGGGCCGGTGCTCGCCGAGCAGGCGGTCGAGGACGTCTTCCCGCTGCCGCGCGAGCTGGTCGGCGACGGCACGCTGTTCATGCTCAAGGTGGCCGGTGACTCGATGGTCGAGGCGGCGATCTGCGACGGCGACTGGGTGGTCGTGCGACAGCAGCCGACCGCCGAGAACGGCGAGATCGTCGCGGCCATGATCGACGGCGAGGCCACCGTCAAGACCTACAAGCGCCGCGACGGGCACGTCTGGCTGCTGCCCCACAACCCAGCGTACGAGCCCATCCCGGGTGACGACGCGACGATCCTCGGCCGGGTCGTCACCGTCCTGCGCCGGGTCTGAGCCCGGCCCGCGGGGCGGGGTCCTAGACCCCGCTCCGCCGCAGCCGCCGGAGCAGGCTGCCCACCCCCACGACGATCGTGGCGACCGCCGCGGCGACGAGCGCCGCGGTGAAGGTGGGCGGGCCCGCGCCGGTCGCGCCGGGCGCGGCCGACGACGCCGCGGCGGCCACCGGTGCCAGCTGGGCGGTCGCCGCCACGAGCGTCACGTTCCCCGGTGGCCCCTCGCCGGCGACCACGAGCTGGCGGTCGTCGGCGCTGAAGCTGATCGCCTCGCCCTGCGGCTCGGCGGGTAGGGCGAGGCGCACCGGTTCGCCGGCGAGCGCACCGGGCACGTCGGAGCCGCTCAGCGGCCACACGTAGGCGTCGGTGTAGGTGCGCAGCGCCAGCAGACGCCCGTCGCGGGAGACCGCTCCCCCGGTGGCCATGAGCTGGCCGGCCCGGCCTACCGGACCGCCCTGGGTGCCGGTCAGGGTGAAGCTCACGGTGCCGACGCGCTCGAGGGGCACCGTCCCGCCGTCGGCCAGCGGCGCGGCCGGCCGGTAGACGCCGCTCGCGCCGAGCACCTCCTTGGTGACCAGGTACGGGGTGCCGTCCGGGGCCAGCAGCAGCGACTCCGCGTCGTGCGGACCGTCGGGGTAGGTCAGCCGGTGGACGCCGGTGCTCCCGTCCGGCCGCAGCGCCAGCAGCGCGACCGTCGGCCGGTCGAGCCGGTTGTCGCCGATGTCGGCCAGCCACACCGTGCCGTCCGCGCCGACGGCCAGGTCCTCGGGGTCGTAGGGGTCGACCGTGCCGGTGCGCGACTCCACCACCTGGCAGGCGGCGTCGAGCACGTGGACGGCCAGCTGCTCGCCGCCGTCGTTCATCGCCACCATGCGGTCGCCCACGACGACCAGGCCCGACAGCTCGGCCAGCCGGGGATCGGTGACCTGGCACAGCGTCTGCGGCGCGCCGGAGCCACCGGCGGCCGACCCGGGTGCGGCGGGCGCCGCGCCGGCGGGGACGGCGGGGCCGAGGGCGAGCGTCGCGACGAGCGCGCCGGCCGTCAGGAGGCGCGCGGGCACGCGACTACGCGGACCGGCCGTCTCGGGCACGAACCCAGCGTGACAGAACCGTCGCGTCGAGTGCATGCACCACGCCCAGCAGCAGGATGCCGACGGCGCCGCCCACGACCGCGTCGGTGACCCAGTGGAAGTCCAGCGACACCATCGCCACGGCCGTGGCGACGGGGCCCAGGATCGACAACCACCACAGCGCGCGCTGCACCCGGGCGGGCAACCCGAACTCCACGGCCTGCCAGCGGGCGACGCCCCACATGAGGACGGCGTTGGCGACGTGGCCCGACGGGTAGGACTCGCCGTCCCGGTGGAAGAACGAGCCGGGGTACGCCGGGGCGGTGCGGCCGGTGCCGTACTTGAAGCCGTAGACCACCACGGTGAGCAGGAAGAGCGCCACCAGGACGCGCAGCAGCGGCAGCAGCGTGCGGCGCGACCAGCAGGTGTAGCCGACCAGCACGGCCAGCATCAGCAGGATGAACCCGCGGCCGCCGAGCTGGGTGACCGCCCAGACCGGCCAGTACGCCGCCGAGTCGCGCAGCCCCCAGGAGCTGACGACCTCGGAGACCCGCAGGTCCATCCACTCCAACCAGCCGCGGCTGAGCAGGTCGACGGTGACCACGGCGGTGACCACCGCCGCCACCCCGGCCAGCCACCAGGACGGCCGGCCGTCCGAGACGGCGCGGCCCGGCTCCGGCGGCGGGCCGGGAACGGCGGACGGGTCGCCGGGTGGCCGTCGCACCGCGCCGCTCGTCACGGCGTCACGGTACCGGGCCGTGACCCGATCGTGATCTCCATCGCCCGGACGGGTGGCGCGCGCCGCTCAGGCGGTCGGCGCCGCGAACTCCTCCAGGGCCGCGGCCAGGGCGCCGTCGACGCGCGCGGTGAGCCGCGTGCCCCCGGCCTCGTGCTCCTCGGAGAGGACCTCGCCGTCGCGGTGGACCCGGGCCACGAGGTCGCCGCGGCCGTAGGGCACCAGCACGTCGACGTCGACGTCCGGGTGCGGCAGCCGCGCCGCGACCTCGTCGCGGAGCCGGTCGATGCCCAGCCCCGTCTTCGCCGAGACCCACACCGCGCCGGGCAGCGCCTGGCGCAGCGCGAGCACGTCGTCCTCGGTCATCGCGTCGACCTTGTTGACGACGACGAGCTCGGGCACGGCGGCGGCGTCGATCTCCGACAGCACGGTGTGCACCGCGTTGATCTGGCCGAGCGGGTCGGGGTCGGAGCCGTCGACCACGTGCAGCAGCAGATCGGCGGCGGCGACCTCCTCGAGCGTCGACCGGAACGCGTCGACCAGCTGGTGCGGCAGGTGCCGCACGAAGCCCACGGTGTCGGTCAGCGTGTACTCGCGGCCGTCGGGCGCCTGCGCCCGGCGGACGGTCGGGTCGAGGGTGGCGAACAGCGCGTTCTGCACGAGCACGCCGGCGCCGGTGAGCTGGTTGAGCAGGCTCGACTTGCCGGCGTTGGTGTACCCGGCGATCGCCACGCTGGGGACGGCGTTGCGCCCCCGGCTCGAGCGCTGGGTGGCCCGCGCGGTGGCCATGCCCGCGATCTCGCGGCGCAGCTTGCTCATGCGGGCCCGGATGCGCCGCCGGTCGGTCTCGATCTTCGTCTCACCGGGGCCGCGGGTGCCGATCCCGCCACCGCCGGCGACGCGGCCACCGGCCTGCCGGGACAGCGACTCACCCCAGCCGCGCAGCCGCGGCAGCATGTACTGCATCTGGGCGAGCTCGACCTGCGCCTTGCCCTCCCGGCTGCTGGCGTGCTGGGCGAAGATGTCGAGGATCAGCGCCGTCCGGTCGACGACCTTGACCTTGAGGATCTTCTCCAGCGCGTTGAGCTGGCCGGGGGTCAGCTCGCCGTCGCAGATCACGGTGTCGGCGCCGGTGGCGGCGACGATGTCGCGGATCTCGGCGGCCTTGCCCGAGCCGACGTACGTGCCGGCGTCGGGCGTGGAGCGGCGCTGGTTGACCGCCTCGAGGACGACGGAGCCGGCGGTCTCGGCCAGCGCGGCGAGCTCGGCGAGGGACCGGTCGGCGTCGGCCGCCGTCCCCTCGGTCCAGACGCCGACCAGCACGACGCGCTCCAGGCGCAGCCGGCGGTACTCGACCTCGGTGATGTCGGAGAGCTCGGTCGACAGCCCGGCGACGCGCCGGAGGGCACCGCGCTCCTCGAGGGCGTAGGAGCCGGTGGTGTCGTCCGGCTCGTCGACGAGGGGGCGTTCGTGAGCGGTGGTCATCGGGTCCAGCGTGGCACGTGGGTCCGACACGGTCACCTGGGTTCCTGCAGCAGATGTCATCGCCGGGTACAACGCATCACGCCTCCGGGTGCATCCCGAGGTACAACGACCACCGCTCGCCGTCCGGCTCGTGCGGCCGGCGGGCGTACTCGTCGAGCAGGGCGTGCAGCCGCCGGCGGAACTCCTCGAGGTCCGCGGCCGCGAGCCGCAGCCCCAGCCGGCTGCTCTGCAGGCGCTCCTCCCCCACCTCGGCGACCTCTTCGAGGAAGGCGGCCAGCATGGGGTCGCGGGCGGGGTTCGGGCGGTCGTCGACGTCCATCAGCCAGCTCTTGCCGGTGGCCCGGTAGGGCACCTCCCGCGAGCCGCGGGCGCCCCGGCGGGCGGGTTGCGCGGCGAGGAAGCCGGTGTCGACCAGCGTGCGCACGTGGTGCAGCACCGTCGCGGGGTTGCGGCCGAGCCGCTCGGCGAGCTCCTTGTTGGTGAGCGCCTCGGACGCGCACAACCGCAGGATCCGCAGCCGGACGGCGGAGGCGACGGCGCGGTACTCCGCGTCGGTGGCCCGGCGCTTCTCCCCGCGGATCCACGGCACCTCCGGCTCGGTCACGCCGCGAGCCTAGGCGACACGCCGCCGACTGATTGACTTTCCCCAATCAGTCGGCGGAGGCTTCCCGCCGTGAGCACCCCGGAGAGCCTCTGGCGGCACGGCGACTTCCGCCGGCTGTGGGCCGCGGAGACCGTCAGCCAGGTCGGCACGCAGATCACCCTGCTGGCGCTGCCGGTCCTCGCCGTCACGCTGCTGCACGCCACCCCGCTGGAGATGGGGGTGCTCACCGCGCTGGAGACGGCGGCGTTCCTCCTGATCGGCCTGCCGGCCGGCGCCTGGGTCGACCGGTGGCGGCGCAAGCGCGTGATGGTGGTCAACGACCTGGTCCGGGCCGCGGCGCTGGCCTCGCTGCCGATCGCCTGGTGGCTCGACCTGCTGAGCCTGCCGCAGCTGTTCGTGGTGGCGGCGGTCACCGGGACGGCGACGGTCTTCTTCGACATCGCCTACCAGAGCTACCTGCCCACGCTGGTCACGCCCGACCAGATCGTCGACGGCAACGGCAAGCTGGAGAGCAGCCGCGCGGTGGCCCACGTGGCCGGGCCCGGGATCACCGGCGTCCTGCTCCGGGTCCTGGGCGCGCCGCTGCTCATCGCGTTCGACGCCCTGTCCTTCCTCCTGTCGGCGCTCTTCATCGGGCGGATCCGGCACGTCGAGGCGGTGCCCGACCGCGCCACCCGCCGGCCGCTGCGCGTGGAGATCGCCGAGGGGCTCGCCTTCGTCGTCCGCCACCCGCTGCTGCGCCGGATCGTCGCCTGCACCGGCACGGCGAACTTCGCCGGCGCGATGAGCGGCGCGCTCCTGGTGCTCTACGCGCTGCGCGAGCTCGGGCTGTCGGAGAGCACCGTCGGCATCGTCTTCGCGGCCGGCGCGGTGGGCGGCCTGGTGGGCGCGGTGACCGGGGCGCGCTTCGCCCGGTGGGTCGGCGAGGGGCGGGCCATCCCGCTGGCGTCGGTGGTGCTGCTGCCGTTCACCGCCCTGGTCCCGCTGGCGGTCCTCGGCGCCCCGGCGGTGCTGCTGGTCCTGGGGTGGTTCGGGTTCAGCTGGGCGGTCGTGGCCTACAACATCACCCAGGTCAGCTTCCGGCAGCGCCTGTGCCCGCCGCACCTGCTCGGCCGGATGAACGCCTCGGTGCGCTTCATCGTGTTCGGCACCCAGCCGCTCGGCGCCCTGCTCGGCGGGGCGCTCGGGACCTGGCTCGGCGTGGTGCCGACGCTGTGGATCTCCGTCGCCGTCAACGGGCTCGCCGCGGTGTGGGTGGTGGCGAGCCCGCTGGTGCGCATGCGGGACCTGCCGCGCGAGTGGGACGCGACCGCCGGGGACGCGCGGGTGAGCAGCACCTCCGCCGGGTAGGTGGCCCGCATGAGCGAGACCGGTGCCACCAGCACGAGCCACGACGTCGACGACCCCGGCGCGGACCCGGCGGGCCTCGACCCGCCGCGCAACGTGCTCTTCGGCGGCAGCCAGGACACCGGGCAGGGCCGGCCGGCGGGCGAGGGCAACGTCGGCCCGGCCGACAAGCCCGAACCGCCCACCGAGGAGCCGGAGAACCGGGCCGACAGCCCGGACAACCCCTAGCCGGCCAGCCACTCCCCGGTGAGCTCGCCGGCCGAGACGACGACGGCCGGGCCGGTGAGCACGGTGGTCGCGCCGTCGATCCGGACCGAGAGCCGGCCGCCGGGCACGTCGACGACGACGTCGCCGGTGGCGGCGCCGCCCGCGGTCACCGCCACGTAGGCCGACGCCACCGCGCCGGTGCCGCACGAGCGGGTCTCCCCGACACCCCGCTCGTGGACCCGCAGCCGGATGTGCCGGCCGGGGTCGAGCACGTTGACAACCTCGACGTTGACGCCCTCGGGGAACAGCGCCGGGTCGACGACGGGCGGCGCGGTGAGGTCGAGGGAGTCGACCGGCACGTCGGTGAGGCAGACCAGGTGGGGGTTGCCCATCGAGACGGCGAGCCCGGGCAGGGAGCCCCCGGGCAGCTTGGCGTCGCCGCGGCCGAACGGCCGCGCCGGCCCCATGTCGACCCAGTAGCCGCCGCCGGGCACCGCGCCCACCCGCCGCGGGCCGCCGCGGGTGCCGACCAGCACCCCGGCCTCGCAGGCGGACCGGTCCAGCAGGCCCTCGATGACGAGCACGTGGAGGAACAGCCGGATCCCGTTGCCGCACATCTCGGCCAGCGACCCGTCGGCGTTGCGGTGGTCCATGAACCACTCGCAGCGGGCGAGGTCGTCGCCGAGGACGGCCGGCGCGTCGGGCACGCGCACCGAGCGGACGACGCGGAGCACGCCGTCGCCGCCGATCCCGGCCCGCCGGTCGCACAGCCGGCGCACCAGCCCCGGCGTCAGCCGGTCGGCGGGCCAGGCGGTGCCGTCGGGGTCCGGCAGGACGACGAAGTCGTTCTCGGTGCCGTGCCCCTTGAGCACCCGGTCGGTCACGCGTCGATGGTACGGGCGCCGACGTGCGCGGTGACCGCCTCGGCCAGGTCGGGCCGGGCGGCGTCGAACCAGGTGAGCGCGGCGTCGCGGCGGAACCACGAGCGCTGCCGGCGGACGAAGCGGCGGGTGGTGCGCACGGTCCGCTCCCGCGCCTCGTCGGGGCCGAGCTCCCCGTCGAGCTGGGCCAGCACCTGGGCGTAGCCGAGCGCGCGCGCGGCGGTGGGGCCCTCCCGCAGGCCGTCGGCCGCCAGCCGCTCCACCTCGGCGACGAAGCCGGCCGCCCACATCCGCTCCACCCGCACGGCGATCCGTTCGTCGAGCTCGCCCGGCTCGCGGTCCAGGCCCACGCCGACCACCGGGTAGCGGGGCGTCGGCTCGGGCAGCGTGGCGCGGAACGGCTGCCCGGTCACCTCGAGCACCTCCAGCGCGCGCACGATCCGCCGGCCGTTGCTCGGCAGGATCGCCCCGGCCGCCTCGGGGTCCAGCCCGGCGAGCCGGGTGTGCAGCACGGCCGGGCCGACCTCCGCCAGCTCGGCGGAGAGCCGGGCCCGCACCGCCGGGTCGGTCCCCGGGATGTCCAGGTCGTCGAGGACCGCGCGCACGTAGAGGCCCGAGCCGCCGACCAGCAGGGGAACCACGCCGTCGGCGCGCAGCCGGTCGATCGCCGCCCGGGCGTGCCGGCGGTACTCGGCGACCGAGGCCGGCTCGCGGACGTGCCACAGGTCGTACACGTGGTGCGGCACCCCGCCGCGCTCCTCGGCGGTGGGCTTGGCGGTGCCGATGTCCATGCCGCGGTACAGCTGCATGGAGTCGGCGTTGACCACCTCGCCGCCCAGCCGCCGGGCCAGGTCGACGGCCAGGGCGGTCTTGCCGGTGGCGGTCGGCCCGACGACGGCGACCACGGGGGGCGGCGGGGTCACGCCACGACCCAGTCGGCGACCAGGTAGCCCACGCCGAAGGGCGCGTCGTCGTGGTGGAGGGTCGCGGTGACGCGCGCCCCGGCGAGCGCGGCACCGACCGCGCGCCAGACCGGGACCCCGGCGGCGAGCAGCCGCTCCCCCTCCGCCGGGTCGAGGGCGGCGAGGGCGGCGGCGTCGCCCTCGGCCAGCGCCGCCGCGACCGCGGCGTCGAAGGGAGCGGCGGCGTCGTCGAGGGAGCCGGGGGCCTTCGGCGTGCGGCAGGCGGAGCCGTCGCCCATGGCCAGGACGGCGACGTCGCCGGGCAGCCCGGCGAGGACGTCGGCGAGGTCCGCCGGGCCGGTGCCGAGGCGGGCGCCCGCGTGCCCCGCCCGGTCCAGCAGCCAGGCGCCGAGGGTGTGGGCCAGCGGCGTGCGCCGGCCGCCGGGGCGGACCGGACCGGAGAACGGCACCTCGAGGTCGACGCCGAAGCCGCGCAGGTCGCCGCCGTCGCCCGCCCCGAAGCGGGTGCCCGGTGCGGCGCCCGGGCCGACGACGACCACCACCTCCGGCGCGCGGGCGAGCGCCGCGGCCACCGCCGTGGTGCAGGCCGACCGCAGCGCCGCCGTGTCGGCGGCCGCCCGCCCGGCCACCTCGGGGGGCAGCAGGGGCGGGCAGGGGCAGAAGGCGACGGCGACCGTGCGCGCCCCGGCGGGGGTGGTGCTCACACCGAGAGTGTCGCCGATGCGGCGTGGGACACTGCGCTCCGTGTCGAGCACGCAGACCCCCGGAGACGGGACGCAGCAGGCCCTTCCGCCGGATGCGGCGGCTTCCGACGCGGTGACCCCGGACGCGGGGACGCCGGCCGCGCCGGTGCCCGGTGACGCGGAGCTGGCCGACCCGACGGCCGACGCGCCGTCCGCGGCGCAGGAGCCGGCCGCCGAGGAGCAGGCGCCCGCCGAGGAGCGGCCCGCCGCGGAGCGGCCCGCCGACGAGCAGCCCGCCGAGGAGCAGCCCGCCGCGGAGCAGGCACCCGCCGCGGAGGCCCCCGCCGTCCCCAGCCCCGCCGCCGTCCCGACCCACGCGCCCGCTGCCGAGGCCCCCGCCGAGCCCGCGGCGGTCGCCCACGACCCCGCCCGGTGGGGGCGGGTCGACGAGGACGGCACGGTCTACGTGCGCACCGCCGACGGCGAGCGCGCGGTCGGCTCGTGGCAGGCCGGCGACCCGGCCGCCGGGCTGGCCCACTACGCGCGCCGCTACGACGACCTGGCCACCGAGGTGTCGCTGCTGGAGGCGCGGCTCAAGGCGCACACCGGCAATCCCGGCGAGCTCAAGGCCAAGGCGCAGGCGCTCGCCGACTCCATCCCGACCGCCGCCGCCGTCGGCGACCTCGACGGGCTGGCGGCGCGGGCGCGCGCCATGGTCGAGACGGCCGACTCCGCCGCCGCGGAGTCCCGCGCCGAGAAGGCCGCCGCCCGGGCCGCGCAGATCGCGCGCAAGGAGGCGCTGGCCGCCGAGGCCGAGCAGATCGCGGCCGAGTCCACGTCGTGGAAGGCGGCCGGCGACCGGCTCAAGGCGATCGTCGAGGAGTGGAAGACCATCCGCGGCATCGACCGCAAGACCGACGAGGCGCTCTGGTCGCGGTTCGCCGCCGCCCGCGACGCCTTCGGCCGCCGCCGCGGAGCGCACTTCGCCGCCCTCGACGCCCAGCGCAACGAGGCCCGCGCGGCCAAGCAGGAGCTCATCGCCGAGGCGCAGCGGCTGTCGACGTCCACCGACTGGGGGCCGACGTCGGCGGCGATGCGCGGCCTCATGGAGCGGTGGAAGGCGGTGCCCCGCACCGGCCGCGACGGCGACGACGACCTGTGGAAGCAGTTCCGCGCCGCGCAGGACGTCTTCTTCAACGCCCGCGCCGAGCAGGACAAGGCCCGCAACGCCGAGCAGGTGGCCAACCAGGAGAAGAAGGAGGCGCTGCTCGCCGAGGCCGAGAAGATCGACCCGTCGTCGGGGAACGCGCAGAACCTCCTGCGCCGGATCCAGGAGCGCTACGACGCGATCGGCCATGTCCCGCGCGGCGCCATGCGCGCCCTGGAGGACCGGATGCAGGCCGTCGAGCAGAAGGTCCGCGGCGCCGCCGACGCCGGCCGCTCGCGGGTCGCGCCCGAGAACCCGATGGTGACCTCGATGCGCGCCGCGGTCACCAAGGCCGAGGAGCAGCTGGCCAAGGCCGAGGCGGCCGGCGACGCGCGGCGCATCGAGGAGGCGCGGGCGAACCTCGCCACCCGCCGCGAGTGGCTGGCCGAGGCCGAGAAGTCCGCCGCCCGGCGCTAGCAGGAGGGCCCCGCTGCCCCCACCGCTCGCACGCTGGCGGCGGGGCCCTGCAGCGGGGCCTACACCCGGACGGCGGGCATGCCCAGGAGGACGCCCGGCGTGGTCGGCCGGGTGCCGGCCTCGCCGGCGTCACCGGCGCGGGTGCGCCGGTGCGACCGCAGCGGCCCGTCGGCGACCAGGTGGTGCGGCGCGGCCTGGGTGAGCACGGTCTCGACGACGTCGCCGGGCCGGACGCCGTCGGTGGCGGTGAAGTGCACGAGCCGGCCGTCGCGGGCCCGGCCGGTCATCCGCCCGCGGACGGCGTCCTTGCTGCCCTCCCCCGCCGACACCAGCAGCTCGACGGCCGTGCCGACCAGCGCCCGGTTCTCGGCCCAGCTGATCTCGTCCTGCAGCGCGACCAGCCGCTCGTAGCGCTCCTGGACGACGGCCTTGGGCAGCTGGCCCGCCATCTCGGCCGCCGGCGTGCCGGGCCGCTTGGAGTACTGGAACGTGAAGGCGCCGGCGAAGCGGGCCTGCCGGACGACGTCGAGGGTCTGCTCGAAGTCGGCCTCGGTCTCGCCCGGGAAGCCGACGATGATGTCGGTGGTGATCGCGGCGTCGGGCATGGCGGCGCGCACCCGCTCGAGGATGCCCAGGTAGCGCTCCTGCCGGTACGCCCGCCGCATCCGCCGCAGGACGTCGTCCGAGCCCGACTGCAGCGGCATGTGCAGCTGGTGGCAGACCGCCGGCGTCTCCGCCATCGCGGCGATGACGTCGTCGGTGAACTCGCGCGGGTGGGGGCTCGTGAACCGGATCCGCTCCAGGCCCTCGATCCGGCCGGCGGCCCGCAGCAGGTCGGCGAACGCGCCGCGGTCGCCGAACTCGACGCCGTAGCTGTTCACGTTCTGCCCGAGCAGGGTCACCTCGAGCACGCCCTGGTCGACCAGCGCCTGCACCTCGGCCAGGATCTCGCCCGGCCGGCGGTCCTTCTCCTTGCCGCGCAGCGCCGGGACGATGCAGAACGTGCAGGTGTTGTTGCAGCCGACGCTGATCGACACCCACGCCGAGTAGGCCGAGTCGCGCTTGGCCGGCAGCGTCGAGGGGAAGACCTCCAGCGCCTCGGCGATCTCCACCTGCGCCTCGGCGTTGTGCCGCGCCCGCTCCAGCAGCGCCGGCAGCGAGCCGACGTTGTGCGTGCCGAAGACGACGTCGACCCACGGCGCCTTGCGCACGATCTCGCCGCGGTCCTTCTGCGCCAGGCAGCCCCCCACCGCGATCTGCATGCCGGGGTGCGCGTCCTTCACCGGCCGCAGGTGCCCCAGGTTGCCGTACAGCCGGTTGTCGGCGTTCTCCCGCACGGCGCAGGTGTTGAGGACGACGACGTCGGCGTCGTCCCCGTCGGCGGCCGGCCGGTACCCGGCGGCCTCGAGCAGGCCGGAGAGCCGCTCGGAGTCGTGCACGTTCATCTGGCACCCGAAGGTGCGGACGCGGTAGGTGCGGGCGGGCGCGGTCGTGTCCATGGCAGCTCCCGAGGGTACGGCGCCGGGCACGGGCGGCCGCCGGGACGCTTCGTTATGGCTTCGTTGCCGCGCGGCGACTTCCGCGGAAATCCGTCCACCTAGGGTCGTTGCGTGGCCAGCCCCGCGACGACCGAGCCCCTGGTGCGGCTCACCGGTGTCAACAAGTGGTTCGGCGACCTGCACGTGCTCCAGGACGTCGACCTGACCATCGAGCGCGGCGAGGTCATCGTCGTCATCGGCCCGTCGGGGTCGGGCAAGTCGACGCTGATCCGCACCGTCAACCGGCTGGAGGCCATCCAGCAGGGCGAGATCACCATCGACGGAGAGCCGCTGCCCGCGGAGGGCCGGGAGCTGGCCAGGCTGCGCAGCGACGTGGGCATGGTGTTCCAGAGCTTCAACCTCTTCGCCCACAAGACGATCCTGCAGAACGTCACGCTCGGCCCGGTCAAGGTGCGCGGCCAGCGCCGGGCCGACGCCGAGAAGCGCGCCCGGGAGCTGCTCGACCGGGTCGGCGTGGGTGCGCAGGCCGACAAGTACCCGGCGCAGCTCTCCGGCGGCCAGCAGCAGCGGGTGGCGATCGCGCGGGCGCTGGCGATGGATCCCAAGATCATGCTCTTCGACGAGCCGACGTCGGCGCTCGACCCGGAGATGATCAACGAGGTCCTCGACGTGATGACCTCGCTGGCCCGCGACGGCATGACGATGGTCGTCGTCACCCACGAGATGGGCTTCGCCCGCCGGGCGGCGAACCGGGTCGTCTTCATGGACGGCGGCCGCATCGTCGAGTCGGCCGACCCCGAGACCTTCTTCACCAGCCCGCGCTCGGAGCGGGCGCAGGACTTCCTGTCCAAGATCCTCCACCACTGAGGACCCCGCCGGGCCGTCCCGGCACGCACCACGAGAAAGGACCCTCCATGCGCATCACCCGCACCGCCGCCGCCCTCGCGGCCGCCGGCGTCGTCCTCGCCGGCTGTTCCAGCGAGGCCGGGCAGGACACCGAGCAGCAGGCCGAGAACACCCAGGAGGTCCAGGAGGACGTCGAGTTCGAGGCCGGCACCACGATGGCCGCCCTCAACGAGGCCGGCACCGTCACCGTGGGCACCAAGTTCGACCAGCCCGGGTTCGGCCTGCTCAACCCGCAGACCCAGCGCCCCGAGGGCTTCGACGTCGCGATCGCCGAGATCATCGCCGCGGAGCTCGGGATCGACCCGGAGAACGTGGAGTTCGTCGAGACGGTGTCGGCCAACCGCGAGCCGTTCATCCAGAACGGCCAGGTCGACTTCGTCGTCGCCACGTACACCATCAACGACCAGCGCAAGCAGGTCGTCGACTTCGCCGGGCCGTACTACGTCGCCGGGCAGGACATCATGGTCGCCACGGGCAACCCCGAGGGCATCGAGGGCCCGGACGACCTGGCCGGCCTCACGGTCTGCTCGGTCGAGGGCTCGACCCCGGCGCAGAACATCCGGGACAACTACCCGCAGGCCACGCTGGTCACCTACGACGTCTACTCCAAGTGCGCCGACGACCTGCGCAACGGCAACGTGCAGGCGGTGACCACCGACAACGTCATCCTGACCGGTCTGGTCGCCGGCAGCCCCGACGACTTCGAGCTGGTGGGCAACCCGTTCACCGAGGAGCCGTACGGCATCGGCCTGCCCAAGGGCGACGACGAGTTCCGGACCTTCATCAACGACGTCCTCGAGGAGTCCTACGAGGACGGCCGCTGGGCGGAGGCCTGGGACAGCACGGTCGGGCAGATCACCGGCGAGGAGGCCCCGGAGCCGCCGGCGGTCGACCGCTACTGATCGCACGGGGCGGGGACCGGGCGGCGAGCCCGGTCCCCGCCCCTCGTGTCCGGCTGGAGCCAGGGAGGAGGGCCCGTGTCGTTCGTCGTCGACAACTTCCCGCTGCTGCGCAGCGCGTTCCTGACCACGCTGTCGCTGGCGGTCCTGAGCGGCCTCGTCGCGCTGGCGCTCGGCACCGTGCTGGCCGGGATGCGCGTGAGCCCGATCCCGCCGCTGCGCGGGTTCGCGGGCTTCTACGTGGAGGTCTTCCGCAACACCCCGCTGACCGTCGTCTTCTTCTTCCTCGTCTTCGGCATCGTCGAGATCGGCCTGCAGTTCCCGTCCCGGTTCGTCGCCGCGGTGGCCGCGCTGTCGCTCTACACGGCCGCGTTCGTCTGCGAGGCGCTGCGGTCGGGGATCAACGCCGTCCCGCCCGGGCAGGCCGAGGCCGCGCGGGCGCTCGGGCTCGACTTCGGGCAGACGCTGCGCTCGGTGGTGCTGCCGCAGGCCTTCCGCACGGTCGTCCCCCCGCTGGGCAACGTGTGGATCGCCCTGGCCAAGAACACCTCGATCGCGGCTGGCTTCGCGGTCACCGACCTGACCGCGGCCCTGCAGCGGCTGTCCAACGTCAACGCCGACCGGCTGCTGGCCGTCTTCCTCGCGATCGTCGCGGCCTACCTGCTGATCACGCTGCCCTCGGCGTGGGCGATCCGCACCGTCGAGAAGCGGGTGGCGATCGTCCGATGAGCGCGACCGTCCTGTTCGACCTGCCCGGCCCCCGCGCCCGGCGCAACCAGCGCATCGGCACGGTGGTCGGCGGCCTGTTCGTCGCCGTCCTGCTGGGTCTGGCGCTGTGGCAGCTGGCGAAGAACGAGCAGCTGGACCCCGACCGCTGGGCGATCCTGTTCGACCCCGCAGCCGGCGTGCCCCAGGCGCTCTGGGACGCGCTGCTGAACACGCTGGCCGCCGCCGCGGTCGGCATGGTGCTCGCCACCGTGCTCGGCGCGCTGCTCGCCGTCGGCCGGCTCTCCGACCACGCCTGGGTGCGCGTGCCCGTCACGGCCGTGATCGAGTTCTTCCGCGCGGTCCCGCTGCTGATCCTGATCCTGTTCTGCCTGCTCTACCTGCCCACGCTCGGGCTCCCCATGACGGCGTTCCGGGCCCTGGTGCTCGGGCTGACGCTCTACAACATGGCCGTCCTGGCCGAGATCTTCCGGGCCGGGATCCTGTCGGTCGACCGCGGTCAGCGGGAGGCGGCCTTCGCGCTCGGCATGCGCAAGACGCAGGTCATGACGACGGTGCTGCTCCCCCAGGCGGTCCGCCGGATGCTGCCGGTCCTGGTGGCGCAGCTGGTCGTGCTGCTCAAGGACTCCTCGCTCGGCTTCATCGTCGGCTACCTGGAGCTGCTGCGGCAGGCGCGCAGCCTGGTCGAGTTCTTCAACTTCCGCTTCGGTGACACCTACACCTTCCAGCTCTACGTGGGCGCCGCGGTGCTCTACATCGTGGTCAACGTGCTGCTGTCGGCGCTGGCGCGGTACGTGGAACGGCGCACCCGGCGGACGCCGAAGTCGACCGGCGCCCCGGCCCGACTGCCCGCCGACGCGGAGATGACCGCTGGGGGCGGCCCCGTCTGACGCCGTCCGGCGCGCCGCGGCTGCACGCGATGTCACTGCGGCGAAACTGATCGTCACCATGGAGACGACGCTCGCCGCTGGACCGCTGCTGCCGGTCCCCGACCCTGCGCGGCGCGAGCGGCAGGACCCGGCGCAGCAGTTCGTCGCGCGCCTGCGGGCGGCCGCCCCGGAGTTCGCCCGCGCCGCGGGCGCGCAGACCGCGGTGGTCCGCGAGGCCGTGCCGCCGGCCCGGCACCGCCGCTGCCGGTGCCGGGTGGTGTTCCGGGCGGCCGACGGGGCGGTCGTCGACGTCACGCTCCTGGGACCCGCCGGCCGGCCCGGCCGCGGCTTCGAGGCGCAGATCGCGCGCTGGCTGGCCGAGGGCGCGCCGCGGGACCCCGCGTGGCTGGTGTCCGACGCCGACTCCCCGGACGGCGTCGCGGTCGACCTCTCCGCCTGGATCGCCACCGGCTGATCCCGCGGTCGCACGAGTTTCGCTCGGGGCGCGGGTGGGCCACGATGGGGCTGTCGCGTGAAGGCGCCGCGCGACAGGGTCACGGGTGGCCGCGGTGGCGGCCGCATGGAGGTGGCGGCATGACCGCGATCGCCCCGAAGCCGATCGTCAGCCGGCCGAGCCCTGCCGCCCACCCGGTCAAGGGTTCGCGGTTCACGAACCTCCTGCGCACGACCGACCACAAGACCATCGGCCTGATGTACTTGGTCACGTCGTTCGTCTGGTTCATCGTCGGCGGCTTCATGGCGATGCTGATCCGCGGCGAGCTGGCCCGCCCGGGCCTGCAGTTCCTCTCGCCGGAGCAGTACAACCAGCTGTTCACGATGCACGGCACCGTGATGCTGCTGTTCTTCGCGACGCCGCTGTTCTTCGCGTTCGGCAACCTGATCATGCCGCTGCAGATCGGCGCCCCCGACGTCTCCTTCCCGCGGCTCAACGCCTTCTCCTACTGGCTGTTCCTCTTCGGCAGCTCGATCGCGGTCGCCGGCTTCCTCACCCCCGGTGGCGCGGCCGACTTCGGCTGGTACGCCTACACGCCGCTGTCCGACGTGGTGCACAGCCCCGGTGCCGGGGCCAACCTGTGGATCGCCGGCCTGGCCGTCTCGGGTCTGGGCACGATCCTCGGCGCGGTCAACTTCGCGACCACGATCGTCACCCTGCGCGCTCCCGGCATGACCATGTTCCGGATGCCGATCTTCACCTGGAACACGCTCATCACGAGCCTGCTCGTGCTGATCGCGTTCCCGATCCTCACCGCGGCGCTGTTCGCCCTGCTGGCCGACCGCAACCTCGGCGCGCTCGTCTACTCGGACGAGAACGGCGGGCCGATGCTGTGGCAGCACCTGTTCTGGTACTTCGGCCACCCCGAGGTCTACATCATCGCGCTGCCGTTCTTCGGCATCATCACCGAGGTCATCCCGGTCTTCAGCCGCAAGCCGCTGTTCGGCTACAAGGGCATGGTCTTCGCGACGATCGCGATCGGCTTCCTGTCCTTCTCGGTCTGGGCGCACCACATGTTCGCCACGGGCGCGGTGCTGCTGCCCTTCTTCAGCTTCCTGACCTACCTGATCGCCGTGCCGACCGGCATCAAGTTCGTCAACTGGATCGGCACGATGTGGAAGGGGTCGCTGAGCTTCGAGACGCCGATGCTGTGGTGCATCGGCTTCCTGGTCACCTTCCTGCTCGGCGGGCTCACCGGGGTGCTGCTCGCCTCACCGCCGCTGGACTTCCACCTCAACGACAGCTACTTCGTCGTCGCCCACTTCCACTACGTCGTCTTCGGCACCGTGGTGTTCGCCGCCAATGCCGGCATCGCCTTCTGGTTCCCGAAGCTGTGCGGCCGGATGCTCGACGAGCGGCTGGGCAAGCTGCAGTTCTGGATGACGTTCATCGGCTTCCACGGCACGTTCCTGGTGCAGCACTGGCTGGGCAACGAGGGCATGCCGCGCCGGTACGTCGACTACCTGCCGACCGACGAGTTCACCGTGCTCAACACGATCTCGTCGATCTTCAGCTTCGTGCTCGGCGCCTCGATCATCCCGTTCGTCTACAACGTGGTGAAGTCGTGGCGGAGCGGCCCCCTGGCGCTGCGCGACGACCCCTGGGGCCACGGCAACTCGCTGGAGTGGGCGACGTCGTCGCCGCCGCCGCGGCACAACTTCCTGGAGATCCCGAAGATCCGCTCGAACCGCCCGGCGTTCGAGGCGCACTACCCGCACCTCGTCGAGCGGCTGGACGCCGAGGCGCACATGGGCAAGCGGCACGAGCCCTACGCCGGCGTCAGCGAGATCGGGGCGTCGGAGGGGCAGCGGCAGGGCCCGAAGGACCCGGACCCGACGTGAGCGGCCACCGTCGCCGCGACGGTTGAACCGCCGAGGCCCGGAACCGGCATGGTTCCGGGCCTCGCCGTTCGACGGACGCTCGCGGCCGGCCCGCCCCGCCGGGCGCGAGCACGGCGGACGAGGGTGCTGTCATGGGTCCGTGTGGTGCTCGAGCCCGGCTGCTCAGGGCGGCGGTCTCCGGACGACGACGCCTGCCCGGACGCGCGGGCGCTGGAGGAAGAGCTGGACGGCATGGACGGCGTGAAGCTGCTGGCGATCGCGATGGAGACCGCCTCCCAGCTCCCGGCGGTGACGCACGAGCACCCGTTCGGGCCCGAGTGGGAGGTGTTCAAGGTCGTCGGCAAGGTGTTCCTGCTGGCGACCGAGGTGCCCGGCGAGCCGGTCGTGACCCTGAAGTGCGAGCCCGAGCACAGCCAGGCCCTGCAACAGCGGTACGCGGAGGTCGTCCCCGGCTACCACATGAACAAGCGGCACTGGCTGACCATCCGTGCCGGTGACGCGGTGACGCGGGAGCTCGTCGACGAGCTGGTGCGCAACTCGTACGAGCTGGTGGTGGAGGGACTGCCCAGGACGAAGCGCCCGACCAGTGCGATGCAGGCCCACGGCGATCCGAAGGCCACCTGAGCCGGGACGAGACGGACCCATCCGCGGCCCTTGTCCGCCGAACCCGCCCCGGGCGTCAGGGGAGGAAGGCGTCCAGGCCGAGCTCCGGGTGGGACGGACCGCCGTCGTCCTCGTCGCCCCGCTCGTCGAGCGCCTCGCGGACGACGTAGGCCGCCAGCCCCCCGCCGTAGCCCTTGCGGGCGAGCATGCCGATCAGCCGGCGTTCGGCGGTCTGCCGGTCCAGCCGGTGCATCGACGGCAGCCGCCGCGCCACCAGGCGCCGGGCCGCGTCCCACTCGTCCTGCGGATCGATCTCCTCCAGCGCCGCGGCGGCGACCTCGGGTGCGACGCCCTTGGCCCGCAGCTCGGCGCCCAGCGCCCGCCGGGCGAGGCCGCGACCGGCCTGCCGGGAACCGACCCAGGCGCGGGCGAAGGCGGCGTCGTCGATGAGGCCCACCTCGGTGAACCGGTCGAGAACGGCGGCCGCGGCGTCGTCGGGCACGCCGCGGCGGGCCAGCAGATCGGCCAGCTGCTGGCGCGTCTTGGCCGCGCCGGTCAGCGCCCGCAGGCAGATGGCGCGCGCGACGGACTCCGGGTCACCCGGCTCGTCCTCGGCCGGACCCGGGGTGTCGACGAGCTCGGGGTCGCGCGCCGCGCCGTCCGGCGTGCCACCGCGGGCTGACCGGGGGGGGGGGGGGGGGGGGGGGGGGGGGGGGGGGGGGGGGGGGGGGGGGGGGGGGGGGGGGGGGGGGGGGGGGGGGGGGGGGGGGGGGGGGGGGGGGGGGGGGGGGGGGGGGGGGGGGCGCGCGCGCGGCGCGGGCGGCGGCCCCCCGGCGGGGGCCCCGCCCCGACCCGCCGGCTCGGGGCCGGCGGGTCGCGCGGGTGGTCATCGAGGGCCTCAGAAGTCGGCCGGGGCCTCGACCGGTGCGTCGAGGGTCGGGCCGACGCCGAGCTTCTCCTTGACCTTCTTCTCGATCTCGTCGGCGAGGTCGGGGTTGTCGCGGAGGAAGGCGCGGACGTTCTCCTTGCCCTGGCCGAGCTGGTCGCCCTCGTAGGTGTACCAGGCGCCGGACTTGCGGATGAAGCCGTGCTCGACGCCGGCGTCGATCAGGCCACCCTCGCGGCTGAACCCGACGCCCCAGAGCAGGTCGAGCTCGGCCTGCTTGAACGGCGCGGCGACCTTGTTCTTGACGATCTTGACGCGGACCCGGCTGCCGACCGCCTCGGTGCCCTGCTTGAGGGTCTCGATGCGGCGCACGTCGAGCCGGACGGAGGCGTAGAACTTCAGCGCCCGCCCACCGGTGGTGACCTCGGGCGAGCCGTAGACGACGCCCACCTTCTCGCGCAGCTGGTTGATGAAGATCGCGGTGGTGCCGGAGTTGTTCAGGGCACCGGTGATCTTGCGCAACGCCTGGCTCATCAGCCGGGCCTGGAGGCCGACGTGGCTGTCGCCCATCTCGCCCTCGATCTCGGCGCGCGGCACGAGCGCGGCGACCGAGTCGATGACGATGATGTCGAGCGCGCCGGAGCGGATGAGCATGTCGGCGATCTCCAGCGCCTGCTCACCGGTGTCGGGCTGGCTGACCAGCAGGGCGTCGGTGTCGACGCCGATGGCCCGGGCGTACTCCGGGTCGAGCGCGTGCTCGGCGTCGATGAAGGCCGCGATGCCGCCGGCGGCCTGGGCGTTGGCCACCGCGTGCAGGGCGACCGTGGTCTTGCCGGAGGCCTCGGGGCCGTACACCTCGACGACGCGGCCGCGGGGCAGCCCCCCGACGCCCAGCGCGATGTCGAGGGCGATCGAGCCGGTCGGGATGACCTTGATGGCCTGCGAGGTGCTCTCGCCCAGGCGCATGACGGAGCCCTTGCCGAACTGCTTGTCGATCTGGGCGAGGGCCATGTCGAGGGCCTTGTCGCGGTCGAGCGTTGCCATGGTGCTCACCTTCGGGAAGTCACGTGGAGCGGTCGGGATCGACGCTAGGGCGGGGGTCCGACACTTTCGGGTGATCGGGTGGGCCTGTGGAGAGCGGGTCCACCTGTGGACGCACTGTAGACCGAACAGGCGTTCGACTGCCAGGTCGACGCGCCGTCCGCCACAGCCGCCCCGCGAGCCCCGCTCAGCGCAGCTTGGGCGGGACCTCGAACTCCTCGCAGATGGCCAGCCAGACCCGGCGGACCGGCACCCCCGCGTCGATGGCGTCGACGGCGCTGCGCCCGCCGAGGGAGGAGAAGACGTGGTCGCGCGCCACGCTCTCGGCCCGCATCGTGCCGAAGTGGTCGCGGAGGCGGGACCAGAACTCCTGCAGGCGCACGCCTCGACGCTAACCCGTAGGCGCGACCGCCCGCCCGCGCGTCAGGACGCCGCCCGCGCGGACAGCTCCGCCCGCAGCCGGGCGGCCAGGGCCTTGGGGTCGTCGGCGTACAGGCGCACGACCGCGACCGGCCGGCCCTCGGTCCGGCGGACCGGGAGCACCAGCGGCTCGCGCAGCTCGACGTCGACGTTGGTCTGGCTGCCCACGCCGACCGACAGCACCCGGTCCGCGCCCTCCCCCGCGACCTGCACGTTGCGCATGCCCTCCAGGGAGCGCATGCGCTGGCGCACCGCCGCGACGTCCTCCCACCGCAGGAGCACGTCGAGGGTCGTGCCGTTGCGCACGCGCAGCCCGTCGTCCTCCACCACGTGCGGGTGGACCTTGAGGCTCGCCAGCATCCCCACCATCCAGAGCAACCCGTAGACGCCGACGACGTCGGCGGCCAGCCGGACGGCCTCCCAGGGCAGCAGCAGGTGGAGCACCGGGACCTCGATCGCCGAGACGGCGATGAACGCCCAGATCACCGGGGTGACCACGCCCGCGTAGGAGAACGCCGTCCCGCCGCCGACCACCGGCCGGCGCGCGATCCAGCGGAGCAGGCTGCGCCACATCCCGATCTCGTAGACCAGCGCGGTCCGCGCCAGGCGGCCGACGGCCGCGAGCCGGCCGCTCACCGCTCGGCCTGCGCGTCGAGGGAGACGCCGTGCTCGCGCAGCCGGGCCAGCACGTGGTCGAGGCCGTCGGCGAAGGCGCGGAAGCGGTCGGCGGGCAGGTCGGCGAAGAGGATGCGCGCGAACTCGGCGTGCTCCCGCTCGAGCCGGGCGGCCGTCGCCGCGCCGTGGGGGGTGAACGAGACCAGCGTCGCCCGCCGGTCGGTGGGGTGCGGCCCGCGCGTGACGAACCCGCTCTCCACCAGGCCGTCCACCAGGCCGGTGACGTTGCGGGGGCTCACCCGCAGGGCCTCGGCCAGCGCCCGCTGCGGCAGGGGGCCGCGGTGCTGCAGCTCCCAGAGCACGTGCGCGCGGGCCGGCGTCAGCCCGTCGCGGGCCAGCCCCTCGCGGGAGTCCACCTCGAGGACGGCGACGAGTTCGAGGATCCGGTCGAGCACCGCCGTCGCCGTCGCGTCGTCCGTCATGCGGAAGTCCCTTCATCGTGAAGTCACTTCACGATACCAGCGGCGCTACGCTGGCGGCCATGGGGCTCAGCACGGGCTCGGGTTTCTGGGATGCGGTCCTCCAGGTCGGGATCGCGCTGTGCCTCGTCGTGACGATCGTGCTGCTGATCCGCAACTACCGGGACCGCTGAGCCGTCCACGCGTTCCAGACCCACACGACGGCCAGCGGGACGAGCAGCGCGGCCGAGACGGTGGCCACCAGCCCGAAGCCGCCGACGGCGAGCAGCGGCCCGCCGACCGCGCCGGCGACCGCGGCGCCCAGACCCATGAGCAGGTCGGTCGCGCCCTGGGCGGTGGGCCGCAGCCCGACCGCGACCGCCTCGGTGACCAGCGTGGAGCCGGCGATGAGACCGCACGACCAGCCGAGGCCCAGCAGGAACAACCCCGCCCCCAGCTGCAGCGCCGCCCCGGGCGCGGCCGTGCCGGCCAGCACGGCCGCCAGCAGGAGCAGGAGGCCGCCGAGGGCGACCGTCGTCGTCCGGCCGGCCCGGTCGGCGAGCAGCCCGACGAGCGGGGAGAACAGGTACATCCCGGCCACGTGCACGCTGATCACCAGGCCGATGACCCGCAGCGTCGCCCCCTCGTCCCCGCCCGCGTGCCCCATGTGGACCGGGGTCATGACCATTACGCCCACCATCACCGAGTGGGCGACGACGACCGCGGCGAGGCCGAGCCGCCCGCCCGGCTGCGCCCACACCGCGCGCAGCGCCGCGGCGGTCGCGCCGCGCGGCCGGTCCACCGGGGCGCCCGAACCGCCGAGGCGGCGGGCCAGCAGCAGCGGGTCGGGCCGCAGCAGCGCGAGCAGCCCGGCGGCCACGACGGCGAAGACGGCGATCGAGACGACGAAGGCGCCCCCGAGCGCCGGCAGGCCCAGCGCCCGGCCCAGGCCGTCGCCGGGACCGGCGAGGTTGGGGCCGAGCACCGACCCGACCGTCGTCGCCCAGACGACGAGGGAGAGGTCGCGGCCGCGCCGCTCCGCCGCCGCCAGGTCGGCCGCCGCGTAGCGGGCCTGCAGCCCGCACGCCGTGGCGGCGCCGAAGGCGAACAACCCGACCAGGAGCAGGGCCAGCGACGACAGCGCCGCCGCCACCACGGTCAGCACCGCGCCGAGGACCGCGACGCCGTACCCGGCCGCCAGCCCCGCCCGCCGGCCGGACCGGTCGGACAGGCGGGCCAGGGGCACCGCGATCACCGCCGCGCCGAGCACACCCGCCGTCTGCCCCAGGCCGGCCGCGCTGTCGGTGCCGGCGACGTCGCGGGCGAGCAGCCCGCCGACGGTGATGCCGACGGTCACGCCGAGACCGGCCAGCGCCACCGCGCCGGACAGCACCCCGACGGTGCGCCGCTGGACGCGGATGGTGTCGGTGGCCGGCAGGGTCGTCACGGCCCGTGAGTCTGGCAGAGGCCACCGACCGGGTCAGGGCATCTCGCTACAAGCCCAACGAGCGCCCGATGATCTCCTTCATGATCTCGTTGGTGCCGCCGTAGATGGACTGCACCCGCGCGTCCCGCCAGGCCTTGGAGACCGGGTACTCGTCCATGTAGCCGTAGCCGCCGTGCAGCTGCAGGCACCGGTCGGCGACCTTGTTCTGCAGCTCCGTCGTCCACCACTTGGCCATGGCGGCGTCGACGGCGGTGAGGTCGCCGCTGTTGAGCTGGCGGACGCACTCGTCGACGAACGTGCGGGCGATCGTGGCCTCGGTGTGCAGCTCGGCCAGCACGAAGCGGGTGTTCTGGAACGAGCCCACGGGCCTGCCGAACGCCGTCCGGCCGGTGACGTACTCGCGGGTCTGCGCCAGCACCGTCTCGGCCGAGGCAACCGCGCCGACCGCGATCGACAGCCGTTCCTGCGGCAGGTTCTCCATCAGGTGGTAGAAGCCGCGGTTCTCGGTGCCGAGCAGGTTCTCGGCCGGCACCCGGACGTCGTCGAAGAACAGCTCGGCGGTGTCCTGCGCCTTGAGCCCCACCTTCTCGAGGTTGCGGCCGCGGGTGAACCCGGGCATGCCCCGCTCCACGACGAGCAGGCTGGTGCCCTTGGCGGCCGGCGCGTCGACGTCGGTGCGCGCGACCACGATGACCAGGTCGGCGTTGATGCCGTTGGTGATGAACGTCTTCGCGCCGTTGAGCACCCACCCGTCGCCGTCCCTGCGGGCGCTCGTGGTGATGCCCTGCAGGTCGCTGCCGGTGCCCGGCTCGGTCATCGCGATCGCGGTGATCAGCTCGCCGCTGCAGAACCCCGGCAGCCAGCGCTGCTTCTGCTCCTCGGTGGCGAGGTCGCGCAGGTAGGGGGCGACGACGTCGTTGTGGAGCCCGAAGCCGACGCCGCTCGCGCCGATCCGCGTCATCTCCTCGTCGAGGACGGCGTTGTAGCGGAAGTCGCGCACGCCCCCGCCGCCGTACCGCTCCTCGATGTCCGTGCCGAGCAGGCCCTGCTGCCCGCCGGAGAGCCACACCTCGCGCGGCACGATGCCCGCCTTCTCCCACTCGGCGTGGAACGGGGCGACGTTCTTCTCGGCCCAGGCGCGGACCATGTCGCGGAACTCGTCGTGCTCGGTCTCGTACAGGGCGTGGCGCATGCCAGGCAGTGTGCCCGACGTCACCCGGGGGCGGCCGGGACCGTCGCCGGGCCGCCCGTGCACAGCGGCACCACGGCGCTCGGGGCGGTGCGCCCGCCGGCGGCCCGAGCAGCCCGGCGAACTGTCGTCCCCGCGTGGAGACTTGTCGCCGTGTCGACTCTCGACCGGTTCTCCGAGGCCACGCGGGCCTGGTTCACCGGTGCGTTCGAGGCGCCGACCGCCGCCCAGGAGGGCGCGTGGTCGGCGATCAGCAGCGGCGAGCACGCGCTCGTCGTCGCCCCCACCGGGTCCGGCAAGACGCTGGCGGCGTTCCTGTGGTCGCTGGACCGGCTGGCCAGCACGCCGCCGCCCGCCGACGAGCAGGCCCGCTGCCGGGTCCTCTACGTCTCACCGCTCAAGGCGCTCGCCGTCGACGTCGAGCGCAACCTGCGCGCGCCGCTGACCGGCATCGGCCAGGCGGCGCTGCGGCTGGGGCAGCCGCGGCCGGAGATCTCCGTCGCGATCCGCTCCGGGGACACGCCCGCCGACGAGCGCCGCGCCTTCGCCCGGCGCCCCTCCGACATCCTCATCACCACGCCGGAGTCGCTGTTCCTGCTGCTCACCAGCTCCGCCCGCGAGGCGCTGCGCGGCGTGGAGACGGTGATCGTCGACGAGGTGCACGCGGTCGCCGACACCAAGCGCGGCGCGCACCTGGCCGTCACGCTCGACCGGCTCGACGAGCTGCTCGAGCGGCCGGCCCAGCGGATCGGGCTGTCGGCCACCGTGCGGCCGATCGAGGAGGTCGCCACCTTCCTCGCCGGCGGCCGGCCGGTGCAGGTGGTCGCCCCGCAGGCGCGCAAGGAGTGGGACCTCTCGGTCGTCGTCCCGGTCGAGGACATGGGCGAGCTCGGCCAGCCGACCGGCGAGTTCTCCGGGTCCGCCGCCGGCGCCGAGCCGCGCTCGTCGATCTGGCCGGCGGTCGAGGAGCGGGTGCTCGACCTCGTGCAGGCCCACCGCAGCACCATCGTCTTCGCCAACTCCCGCCGGCTGGCCGAACGGCTGACCAGCCGGCTCAACGAGCTCGCCTACGAGCGGGCGACCGGCGAGCCGGTGCCGCCGGGCACCAACGCGGCCGCCCTCATGGCGCAGGCCGGGTCCGGCGGCGGGCTGCCCGAGGCGTTCCAGCCGGTCGCCGCCGCGCACCACGGCTCGGTCTCCCGCGAGCAGCGGGCGATCGTGGAAGAGGCCCTCAAGACCGGCCGGCTGCCCGCTGTCGTCGCCACCTCCAGCCTCGAGCTCGGCATCGACATGGGCTCCGTCGACCTCGTCGTCCAGGTGGAGGCCCCGCCCACGGTCGCCTCCGGACTGCAGCGCGTGGGCCGCGCCGGGCACCAGGTCGGCGCGGTCAGCCGCGGCGTGCTCTTCCCGAAGTACCGGGGCGACCTCGTGCAGTGCGCGCTGGTCGCCGAGCGGATGAAGGCCGGCGCGATCGAGTCCATCCGCTACCTGCGCAACCCGCTCGACGTCCTGGCCCAGCAGGTCGTCGCGATCGTCTCCGAGCGTCCGCGCACGGTCGACGAGGTGGGCGCGCTGGTGCGCCGGTCGGCGCCGTTCACCTCGCTGCCGGAGTCGGCGCTGCACGCCGTCCTCGACATGCTAGCCGGCCGCTACCCCTCCGACGCCTTCGCCGAGCTGCGCCCCCGGCTCACCTGGGACCGCGTCACCGACACGCTCACCGCGCGGGCCGGCGCCCAGCGGCTGGCGGTCACCAGCGGCGGCACCATCCCCGACCGCGGGCTGTTCGGCGTCTTCCTCGTCGCCGGCGCGGGCGAGACCGGCGGGCGGCGGGTCGGCGAGCTCGACGAGGAGATGGTCTACGAGTCGCGGGTCGGCGACGTCTTCCTGCTCGGGTCGTCGTCGTGGCGGATCGAGGAGATCACGCACGACCGCGTGCTGGTCAGCCCCGCCCCCGGCCAGCCGGGGAAGATGCCGTTTTGGCACGGCGACGCGCCCGGCCGTCCGCTGGAGCTGGGCCGGGCGCTGGGCGCCTTCCTCCGCGAGGTCGGCTCGGCCACCCCGGAGGCGGGGCTCGAGCGGGCCCGGGCCGCCGGCCTCGACGAGTGGGGCGCGGCCAACCTGGTCACCTACCTCGCCGAGCAGAAGGCCGCGACCGGCCACCTGCCCGACGACCGCACGCTGCTGGTCGAGCGGTTCCGCGACGAGCTCGGCGACTGGCGCCTGGTCGTCCACTCCCCCTTCGGCGCGCAGGTCAACGCCCCGTGGGCGCTGGTGCTCGCCGCCCGGCTGCGGGAGCGCTACGGCGTCGACGTCGCCTCCATGCACTCCGACGACGGCATCGTGCTGCGGCTGCCCGACACCACCGGCGAGCCGCCCGACGCCGAGCTCGCCGTCCTCGACCCCGACGACGTCGAGCGCGAGGTCACCGCCGAGGTCGGCAACTCCGCGCTGTTCGCCAGCCGCTTCCGCGAGTGCGCGGCCCGCGCGCTGCTGCTGCCGCGCCGCGACCCCCGCAAGCGCACCCCGCTGTGGCAGCAGCGGCAGCGCGCCGCGCAGCTGCTCGGGGTCGCCGCCGACTTCCCGTCCTTCCCGATCACCCTCGAGGCCGCGCGCGAGGTCCTGCAGGACGTCTACGACGTGCCCGGCCTGGTCGAGCTGATGCGCGACGTCCGCTCCCGCCGGGTCCGGGTCGCCGACGTGCAGACCCAGAGCGCCTCGCCGTTCGCGCAGTCGCTGCTGTTCGGCTACGTCGGGCAGTTCCTCTACGAGGGCGACGCACCGCTGGCCGAGCGCCGGGCGCAGGCGCTGGCGCTCGACACCGGCCTGCTCGCCGAGCTGCTCGGCCGCTCCGAGCTGCGCGAGCTGCTCGACGCCGAGGCGATGGCAGAGATCGAGCGCGAGCTCCAGCGGCTGCCCGCCGACCGGCACCCCCGCGACCTCGACGGCGCGGCCGACCTGCTGCGGTTCGTCGGCGACCTCACCGCCGCCGAGGCGATGGCCCGCGGCGTGCCCCCCGCCTGGCTCGAGGAGCTCGTCGCGTCGCGGCGGGCGCTCGAGGTGCGCATCGCCGGGCACGAGCGGTTCGTCGCCATCGAGGACGCCGGCCGGCTGCGCGACGCCCTCGGCACGGCGCTGCCGGTCGGCGTCCCCGAGGTGTTCACCGAGCCGGTGGCCGACCCGCTCGGCGACGTCATCGGCCGCTACGCCCGCACCCACGGGCCGTTCCAGCCGGCCGAGGTCGCCGCCCGCCTCGGGTTGGGCGTGGCCGTGGTGACCGCCACCCTGCAGCGCCTGGTCGGCACCGGCCGGCTGGTCACCGGCGAGTTCCGCCCCGGCGGCGTCGGGCAGGAGTGGTGCGACGCCGACGTGCTGCGGTCGGTCCGCCGCCGCAGCCTGGCCAAGCTGCGCCAGGAGGTCGAGCCCGTGCCGATCGGCACGCTGGCGCGGTTCACGCCGTCCTGGCAGTCGGTGGGCAGCCGGCTGCGCGGGGCCGACGGCGTGCTGGCCGTCGTCGAGCAGCTGGCCGGGGCGCTGGTGCCGGCGTCGGCGCTGGAGGCGCTGGTGCTGCCCACCCGGGTGCGCGACTACTCCCCCGCGATGCTCGACGAGCTGACCAGTGCCGGTGAGGTGCTGTGGGCCGGCGCCGGGGGGCTGCCCGGCGGCGACGGCTGGATCAGCCTGGTGCCCGCCGACCTCGCCGACGTGCTCCTGCCCGAGCCGCTGGAGAGCCCCGAGCCCGAGTCGGTCGGCGCCGCGGTGCTCGAGCAGCTGGCCGGTGGTCAGGCGCTGTTCTTCCGCGGCCTGTCCGACCTCGTCGGCGCCACCGACGACACCGCCCTGGCCGACGTCGTCTGGGACCTCGTGTGGTCGGGCCACCTGACCAACGACACGCTGGCGCCGCTGCGCACGCGGCTGGCCGGGGGCGGCACGCACAAGCGCGCGGCGGCGCCGCAGCCGCGGCTGACGCGGTCCCGCTACGGGCGGCCGCGGCTGGGCCGGCCGGCGATGCCCTCGCGCACCGGCCCCCCGACGGTGGCCGGCCGCTGGTCCCGGCTGCCCGACCGCGAGGCCAACCCGACCAGGCGCACCACCGCGCGCGCCGAGGCGCTGCTCGAGCGGCACGGCGTCCTCACCCGCGGCGCCGTGCAGGCCGAGCAGGTGAGCGGCGGCTTCTCGGCGGTCTACCCGGTGCTGCGGGCCTTCGAGGAGAACGGCCGAGCCCGCCGCGGGTACTTCGTCGAGACCCTGGGCGCGGCGCAGTTCGGCACCGCCGGCGCGGTCGACCGGCTGCGGAGCTTCGCCGCCCCCGACCGCGTGCCGGCCGGCGCGGTCGTGCTCGCGGCCACCGACCCGGCCAACGTCTACGGCGCGGCGTTGCCCTGGCCGGAGCGCGCTCCCGGCGACGCCGAGGAGGCCGTCGGCATCGGCGAGGGCACCGAGCGGCGGTCGAGCGGGCACCGGGCCGGGCGCAAGGCCGGCGCGCTGGTGGTCCTGGTCGACGGTGAGCTCGTCCTCTACGTCGAGCGCGGCGGCAAGACGCTGCTGTCGTGGACCGAGGACGAGCAGGTGCTCAAGGAGGCGGCCACGGCCCTGTCGGGGGCGGTGGCGGCCGGGGCGCTGGGCCGCATGGTGGTGCAGAAGGCCGACGGCGCCTCGGTGCACGAGTCCACCCCGCTGTCGGCGGCCCTGCAGGCGGCCGGGTTCGCCGCGACACCGCGGGGTCTGCGGCTGCGCGGCTGACCCGGCGACGGCGCGGGGGTCCCGCGCCTGGGACGCTGGTGGGGAGAACGAGGTCCACCAGCACGGTGGACCGTCCGGAGGACGCGGGCGGGTGCCCGCGGGAAGACGAGCAGCAGATGGCAGTCGGCACGGTGCGGTGGTTCAACCCGGAGAAGGGGTTCGGGTTCATCGAGCCCGAGAGCGGCGGGGACGACGTCTTCGTCCACTTCTCGGCCATCGCGGACACCGGGGGTTTCCGCACCCTCGACGAGGGCCAGCGGGTCGAGTACACGGCTGCGCCCGGTCCCCGGGGTCCGCAGGCGGAAGAGGTCCGGCCGCTGGGCGACGCCCGCGGCGGACGGGGCCGGGACGACCGGCGGGAGCCGCGCGGGGGACGCGACACCGGCCGCGACACCGGCCGCGACACCGGCCGTGACGCCGGGCGCGGGTCCGGCGGGCGCGGGCCGGTGCTCACCGGCACCGTGGCGCGCTTCGACGGTGACAAGGGCTTCGGGTTCATCGTCCCCGACGACGTGTTCGTGCACGTCTCCGCGGTGCGCGGCCGCGGCGAGGAGCCCGAGGAGGGCGACCGCGTCGAGTTCGAGCTGGTCGAGGGCCCGCGCGGGCTGCAGGCCGACTCCGTGCGCTTCCTCGCGCCGTCCCGCCGCGACCTGCGGCCGCCGGCCGGCCGCGACCGGGACCGCGGCGACCGCGGCGAGCGCCGCGACGACCGCGACCGGGGCAGCCGCGGGAGCCGGCGCCCGGCCGGCGGCGCGGCCCAGGGGACGGTGCAGTGGTTCAACCCCGACAAGGGCTTCGGGTTCATCTCCCCCGACGACGGCGGGGACGACGTCTTCGTGCACTTCTCCGAGATCGAGGACTCCGGCGGCTACCGCGAGCTCACCGAGGGCCAGCGGGTGGAGTTCACCCGCACCAGCGGCGACCGCGGCACCAGCGCGACCGGCGTGCGCCCGCTCGACTGAGCGGCGAGCGGCGCCGTCGGGACGGACGGCGCCGGCGTGCGCCGTCGGGTCAGTCGCGACGCGGGTGCAGCCAGCGGCGGAACACCCGGGTCAGCAGCGGCATGACCACGTAGCCCAGCAGCACCACCACCACGACCGCCGACAGCAGCAGCCGGGCCTCGAGCGGCCAGCTCGTCAGGTGGGGGAAGACGAACAGCTGCAGCGGCGAGGTGATCGCGAAGACGGCGACGATGGTGAGCAGCGTCGACCGCCAGCGCGGACCGGGCGTCGCGGGCCGGGTGAAGAAGCTCTCCAGGCCGGCGACGCGGGCGTAGCGCACCTCGTCGACCATGGCGTCGAGGCGCTCGAGGGCCGCGCGGCGCTCGGGCGAGCGCTCCCAGCCGGCCAGCGACTCGCCGTCGGCGAAGCGGTAGACCAGGTGGTACTCCCGGCTGCCCGGGCCGGGGTGGAGCAGCGAGGTGCCGAGGTTGCCGGGGAAGCGGGCGGCCAGGGCGAGGACGTCCTCCGCCCAGCGCTCGAACTCGGCGCGGTGCTCGGGGCGGACGACCCGGGCCACGGTCACCGTCACCGGCTCGGCCGCGGGCTCCGCCGCCGTCCCACCGCCCAGCAGGGTGCGCAGTCGCGTCGCTCCGTCCACGTCGCACACCAGCGCGCCGGCGGGTTCCCGTCATCCCCGCTGTCGGCGGTCTCACACGGCCCGGGAGCAGGGACGACGGAGGACGGGGAGACTGGGCGCCGTGCCCGAGGGAGACACCGTCTGGCTGGCGGCCAAGCGCATGCAGCAGGCGCTGGCCGGCGCCACGCTGCGCCGCGGGGAGTTCCGGGTGCCGCAGCTGGCCGCCGTCGACCTCGCCGGGGTCGGCGTGCGCGAGGTGGTGCCGCGCGGCAAGCACCTGCTCATCCGCCTCGACGACCACCGCACCCTGCGCACCCACTTCCGCATGGACGGCAGCTGGCACCTCTACCGGCCGGGGGCGAAGTGGCGCGGCGGTCCGGCGTACGACATCCGGGCGGTGCTGGCGACCGACGACTGGGAGGCCGTCGGCTACCGGCTGCACGACATGGCGCTCGTGCCCACCGCCGACGAGGACCAGCTGGTGGGCCACCTGGGCCCCGACGTGCTGGGGCCGGACTGGGACCTGGACGAGGCGCTGCGCCGGCTGCGCGCCCACCCCGACGAGCAGATCGGCGTCGCCCTGCTGGACCAGCGCAACCTCGCCGGGATCGGCAACCTCTACAAGGTCGAGTCGCTGTTCCTGTGCGGCGTCCACCCGTGGGCCCGGGTCGCCGACGTGGGCAACCTGCGGGAGCTGGTGGAGCGGGCCCGCACGCTGATGCTCGCCAACCGCGAGCACCCCGAGCAGAGCACCACCGGCATCCTCCGCCGCGGCGAGGACCACTGGGTCGCCGGTCGCAAGGGCCGGCCGTGCCGCCGCTGCCGCACGCCCATCCTGCTCGGCGAGCAGGGCCCGGACACCCAGGAGCGGGTCACCTGGTGGTGCCCCCGCTGCCAGGCGGCCCGCTCCCCCGTCGACCCGCGGGCCCGCACCGGCGAGCCGGGCCGGCCGCCGCCGCTGACGGTGCGCTAGCCGCCGTCGACCCAGAAGGTGTCGTGGCGGAGGTAGAACTCCGTCCAGTCGTCGGCGGTCATCGCGTCGCGGCGGACCTCGTCGGCGAGCGTCTCGAAGTAGTCCTCCCGCGGCGCGCCGGGGGTGAACAGCAGCAGCATCGACGCCGGCTCGCCCGACTCGTTGCGGAAGCCGTGCACGCCGCCCTCGGGCACGAAGAGGAAGTCGCCGGCGCCGGCGTCGACCCAGCCCCGGCCGTCGTGCAGCCGCACGGTTCCGGAGAGCACGTAGAAGGACTCGGTGATGCTGCGGTGGAAGTGCGGCGCGGGGCCGCTCGGGCGCGGCCCCATGTCCCACCGGTAGAGCCCGAACGCGCCGCGCGTGCCGGCCCCGGTGGCGAGGTAGGAGGCCCCGCCACCGGAGCCGTGCGTCAGCTCCGGCGGGGTGCCGGCCCGCCGCAGGACGGCGCTGACCTCCCCGCCGTCCCCGGAGTGGACGTCGGGCGGGTAGGCGGGGCCGGACACCCGGGCCGGCTCAGGCGGTCGGTTCCTGGCGCTGCGCCGGCTCGGCCACCGGCGCGTCGGCCGGCTGCTCGACGGGCGTCGTGCCCTGCTCGATCGCCGGCGCGGCCGCACCGCTCTCGACCGCGGCGGGACCGCCGCCCATGGAGGCGCGGATCTGGTCCAGCCGCGACGCGCCGGCGACGTCGAGGGTGGCCTTCTGCACCTCCAGCATGCGGCCCTCGACCGAGGTCTGCGCCAGCTCGGCCTGCCCGAGGGCGTTGGCGTAGCGGGCCTCGATCTTGTCTCGGACCTCCTGCAGGCTCGGGGTGTTGCCCGGCGCGGAGAGCTCGTTGACCTGCCGCAGCGAGTCGGCGACGTGCTCCTGCATCTTCGCCTGCTCGAGCTGGCTCATCAGCTTGGTGCGCTCGGCCAGCGTCGTCTGCAGCCGCATGCGGCTCTGCTCGACCGCGCCGCGCGCCTGCTCGGCGGCCTGCAGCGCCTCGTCGTGGCTGCGCTTGAGGTCCTCCATCGCCTGCTCGGCGGCCACCAGCTGCGTGGCGAACGCCTGCGCGGCGTTCTCGTACTCGGCGGCCTTGGCGGCGTCGCCCTTGGCGCGGGTCTGGTCGGCGAGGACCAGCGCCTGGCGGGCGGAGGCCTGCAGCTTCTCCACCTCCCCCAGCTGGCGGTTGAGCCGCATCTCCAGCTGCCGCTGGTTGCCCAGGACGGCGGCGGCCTGGTTGGCCAGCGCCTGGTGCCGCTGCTGCTCCTGCTCGATCGCCTGGGCGATCTGGATCTTGGGGTCGGCCTTCTCGTCGATCTTGGCGTTCGCCGAGGCCGTGAGGTACTTCCAGAACTTCACGAACGGGTTGGGCATTCGTTCCTCCTGTCCGGCGCGAGGTCCGGCCGGACCGCGAGCATCTGTCGTCCGCAACATCGTCGCAGGTGTTGCGCTACCGCGGGCAACTGCTCGGCTCGCCGCAGGGTTCCCGCGGCTAGGGTCGCAGGGTGCCTGCAGGGAACCCGGTGCTGAGCGTGCTCGGCGAGTTCGTCGTCGACCTGATCCCCGACCCGTCGGGGGACGCCGGCCCGGAGGGGACGGCGCCGCGCTACGTCGCCCGCCCCGGCGGGAACGCGCTCAACGTCGCCGTCGCCGCCGGCCGCCTGGGCGCGCCGGTGCGGCTGCTCGCGCGGCTGGGCACCGGCCCGCTCGCCCCGGCGCTGCGCCGGCACGCCGAGCTGTCGGGCGTGGCGCTCGACGGCCTGGTCGCGGCCGTCGAGCCGGTGAGCCTCGCCGTCGTCGGCCTGGGCCCGGACGGCTCCCCCGACTACGGCTTCCACGTGCTGGGCGCGGCCGACTGGCAGTGGACCGACGCCGAGCTCGCCGCCGTGTACGGCGACCCGCCGGGCATCGTGCACGTGGGCTCGATCTCCAGCTGGACGCCGCCGGGCAGCGACGCGATCGCGCGGCTGGTGGAGCGGCTGGACGACGACGGCGCCACGCTGGTGAGCGTCGACCCCAACATCCGCCCGATGCTGGCCGACGGGCCGGTGGGGGCGAGCCTGGGCAACGGCGCCGCGGCGGTGCGGCAGAGGCTGGACCGGCTCGTGGCCCGCGCCGACGTGGTGAAGGTCAGCGCCGAGGACCTGGCGTGGCTGGAGCCGGGCACCACCGACCTCGACGAGGCCGCCGTCCGCTGGGCGCATCGGGGGCCGGGGCTGGTGCTGCTCACCGACGGCGGCGCGCCGCTGCGGGTGGCCCGCCCGGGCCGGCCGGTGCGGCACCGCACGCCGCCCGCCGTGGCGGTCGCCGACACCGTGGGCGCCGGGGACTCGCTGGCGGCCGGGCTGCTGAGCGAGCTGCTGACCGCCGGGGTGACCACCCGCGGCGCGCTGGACGCCCTCGACGACGACCGGCTGACCGCGATCCTCGACGACGCCCTGCTGGTCGCGGCGCTGAACTGCACGCGGGTGGGGGCCGACCCGCCCACCCGCGCCGAGCTCGACGCGGCGAAGGCGGCCCGCTGACCATCGGCTCGGATCAGCCGACCTGATCCCGGGAGGTCCTCCCCCACGCCGCACCGCGAGGGAGGAACCCTCACGACCAGCTCAGCTGATCGTGGCCGCGGACGGGCCGAGGGCCGCGGCGAGGCGGGCGGCGGCGCGGTGCCGCAGCCCCGACCGGCCGGGCTGCAGGACGACCCCCAGCAGCCACCGGGCGGCCAGCTCGGCGGCCTCGTCGTCCACCCCGAGCGCGGCGGCCAGCCGGCCGGTGACGCCGGCCCAGCGCTCCGGGTCGGCGCCGAGGACGGCGGCCAGCACGTCGGGCTCGTTCTCGGCCAGCCGCCTCAGCACCGGGTGGCCGGCGGCCTCGTCGGACAGCGCGGCCAGCGCGTCGGCGAGCGGCAGGCCGGCGGCCAGCGCGGTGACCCGGTCCAGCTCGGCCGCGAGCAGGGCGCGGGCCACCTCGTCCTTGGTGCGGAAGTGGTTGTAGAGCGTCGCCTTGGCGACGCCCGCCGCGGCCGCGATGGCCTGCATGCTGGTGCGCCGGGGCCCGGCGGCCGCGAACGCCCGGGCGGCACCGTCGAGCAGGCCCCGCCGCGTGCGCTGCAGGGCCTGCTCGGCCCGGGTGCGGGCTCCGCCGGGGGCGCGAGCGGGCAACGGCCGCGTCAGGCGGCGAGCGAGACCGCCCCGCGGCGGGCCGCGGCCCGGCTCGGCTGGCCCGCGCCGACGAGCGCCAGCGCCGGCTCGGCGGCGGGGACCGGGGCGGGCTGCGCCGTCGCGGCCGGGGCGGCGGTCTCCGCCGCGGGCTCGGCGGAGGGCGCGAGCGGGCGGACCGTGGCGGTGCCGGAGTCGTGGCGCAGCGAGGTGCTGACCTCGACGAGCAGGTCGGCGAGCTCGACGTCGAGGGCGTCGCAGATCGAGGCGAGCAGCTCCGAGGAGGCCTCCTTCTGCCCCCGCTCGACCTCGGAGAGGTAGCCCAGGCTCACCCGGGCCTTGCCGGAGACGTCGCGCAGCGTGCGGCGCTGGCGCAGCCGGTGGCCCCGCAGGGTGTTCCCGAGCTGGGTGCGCAGCAGCGTCATGGCCGTCTCCTGTCCTGCCTGTGGGAAGCGGCGGCGCCCCGGGGAGGCGCCGTGCGCTCACGGTACGCGGCGCCACCCCCGGGATCCCACCCGACCGGGCCGCGTCCGCTCACGGCGTAACGCCGTGGTCAGGCGCGTCGTTCCCGAGCCGCGCCAGCAGCCCGTCGAGCGCGGCGGCGACCGCCGCCTCGCGCACCGCCTGCCGGTCGCCGGGCAGGTCGAGCGCGACGACGTCCGTGCGGTGGCCGTCGGCGAGGCCGAGGTAGACCCGCCCGGGGCCGTGCCCGTCGACGGGGTCCGGCCCCGCCACGCCGGTCAGGCCGACGCCCCAGGTGGACCCGCACCGCGCGCGGATGCCCTCGGCGAGCGCGGCTGCGGTCTCCGGGCTGACCGGCCCGTGCGCCGCCAGCAGGTCCTCGGGGACGTCGGCGAGGGCGGCCTTGAGGTCGGTCGCGTAGACGACCGCGCCGCCGCGCAGGGTGGCGCTGGCGCCGGGGACGGTGGCCAGCGTGGCGCAGAACAACCCCGCGGTGAGCGACTCCGCGGCGGCGACCGTGTCACCCCGCGCGAGCAGGGCCCGGTGCAGCCGGGCGGCCGGCTCGGTCACGCGGCCGGCCCCTTCACGCGGCGCTGTCGGTCACCGGGCCGGAGGTCCCCTTCGCCGCGCGGCGTTCGGCGGCGGCCGCCAGGGCGCGGGCGCTGGTGCGGCGCAGGGTCAGCGCCCGGTACACGTAGTCGAGCCCGGTGACCACGGTGAGCAGGAGCGCGATGCCCATCACCCACCAGCGGGCGCTGGCGAGCACGCCGGTCAGCGGCAGGATGTACAGCCCGATCGCCAGGGCCTGCAGAACGGTCTTGGCCTTGCCGCCGCGGCTTGCGGCGATGACCCCGTGCCGGATCACCCAGAACCGCAGGAGCGTGACGCCCACCTCGCGGACGAGGATGACCAGGGTCACCCACCAGGGCAGGAGGGCGAGGACGGAGAGCCCGATGAGCGCGGTGCCGGTGAGCGCCTTGTCGGCGATCGGGTCGGCCAGCTTGCCGAACTCGGTCACCTGGCCGCGGCGCCGGGCGATCAGCCCGTCGTAGCGGTCGGTGATGATCGCCAGCGCGAAGAACAGCGTGGCCCAGTAGCGCCCGGCGGTGGAGTCGCCGTGGTCGGACAGCAGCAGGACGGCGAACACCGGGACGACGGCCAGCCGCAGGACGGTGAGCGCGTTCGGCAGGTTGACCAGCCGTGCCGTTTGCGGCGGGGTGGCCGCGGGGTCCGGGGCGACGGCGCTCATGCCGGTCACCGTACGGCCGCGGAGCGGGCCGGGACGAGAGCGGCCGCGGCGAGGTCGACGCCGTCGCTGCCGGTCACCTCGGCGGCGACGACCTCTCCGGGCCCCGCGCCGGCGGGCACCCCGGTGACCGTCGTCGTGCCGTCGCTGTCGGGGTCCTGGTGGGCGGCCGACCCGACCCACTCCCCGCCCCCGAGGTCCTCGAGCAGCAGGACGTCGACCCGCTCCCCGATGCGCTCCTCGGCGCGCTGCGCGGTCAGCTCCTCGACCAGGTCGGTGATCCGCCGGACCCGGTCGTCGATCTCCGCCTGGTCGAGCTTGCCGGGCAGGCGCACCGCCTCGGTGCCCTCCTCGTCGGAGTAGCCGAAGACACCGACCGCGTCGAGGCGGCCCTCGGTGAGGAAGCGCTCCAGCTCGGCGACGTCGTCCTCGGTCTCCCCGGGGAAGCCGAGGATGACGTTGGTGCGGAAGCCGGCCGTGGGCGCGAGGGAGCGGGCGCGCTCGACGAGCGCGAGGAAGTCGTCGGTGCCGCCGAAGCGCCGCATGCGGCGCAGCAGGGACGCCGAGGAGTGCTGGAACGACAGGTCGAAGTACGGGGCGACCCCGTCGGTGCCGGCGATCACCTCGAGCAGCCCCGGCCGGAGCTCCGCCGGCTGCAGGTAGGCGACCCGCACCCGGGCGATGCCGTCGACGTCGGCCAGCCGCGGCAGCAGCTCCTCCAGGAGGCGCAGGTCGCCCAGGTCCTTGCCGTAGGAGGTGGAGTTCTCGCTGACCAGCACCAGCTCGGTCACGCCCTGGCCGGCCAGCCACCGGGCCTCGCCGAGCACCTCGGCCGGCGGCCGCGAGACGAAGGCGCCGCGGAAGGTGGGGATGGCGCAGAAGGCGCACCGGCGGTCGCAGCCCGACGCCAGCTTCAGCGCGGCGGAGGGGCCGCCGGCCAGCCGCCGGCGGCGCAGCCAGTCGTGCCCGGGGATCGCGGCGACCTCGGCCGCGCGGGTCCGCTCCACCGGGCTGATCGGCAGCAGGGTGCGCCGGTCGCGCGGGGTGTGCGGCACCAGCGGCCGCCCGGCGAGGACGTCGTCGAGGCGGTCGCCGATCTGCCCGTAGTCGTCGAAGCCGAGCACGGTGGCCTCCGGCAGGGCGCCGGCGAGCTCGCTGCCGTAGCGCTCGGCCATGCAGCCCACGGCGACCACCCGCGCGCCGCCGTCGCCGGCGGAGAGCAGGGCGTCGACGGAGTCCTTCTTGGCGCTGTCGATGAAGCCGCAGGTGTTGACCAAGACGGCGTCGGCGGTGCCGGCGTCGTCCACCAGCTCGTAGCCGTCGGCGGCGAGCCGGCCGGCGAGCTCCTCGGAGTCGACCTCGTTGCGGGCGCACCCGAGGGTGACCACCGCCACGGTGCGGGCATGGCGGGGCTGCGGTGTCACCGATCCATCGTAAGCGCCGCGCGCCACCTCGCCCCGGCTCGCCGGGTCAGGCACCGCCGCGGAGCGTGAACAGCGTGGCCTCGAGCTCGTCGGGCTTGATCAGCACGTCGCGGGCCTTGGACCCCTCGGACGGGCCGACGATGCCGCGGCTCTCCATGAGGTCCATCAGCCGGCCGGCCTTGGCGAACCCGACGCGCAGCTTGCGCTGCAGCATCGAGGTGGAGCCGAACTGGCTGGTGACGATGAGCTCCACGGCCTGCAGCAGCAGGTCGAGGTCGCCGCCGATGTCCTCGTCGATCTCCTTGGCCTCGCCCGCCGCGGCGGTGAAGACCTCCTCGCGGTACTCGGGCTCGGCCTGCCGCTTGGTGAACTCGACGACCGCCTCGATCTCGGCGTCGGAGACGTAGGCGCCCTGCACGCGCTGCGGCTTGCCCGCCCCGATGGGCAGGAACAGCGCGTCACCCATGCCGATGAGCTTCTCCGCGCCCGGCTGGTCGAGGATGACCCGGCTGTCGGTGACGCTCGAGGTGGAGAACGCCAGCCGGGACGGCACGTTGGCCTTGATCAGGCCGGTGACGACGTCGACCGAGGGCCGCTGCGTGGCCAGCAGCAGGTGGATGCCGGCCGCACGCGCCTTCTGCGTGATCCGCACGATGGAGTCCTCGACATCGCGCGGGGCGACCATCATGAGGTCGGCGAGCTCGTCGACGATCGCGAGGATGTACGGGTAGGGCCGGTAGACGCGCTCGCTGCCCGGCGGGGCGGTGATCTCGCCCTTGTCGACCTTGCGGTTGAAGTCGTCGATGTGCCGCACACCGGTGGCCCGCATGTCCTGGTAGCGCTGCTCCATCTCCTCGACCAGCCAGGCCAGCGCGGTGGCGGCCTTCTTGGCGTCGGTGATGATCGGCGTGATCAGGTGCGGGATGCCGTCGTACGGCGTGAGCTCGACCATCTTCGGGTCGACCAGGATCATCCGCAGCTGGTCGGGCGTGGCCCGCAGCAGCAGCGAGACCAGCACCGAGTTGACGCAGCTGGACTTGCCCGACCCGGTGGCGCCGGCGACGAGCAGGTGCGGCATCTTCGCCAGGTTGGCGGTGACGAAGCCGCCCTCGATGTCCTTGCCGAGGCCGACGAGCATCGGGTGCGGGTCCTGCTTGGCCGCACCCGAGCGCAGCACGTCGCCGAGGCTGACCGTCTCGCGGTCGGAGTTGGGCACCTCGATGCCCACCGCCGACTTGCCCGGGATGGGCGCGAGGATGCGGATGTTGTCGTTGGCCACCGCGTAGGCGATGTTCTTGGTCAGCGCGGTGATCTTCTCGACCTTGACCGCCGGGCCGAGCTCGACCTCGTAGCGGGTGACCGTCGGGCCGCGGGTGAAGCCGGTGACGGCGGCGTCGACGTTGAACTGCTCGAGCACGCCGGTGATCGCCTCGATGGCGACGTCGTTGGCCTTGGACCGGGCCCGCGGCGGCGTGCCGGGGCGCAGGGTCGACAGCGCCGGCAGCGTGTAGTCGCCCTCGACCGGCTGGATGGACAGCTGCTCCGGCTCGGTGATCGGCTCGAGCTCCTCGGGGGGAGCCGTGCGGTCGACCACCTGGGGGCGCGCCACGGGCATCGGCGGCGGGGGCGGGGTGACGCTGACCGCCTCCGCGGCCTCCTCGAAGGCGCCGTGGTCGATCGGCCCGGTGGGCAGGTCGTCCTCGACCGCGGCGACCTTCCGGCCCCGTCGCCGGGGCTTCTCCTCCTCGACCTCGTCGACGTCCTCGCCGGCGTAGTCGTCCTCGTCGGCGTAGTCGCCGCGGCCGAGCATGCGGTCGCCGAGCTCGCGCAGCCGCTCGGGGATCTGGTGCACCGGCGTCGCGGTGACCACGAGCAGGCCGAAGAAGGCGAGCAGCACGAGCAGCACCACGCTGACGACCTCGCCGACGCCGGCCGACAGCGGCGTGCCGACGGCCCAGCCGATGAGCCCGCCGGCGCCCGGGCGGCCCTGCGCCGGGCCGTCCTCGGCGCCGCCGCCGACCACCGAGGCGGTGCCCAGAACGGCCGCGACGAGGCAGATCCAGCCGATCAGCAGCCGGCCGCGGGCCTCGGGGTTCGCCGGGTGGCGCAGTAGCCGCAGGGACACGAGGAAGAAGAACACCGGCAGGACGACGACGACCGAGCCGACGAGCCAGCGCGACCCCGCCGCGATCGCCGCGCCGACCGGTCCGATGCCGTTGGTCCACACCGCTGCGCCGAGCACGACCGCCAGGCCGAGGACCGCCAGGCCGACGCCGTCGCGGCGGTGCTCGGCCGCGAGCGGCTCGCGCTCCTCCGGCCGGGCGATCGAGCGGGCCACGCCGCCGACACCACGGGCCAGCAGCGTCCAGCTGCTGCCCACCAGGCGGAGCAGCCCGCCGGTGGGCTGCTGCTTGGCGGCGGGCCTGCGGGTGCCGGCGGAGGTCCGCTTGGCGGGCGCCCGCTTGCGGGACGCCGTCGACCCGGAGCGGCCCCGGGTGGACGACGCCGGCCGGCGGGTCGACGTGCTGCGGGCAGGCATGCGTCAGACGGTAATGGCGCGCCGAGCCCCGACCGGGCAGGCGAGCGGTCGTGTCCGCCACCTCCCCCGGCGCGCGTCCCGGGCGTCCCCCGCGCCGGGTGCCGCGTCCCGCCCACCTACCGTGAGGCCGTGGCTCTCCCGTACGGCAGCTGGCCGACGCCCGTCACCTCCGAGCTCGTAGTCCGGTCCGCCGCCCGGCCCGCCGGGGTCGCGGTCGACGGCGGCAGCGTCTGGTGGGCGGAGGGGCGTCCCGGCGAGGGCGGCCGGACCGCCGTGGTGCGCGACGGCGTCGACGTGCTGCCCGCCCCCTGGAACGCCCGCACCCGCGTGCACGAGTACGGCGGCGGGGCGTGGGCGGTGGCCGGCGGCACGCTCTGGTTCACCGAGTTCCGCGACCAGCGGCTGCACCGCCTCGCGCCCGGGGACGCCGAGCCGGTCGCCGTCACCCCGCAGCCGCCGCGCCCGGCGTCCGTCCGGTTCGCCGACCTGCGCCCGGTGCCCGGCGGGGACGTGCTCGCCGTCCGGGAGACCCATCCCGCCGGCGGGTCGACGGCCGACGTCGTCAACGAGGTCGTGCGGATCGCGCCCGACGGCGCCCGGACGGTGCTGGTGAGCGGGCCCGACTTCGTCTCCGACCCCGCGCTCGGGCCGGACGGCGCGACGCTCTCGTGGCTGCAGTGGGACCACCCGGACATGCCGTGGGACGCCGCGCAGCTGGTGGTCCGGGCGCCCGACGGCGCCGAGACCGTGGTGGCCGGCGGCGCCGGCGAGTCGGTGGTGCAGCCGACGTGGGGCCCGGACGGCACGCTGTGGTTCCTGTGCGACGCCACCGACGTCTGGTCGCTGCACCGCCGGCGCCCCGACGGTCGGGTGGAACTGGTGCTCGACGTGGGCAGCGACGTCGCCGGCCCGCAGTGGGTGTTCGGCCAGCGCCGCTTCGCCCTGCTCGGTGACGGCCGGGTCGTGCTCGCGTTCGCGCGCGACGGCGCCGACCGGCTCGGCGTGCTCGACCCGGACGGCGGGCTGCGCGAGCTCGACCTGCCGTACGCCGCCTTCGGCTCGCTCACCGCCGCCGGGACCGACGTCGTCTGCGTGGCGGGCGGCCCCGTCTCGGAGCCGGTGGTGCTGCGGGTGGGCGTCGACACGGGCGCGACCGAGGTGCTGCGGCCGGCCCGCGACCTGGGCCTGGACCGGGCCTGGTTCTCGCGGCCCGAGCACGTGACCTTCCCGACCGAGGACCGCGGCACCGGCATCGGCCACGCGCACGCGCTGGTCTACCCGCCCACCAACCCCGAGGTCGGCGCGCCGGCGGGCGCGCTGCCCCCGCTGCTGGTGGTCGTGCACGGCGGGCCGACCGCGGCGGCGTCGTCCGTGCTCGACCTCGGCGTGCAGTACTGGACCTCGCGCGGGTTCTGCGTGGCCGACGTCGACTACCGCGGCTCCACCGGCTACGGCCGCCGCTACCGCGAGGCGCTGAAAGGCCGCTGGGGCGTGGTCGACCTCGACGACGTCGTCGCCTGCGCCCGCTGGCTGGCCGAGGCCGGCCGGGTCGACCCGGCCCGGATGGCCATCCGCGGCGGCTCGGCCGGCGGCTACACGACGCTCGCGGCGCTGACCCTGCGCCCCGGCGTGTTCACCGCGGGCGCCAGCCACTACGGGGTCGCCGACCTCGCGGCGCTGGCCGCGGAGACGCACAAGTTCGAGTCGCGCTACCTCGACGGGCTGGTGGCGCCCTACCCGGCCGGCGCCGAGGTCTACGCCGAGCGGTCGCCGATCGCGCACGTGGACCGGCTCGGCACCCCGCTCGCCGTCTTCCAGGGCGACGAGGACGAGATCGTGCCACCCGACCAGGCCGAGGCGATCGTGGCGGCGCTGCGCGGCAGGGGCGTGCCGCACGCCTACGTGCTCTTCCCCGGCGAGCAGCACGGCTTCCGGCGGGCGGAGAACATCCGCACCGCGCTGGACGGCGAGCTGTCGTTCTACGCGCAGGTCTGGGGCTTCGCCCTCCCCGCGGAGGAGGGCATCGCACCGATCGACGTCGTGCGCTGACGGCCCCGCTGCGGGGGCAGCGGGTCCTGGCTCAGACCTCCAGGACGGTCGGGATGATCATCGGGCGCCGGCGGTGGGTGTCGGACACCCACTTGCCGACCGTCCGGCGGATGACCTGCGACAGCCGGTGCGGGTCGACCTCGTCGTCCTCCAGCGCGCGCTTGAGGTTGTCCTCCACCAGCCCCAGCACCTCGTCGAACGCCGACGGGTCGTCGGAGAAGCCGCGGGTGGACAGGTGGACCGGGCGCACGATGGTCCGCGTGGACGGCTCGATGACGACGGTGAGCGCCACGAACCCCTCGTCGCCGAGGATGCGCCGGGCCTGCAGCGACTCCTCCCCCACGTCGCCGACGTTGAGCCCGTCGACGTAGACGTCGCCCACGGGCACGTGCCCGGTGATCGTGGCCTTGCCGTCGACGAGGTCCACGACCACGCCGTTCTCGGCGAGCAGCACCCGGTCGGTGCTCATCCCGGTCTGCTCGGCCAGCGCCGCGTGGGCGCGCAGGTGCCGCCACTCGCCGTGCACGGGCATGAGGTAGCGGGGCTTGGCCACGTTGAGCAGGGTGCGCAGCTCGCCGGCCGGGGCGTGCCCCGACACGTGCACCATCGCCGTCTCCTTGTGCACGACGGTGGCCCCGAGCCGCGCCAGCCCGTTGATGACCTTGTAGACGGCGGTCTCGTTGCCCGGCACCAGCGACGAGGCGAGCACGATGGTATCGCCGGCCTCGATGGTGACCTGGTGGTGCTCGCCGCGGGCCATCCGCCCCAGGGCCGACAACGGCTCGCCCTGCGACCCGGTGCTGATCAGCACCACCTGCTCGGGCGGCATCGACGTCGCCTCGTCGAGGGAGACCATGAGCCCGGGCGCCACCCGCAGCAGGCCGAGGTCACGGGCGACGCCCATGTTGCGGACCATCGACCGGCCGACGAAGGCGACCTTGCGGCCGTGGGTCTCCGCGGCGTCGAGGACCTGCTGGATGCGGTGCACGTGGCTGGCGAAGCTGGAGACGATCAGCCGCTGGGTGGCCCGCCGGAAGACGTCCTCGAGCACCGGCCCGATCGCCCGCTCGGAGGTGACGAAGCCGGGCACCTCGGCGTTGGTGGAGTCGGCCAGCAGCAGGTCGATGCCCTGCAGGCCGAGCCGGGCGAACGCGCCCAGGTCGGTGAGGACGCCGTCGAGCGGCAGCTGGTCCATCTTGAAGTCGCCGGTGTGCACCAGCGTGCCGGCCGGCGTCTGCACCGCGACGGCGAGCGCGTCGGGGATCGAGTGGTTGACGTCGATGAACTCGCAGTGGAACGGCCCGGCCACGTGGTCGTCGCCGGCCGCCACCTCGACCAGGACCGGGTCGATCCGGTGCTCGCGCAGCTTCGCGCTCACCAGCGCGAGGGTGAACCGGGAGCCCACCAGCGGGATGTCGCCGCGCAGGCGGAGCAGGTAGGGCACCGCCCCGATGTGGTCCTCGTGGCCGTGGGTGAGGACGACGGCGACGATGTCGCCGAGGCGGTGCTCGATGACGCCGAAGTCGGGCAGGATCAGGTCGACTCCGGGCTGCTCGGCCTCGGGGAAGAGCACGCCGCAGTCGATGACCAGCAGCTTCCCGTCGAACTCGACGACGGCCATGTTGCGGCCGATCTCGCCGAGCCCGCCGAGGGCCATGACCCGCAGGCCCCCCTCGGGCAGCGGCGGCGGCGCCTGCAGGTCGAGGTGCGGCTGGGTGACCGGGTCGCTCACAGGGTCAGACCTCCGGCGGTCAGGTCGGCGCGCAGCTGCGCCACCTGCTCGGCGCTGGCGTCGACCAGCGGCGGCCGCACCGGCCCGGCCGGCAGGCCGAGCTCGCGCAGCGCCGCCTTGACCATCATGACGCCCTGGCCGGTGCCCATGATGCCGGCGTAGACGGGCAGCAGGCTCTCGTGCACCGCCCGGGCCTTGACCAGGTCGCCCGACTCCACCGCGGCGACCAGCTCGGCCAGCCGGGGGCCCACCACGTGGCCGACGACGCTCACCATGCCGACCGCGCCGACGGCCAGCAGCGGGAAGTTCAGCATGTCCTCGCCGCTGTAGTAGGCGAGGTCGGTGCGGGCCAGGGTCCAGGAGATCGCCCCCAGGTCGCCCTTGGCGTCCTTGACCGCCACGATCCGCGGGTGCTCGGCCAGCCGGACCAGGGTCTCGACCTCGATCGGCACCACCGACCGGGGCGGGATGTCGTAGAGCATGACCGGCAGGTCGGTGGAGTCGGCCACCGCGGTGAAGTGCCGGAGCAGCCCGGCCTGCGGGGGCTTGCTGTAGTACGGGGTGACGACCAGCAGGCCGTGGGCGCCGAGCCGCTCGGCGTCGCGGGCCTTCTCGATGGTGTGCGCGGTGTCGTAGGTGCCGACCCCGGCGACGACGACGGCGCGGTCGCCGACGGCGTCGAGCACCGCCTCCAGCACCGCGCGCTGCTCGGCGTCGGTGACGGTCGGGGACTCCCCCGTCGTCCCGGCGACGACCAGGCCGTCGTGGGCGCCGCGGTCGACGAGGTGGGCGGCGAGCTCCTGCGCGCCGGCCAGGTCGATCGTCCCGTCGTCGGCCAGCGGGGTGACCATCGCGGTCAGCACGCGCCCGAAGGGCCGCGCGGGGTCGGTGCTCATGGGAGGAATCTACCGAGCCGGCAGCGGGCCCGCGGTGACCTCGCCGAACCACCCGCGCAGCGCGGCGGGCACCGGACCGGAGGGGGCGCCGGCGCCGGCCCGGCGCCACCAGGAGACGGAGAACTCCAGCCCCGACGCCGACGCCAGGCGGCCGTCGGCCGGCACCCGCAGCGCGGGTGCCCAGCCCTCGTCCAGCCGTGGCGCCCAGGTGTCGCCGTCGAAGCGGCCCGCCACCTCGGTGACGACCGCCTCGGTGGCGTGCGGCAGGAAGGCCTCGTACACCGCGCCGCCGCCGATCACCCACAGCTCGTCGTGCCCGGCGAGGACGTCCGCGACCGACGTCGCCACCTCGGCCCCGGCCGCGGCGTCGAGCGTCGTGCTGAGGACGACGTTGCGCCGGCCGGGCAGCGGCCGGAACCGGGGCGGCAGCGATTCCCAGGTCCGGCGGCCCATCACGACCGTCGAGCCGACGGTGAGCGCGCGGAAGAGCTTGAGGTCCTCGGGCAGGTGCCAGGGCAGGGCGCCGTCGGCCCCGATGACGCCCCCGGAGCCCTGGGCCCAGACCAGCCGGACCGCGGTCGGCACCCCTGCGCCCCGCGGGCTCAGACCGCGACCGCGGCCCGGATGGCGGGGTGCGGGTCGTAGTCGTGCACGTGGAAGTCGGCGTAGTCGTGCTCGAACAGCGACGGCGCCGGGTCGATCGTCAGCCGCGGGAACGGCCGGACCTCGCGGGAGAGCTGCTCGCGCACCTGGTCGACGTGGTTGGCGTAGATGTGGCAGTCGCCGCCCACCCAGACGAAGTCCCCCGGCGCCAGGCCGACCTGCTGGGCGACCATGTGGGTGAGCAGGGCGTAGCTGGCGATGTTGAACGGGACGCCGAGGAAGAGGTCGGCGCTGCGCTGGTAGAGCTGGCAGGAGAGCCGGCCGTCGGCGACGTAGAACTGGAACAGCGCGTGGCACGGCGCCAGCGCCATCTCGTCGAGCGCCCCCACGTTCCACGCCGAGACGACCATGCGCCGCGAGTCCGGGTCGGTGCGGAGGGTCTCCAGCACGGCCGAGATCTGGTCGATCGCCCGCCCGTCGGGTGTGGGCCAGGACCGCCACTGGACGCCGTAGACCGGGCCCAGGCCGCCGTCGGCGTCGGCCCACTCGTCCCAGATCGAGACCCCGTGCTGCTGCAGCCACGTCACGTTGCCCTCGCCGCGGAGGAACCACAGCAGCTCGTAGGCGACCGACTTGAAGTGCACCTTCTTCGTCGTCACCAGCGGGAAGCCCTGCGCGAGGTCGTAGCGCAGCCGCTCGCCGAACAGGCTGGTCGTGCCGGTGCCGGTGCGGTCCGACTTCGGGGTGCCGGTCTCCAGGACCCGGCGCAGCAGGTCCTCGTACTGGGTGTCGATCGTCCGGTCCGCCACGGGCGTCGACTCTAGGCGCGGATCAGGCCTCGGCCACGTAGGGGCTCGCGGCCACCTCCGTGCCGTCGGCCAGCCGGCTGATGCGGAAGTCGCGGAAGACGTGGGGCGCGACGCCCTGCAGCTCCCGCAGGCAGGCGACGGCCAGCTCGCGGATCTCGACGTCGGCGTGCTCGCTGGCCCGCATCGCCACGAAGTGCCGCCAGGCACGGTAGTTGCCGGTCACGACGATCCGGGTCTCGGTGGCGTTGGGCAGCACGGACCGGGCGGCCTGACGGGCCTGCTTGCGGCGCAACGTCCCGTTGGGGACGTCGGCGAACCGCTTCTCCAGCCCCTCGAGCAGCTCGCGGTAGGCGGTCAGCGCGGCGTCGGTGGCGGCGAGGAACTTCTCGTGCAGTTCCGGGTCGTCGGCGATGACGGCCGGTTCGACGAAGCCGGCGTCCCCCTCGGGCACGTACCGCTGCGAGAGCTGGCTGTAGGAGAAGTTCCGGTGCCGGATCAGCTCGTGGGTCAGCGACCGGGAGACGCCCGTCAGGTACAGGCTCACCGTGCCGTGCTCGAGCACCGAGAGGTGGCCGACCTCGAGGATGTGCCGCAGGTAGGTCTCGTTCGTGGCGGTCGCCGGGTTCGGCTTGTCCCACGACTGGTAGCAGGCGCGCCCCGCGAACTCGGCCAGCGCCTGCCCGCCCTCGGCGTCGGTCTCCCACGGCACGTCGGCCGGCGGCTCGAACCGCGTCTGGGCGATCACTCGGACCTGCAGCCGCACGACGGGAGGCACGGCGCCGAGCCTACGGCGCACCGGCTCCGGCCACCCGTGACTCCACCGCGACAGCAACGTGGTGTTGTCATGGCGTCATGGTGGTGCCATGCTGACGCCATGGAGAACTGGACGTACACCGAGGAGCTCCGCTCGCAGCTCGGCCGGCCGCACCACCGGCGTCGCGCACGCGACCGCGACCGCGACGTCGCCCGGCTGCTGGCGCCGTGGCGCCGCCACGCCGCCGGGCCCGACACCGTCCTGCGGGAGGACTGACGCCACCATGGCGTCCATGGATCTCAGCCACTACGTCGACGCCCTGCGCACCGCGCTCACCACGGCGGCCGCCGCGGGCGGCGAGCAGGCCCGCGAGACGGCCCGGCTGCTCGCCGGCACGATGGAGCCGGCCGTCCGGCTGACCGTTCTCGACGCGCTGTCGGACATGGCGGCCGAGGTGACCGCGGCGCTGGAGGGGGCGCTGGTCGACATCCGGGTGCGCGGCGGCGATCCGGAGGTGGTCGTGGTCCCGCCGGTGCACCACGAGCCGGCCGAGCCGCCCGCTCCCGAGGCCGACGAGGCGGACGACGACGGCGCGGTCGCCCGCATCAGCCTGCGCCTGCCCGAGCCGCTCAAGGCCCGCGCGGAGGCCGCCGCGGCCGCCTCCGGCGTGTCCCTGAACGCGTGGCTCGTGCGCGCCGTGTCCGGCGCCCTCCGCGAGCCGCATCCCGCTCCCCCGTCGGGGCGCGGCCCCCGCCGCTACTCGGGCTTCGCCCGCAGCTGACCATGACCCACCCCTCTCCCCTGGAGGACGCCGTGGACCCACGGACGCACCGCTTCCCCGTCGGTACCGGCCCCGCCGCGGTGGAGGTCCGCAACGCGGCGGGCACGGTCACGGTCGAGGCGGTCGAGGACTGCGCCGAGTACGTCGTGGAGGTCCAGCCGCTCGACGACGCCGCCGAGGACCTGGCCGGCCGGGTCGACCTCTTCCTCGTCGGCTCGCGGCTGCGGATCCACGCGCCGGAGCGCCGGTCGCTGCGGACGCCGTCCTTCGCCGTCCGCGTCACCGTCCCGACCGGTACCGCCACCCGCGTCGCGGTCGCCTCGGCCGACGTCGACCTGCGCGGCGAGCTGGGGCGCGTGGAGCTGACCGGCGCCAGCGGCGAGTCGGCCGTGGAGTCGTGCGCCGACCTGCAGCTGCGCACCGCCAGCGGTGACGCGCGCATCGGTTCGGTCTCCGGCCGCGCCACGATCGGCGCCGCCTCCGGCGACCTGCGGATCGGCTCTGTCGGCGGCGGCCTGGAGGTGAGGACGGCCTCCGGCGACGTGGAGGTGGGCACCCTGGCCGGCGACGTGTCGGTGACCACGGCGTCGGGGGACGTCGGCATCGACCGGGCCACCGGCGGCACCGTGGGCGTGAAGACCGTGTCGGGGGACGTCACCGTCGGCGTCGTCCCCGGCCTGCGGGTGTGGCTGGACCTCTCCAGCGTCTCCGGCCGGGTGGCCTCGCACCTCGACGACGACGCGGCCGGTGGCGACGGTCCGGCGCAGCTCACGCTCGCGGTGCGCACCGTCTCCGGCGACCAGCGCGTGCTCAAGGCGGTGCCTGCCTGACGCGGGTGCTGGGCCGGGCTCAGCCGACCTCGGCCGCCGGCCCCAGCACCGTCTGCAGGTCGCGCGCCAGGTCTCCCCGGTCGGTGACGGCGACCTCTCCCAGCCCCATCCAGCCGGCCATGAGCGCGAGCTCGCCGGCCAGCTCGGTGGCGACGAGGGAGCGGTCCACGCCGTCCTCCGCGTAGGCGCCCTGCACCCGCAGCACGCCGGCCTTGCGATCGGCCTTGAGGTCGACCCGGCCGACCAGCCGGTCCCCGAGCAGGAACGGCAGCACGTAGTACCCGTGCACCCGCTTCTCGGCCGGGGTGTAGATCTCGATGCGGTAGCGGAACCCGAAGATGCGCTCGACGCGGGGCCGCTCCCAGACCAGCGAGTCGAAGGGGCTGAGCAGGGCGCGGGCCCGGATCCACCGCGGCCGCCTGGCACCGGGGTCGAGCCAGGCGGGTGCTCCCCAGCCGTCGACCTCGACCGGCTGCAGCTCGCCGGCCTCCTCCAGCTCGGCGATCGCCTGCCGCGCCGGCGCGGGCTTGAGCCGGAAGTAGTCGCGCAGGTCGCGTTCGGTGGCCACGCCGAGGGCGCGACCCGCGGTGCGGACCAGCTCGCGCACGGCATCGGCCGGCCGGGGGGTGGGGACGGCGAGCACCTCGGCCGGGATCACCCGCTCGGTGAGGTCGTAGACCCGCTCGAAGCCGGCGGTGCGGTGCCGGGCGGTCAGCGCACCGGCGTAGAACAGCCACTCGAGGGCGACCTTGCCCGCGTGCCAGTTCCACATGGTGCCGGGGCGGTCGGGCCGGGGCTCGAGCAGGTCGCTCGCCTTGAGCGGGCCACCCTCGCGCACCCGGTCGAGGATCTCGGCGACGTAACCGGGGCGCTCCTGCTGGATGCGGACCATCGACCCCCAGGCGTGCTCCTCGGCGGCGGCCATGCGCCAGCGCAGGTACGGCTGGAGCCGCACCGGCAGGAAGGACGCCTCGTGCGCCCAGTACTCGAAGAGGTGCCGGCGCCGACCGGCCAGGGCGTCGAGCGACTCCCGCGGGTAGGGGCCGAGCCGGCTGAAGGCCGGCAGGTAGTGCGAGCGGGAGAGGACGTTGACCGAGTCGATCTGGACGACGGCCAGCCGCGAGGTCAACCGGCGCAGCTGCCGGGTGTCCACGACGCCGGCGGGCCGCGGCTCGGCGAAGCCCTGGGCGGCCAGGGCGATGCGCCGGGCGAGGGCGGCCGGCAGCCGCTCCGGTCGGGTGCTCACCCCCACGATCCTGCCGCTCGGGTACGACACGTTCTCGTCGGGCCGCCGTCCTAGGCTGCCCCGGTGGACCCCGCTCCCTCGTTCCCCAGGTTCACGGGGACGGCCGAGGCCTCGGTGCGCCCCGCACGCGCGCAGGACGCCGAGGCGGTCGCCCGGGTGCAGGTCGTCACGTGGCGGACGGCGTACCGCGAAGTGCTGCCCGCCGCCGTCCTGGACGGGTGGGACGACGCCGCCGCGGCGTCCGCCTGGCGGGCGGCGATCACCGCCCCCCCGACGCCGGGGCACGGGGTGCTGGTCGCGGTGGAGCGCGACCAGGTCGTCGGCTTCGCGGCGTTCGGGCCGGCCGAGCTCGGTCCGGGCGAGGCACCGGATCCCGCCGGCCCCACGACGGAGATCGCGACCCTGCTCGTCGAGCCCCGGTGGGGGCGGCGCGGGCACGGCAGCCGGCTGCTGGCCGCCGTCGCCGACGTGGCCCGCGCGACCGGCGCCGCCCGACTGCAGGCGTGGCTGCCGGAGGCGGACAGGGTGTCGGCCCGCTTCCTGGAGTCCGCCGGCTGGGCCGAGCACGGCTGGGCGCGCACGCTCGACACCGGCGGCGCGCCGCTGCGGGAGGTCCGCTGGCACGCGGCGCTCGCCGCACCCGACGACGGAGAGGAGACCAGGTGACGTTCGAGGGGTTCCCCGACGAGGGCCTCGTCTTCTACGAGGGCCTCGAGGCCGACAACAGCAAGACGTACTGGACCCGGCACAAGGGCGACTACGACGCGTTCGTCCGCAAGCCGCTGCTGGCCCTCGTCGAGGAGCTCGCCGCCGAGTTCGGGGCCGCCAAGGTGTTCCGCCCGTACCGGGACGTCCGTTTCAGCAACGACAAGACGCCGTACAAGACGCACCAGGGCGCGGTCGTCACGCCTGAGGGACGCGGCGCGGGCTCCTGGTACGTGCAGATCTCAGCGGACGGGCTGTACGTGGCCGGCGGAGCGTGGCGGCTGGAGTCCGACCAGGTCGACCGGTACCGGCGGGGCGTGGCCGACGACGTGCAGGGCGGCCGGCTGCGGGCCGAGGTCGAACGGCTCGGCGGGGCCGGCTTCGAGATCGGGGGCGACCGGCTCACCCGGGTGCCGTCCGGCTACGCGGCGGACCACCCGCGGGTGGATCTCCTCAAGCACAAGTCGCTGCACGCGTCCCGCCACTGGGAGCCGGCCGACTGGCTGCACACCCGGCGCGCTCTGGACGAGGTGCGCAGCGCATGGCGCGAGTTCGGAGTGCTCAACGCGTGGCTCGCCGACAACGTCGGAGCGACGACGAAGGAACCCCGCCGCTGATCGGGACGAGTCGCCGCCGGTGGGTGGGCATGCGAGACGGGGCCCGCAGCCGGTTGGCTGGGGCCCCGTGTCGGGTGGTTGTGTCCGGCGGCGTCCTACTCTCCCACCCCGTCTCCGGGGCAGTACCATCGGCGCTGAGAGGCTTAGCTTCCGGGTTCGGAATGGAACCGGGCGTTTCCCTCTCGCCATGGCCGCCGTAACGCTGTGAACCTGTCAACCGGGAAGTCGGTTGTTGGTTCAGAACCGCACAGTGGACGCGCACATCGCTTTCGTCTGGGTTTGCCGGCCCCGGTCGATGGGCGGGGTGTGTGGCAAGTCCTCGGCCTGTTAGTACCGGTCAGCTGCACACCTTGCGGTGCTTCCACTTCCGGCCTATCAACCCGCTGGTCTGGGCGGGGGCCTTACCCGATCGAGTCGGTGAGA